>CAUURR010000080.1:0-8269 GCA_963547555.1 uncultured Treponema sp. | reverse complement strand
AGAGATGAACCTCGACCCCAACCTCGCTGCAATACATCATCACAGCAACGTCTGAGCCTTTGCCGGAACCAATTTCGGTGCCAAACGGTTTGACCGCGTAAAAAAAGGTACCCTGCTGTTTTACGGTTTCGGGTTTATATTTGCCCTGCTTTTTTGGCTCGGCTTTTTACTTTTTCCTGAAAGAATCTTGGGGCTGTTTATAAAAGACAACCCGGCCCTTGTTGCATCCGGTATAACAAACGCATTGTCGGCAATGATACTCTTTCCGCTTTCGGCACTGATGATTATCAATATCACCCTTTTTCAAGCCGTCGGACAGGCAAAATATGCCGGTATCTTTGTTATGGCGCGCCAACTGATTTTATACGTTCCCGCCGTATTGATTTTACCCCTCTTTTTCGGTATTCGCGGCGTATGGGTTACCGGAACGGTTGTGGACACTTTTGTAACCCTTGCTTCAATGGTTGTCGTACTCAAATTATTTAAAACGGAACTTACGGAAAACAGGGAAAAATAAAGTGATAAAATATAGCCGCTGTGCATTTTTGCGCACGGCGGCAACTTTCTTTTCTACACGGCCCACAACACCCCGAAAAAATCGGTATATACAAAAATATATGCTTACATTATACTTACGCATATGAAAGACTCTTCGGATAAAAAATATACCGGTATTCAAGCTGCCGTTTGGATTGCCGCTTTTTTGGGTCTATTAATCGGCTTTTTAATAAAACAGGACGATATTATGTCGGTCCTAAAAGAAACGGCTTTTTTTGAACACGTTTTCGGCAAAGAGCCTGAATTTATAAGCCGCTTTGAATCGTCAAAAAAAGAAGAGCCGGAAAGTTCTCCGGAAGAAGTTATTGTATTGGGAAAACAGCCGGACGCTGTGAAAAAAGGCGGTTCGGCGGTTACACAAACCGAATCAAAGCCTGAAGAAAATTCCGTCGAGGCTCGCATTCAGGAACAAAATGATGAAGCACGACCTGCACAAACGGAAAAAATTTTAAATCCCGAAACGAAAAAACCGACCGCTTCTCAGCAAAAGCCCGTTGCGGAACAAAATGTAAACCCCCTTTCTGCGGAAAAACCCGCTCCGCCTTCCGTTGCAAAAATGAATCAATATCTGTGTTTTATCGTTATAAACGGCGACGGGATTGTGGAGCGAAAAGAAGTAAATCGTGCCGTTCCCAAGACGAACACCCCGCTTACCGCAGCCCTCACCGCTCTTCTTGAAGGCCCCGGTATTCCGGAACTTGAAAAGGGTTATATTTCTCTTATTCCGCAGGGAACGCGGCTTTTATCCGCGAGCGTACAAAACAAAACGGCTTTTATCAATTTCAGTCAGGAATTCGCCTTTAATAAATACGGCGTGGACGGCTATTTAGGGCAGCTTATGCAAGTTGTATACACGGCTACGGCGTTCGGGACAATAGAAAACGTTCAGTTTTTAATTGAAGGGCAAAAAAACGAATACCTGGGCGGAGAGGGAGTATGGATAGGCACCCCGCTTGCCCGATATAATTTTAAATAAGCACGCCTTTGTTGAGGAAAAATCCGCCTAAAACAGCTCTATCCCTAGTGTAACACGGCGCGCAGAATCCTCTTTATCGACACGTTTCTATAAACCGTGCCCCTGACGGCATCGTTTTTTACAGAGGGTTCCGTTTGAGTTCGGCTTCGGATATTTCCCGTATTTTTTGTATAAAGTAGGCTTTATGCTTGTTAAAGTAATCGATGTCGGCGGAAAAACCCGTAACCGAAGCCGTACCCGATTGTGTTTCGCCGATAATCCGTATATTTATATAAAAGCGTTCGGTTTTGTTATCGTATGACCGATTGACAAGTACGGAAAAATCCCCGTTTTCCGATACGGTTTGCGTTTCGGCATGGATATAGGAACCGTCCGATCCGAATGAAAGACTGCGGGATAAAATATGCGAAAGTGTGTATGTTTTATCCTTAAAAAAATCGGAAGGCGTTTCCATAAAATCGGTATACAGCAAAGCTTCGCTTCCCCAAAAACCGAGGTTATCGGCTACGGCTTTGTATTCGGCGTCCATTTGCTCCGTTTCGGCTTTGGACGGAAAAAGTACATCGGCTTTTTTACCGACCGCCGGATTTTTTTTATCGATTTTTCCGGTAATGCCTGCACTGATTAAATCGGCGGCAGTCGGGCTGAAATCCTGTTCTTTTTTATCCCGGGGAATACCCTTAAAATCCGCAAATGAATTATCCGCAGCGCTTAAAAGCTGCCCCATGGTAACGGCGGTAAAAAGAGGTTTTCCGTTCCCCGTTTGTATTTCGCGTATATTAAACAGCGGTATAAGATAGTCGTAGAAAATCCGAATCTTGCCGCCCAAGATATGCATATCGCCGTCCTGTTCTTCTTTTTGCGGAATAACGGATTTTACCGGTTTACCGGCGATTTTTTTTGCTGCAAGTTTTTCAGGGTCGATTTTTTTTCTGTTTGCGGCAAATTCGTAAAACAAATCGTGCAGATAATTTACCGTCGGCGCATCCTCCGGCTGCAAAACCTGTTCTATTTTTTCGCCCGTCATAAGCACCTTGTCTTTTGCCGTATCGAGGGTAAAAAAAAGCGTGATTTCTTTTGAACCGCTTTCGGCTTCGGGCGCATAGTAGCGGATAGCGTAGCTTCCTTCATCGTACTGTAAAAAGCCGATATATGCGGGCTTCGTAAAGGTCGAATCGCGGTAATAGACGTATTGGCCGGATTCTGTCGGCAAAAAATCTTTAACGCCGGGAAGGGCATACAAAGAGGAAAGACAAAGCACGGTACACAGCGCGAAAAGTACGGCAAAACGGGGGCTTTTTATCGGGATTTGATTCATAAACGAATCCCCGAGCAATCGTTCAATTCGGCAAGGGCGTTTTTAACCGTTTCGCAGGCTTTTTCGGCGGCTTCTTCGGGGCTTAAAAGCAGGGTTTCTCCCGTATCGCGCCGTTTAAATTCAACCTTGGGCAGATTTTTACTTCCGACTACAATCTGCAGCGGAATGCCCAACAAATCCATATCTTTAAACTTTACGCCCGGCCGCTCGTTTCTGTCGTCCAAAAGCACTTCCAATCCCGCATTTTGCAGTTTTTCGTATAAAAGGTCGGCCGTATTTTTCATTTCGCCGTCATATTGTACGGGAACAAGGGCAACATGATAAGGCGCGGCTGTCATGGGCCACAGGATACCGTTGTCGTCGTGATGTTCTTCGATAATCGAGGCAAGTGCACGGTCTATGCCGATACCGTAACAACCCATAAGGGGGAACTGTTGTTTACCGTTTTCATCCAAATAGACGGCGTTCATCGATTTACTGTATTTGTCGCCGAGCTTAAAAATATGACCGAGCTCATTGCCCTTTTTGCTGTAGAGTTTTGCCTTACAGGCCGGACATAAATCTCCCGCAACAACGGTGCGTACATCGGTTTGTATAAAAGGTGTAAAATCGCGGCCGGGTTCCACATGGCACAAGTGTATGTCGGTTTTTAAGCCGCCGGCAACCGCATCGTGCATAAGCATAACGCTGTCGTCGGCGATAACGGGAACCGTGTTAAGACCGACCGGACCTGCAAAACCGACGGGTGCTTGAGTAATACGCTCCACATCGCTGTTTGCGGCAAGTTCCACGCTGCCGGCTTTTAAGGCGGCGGCAAGTTTTGCTTCGTTTACGTCCAAATCGCCCCGTATACAAACGGCGACAAAAAAGCTTTTACCCTTTTGGTTTCCCGGCGCTTTTGACATATCCAGCTCGGCATTGTCCGCCCGATAGATGAGGGTTTTTATAAAGTGTTCGCTCCCTGTTTTTAAAAAGGCCGTTAATTCTTCTATGGTTTTAACATTGGGCGTTTCGGTTTCAATTAGGGCTTTTTCGGTTGCTGTGCAGGGCGTTCCGTCCTTGTTACACACCGGATCGGGCGTACACGAGGCTTTTTCGGTATTTGCCGCATAACCGCAGGAGGGACATAAAATCAGCGTATCGTCGCCGACTGCGCTTTCGACCATAAATTCTTCCGAGCCCGTTCCTCCCATAGCACCCGAATCCGCGCGCACGGGAATAACGGTTAAACCAAGCCGTTTAAAAATGCGCCGGTAAGCTATGGCAAAGTCGTTATATACATCGTCGAGGCTTTTTTGATCCGCGTGGAACGAATACGCGTCTTTCATCGTAAATTCGCGTCCGCGCATAACGCCGTAACGGGGCCGTATTTCGTCGCGGTATTTTGTATTGATTTGATAGAGTATCAAAGGAAGCTGCTTATATGAAGAAAGTTCGTCTCTTACAATCGCGGTAAAGGGTTCTTCGGCGGTGGGACTTACCACCAATTCCTGATCCAAGCGGTTTTTTGCCCGCAGCAAGCCCGCGCCCATCGTATCCCAGCGGCCGGACATACGCCATAATTCACCCGGTACAATAACGGAAGGCTTACATTCAAGGCCGCCGATACGGTCCATTTCTTCGCGCACAATCTGTTCGACTTTACGGAAAGAACGCAGTCCTATGGGAAGATAGGCAAACAATCCGTTGCCCAATTTGCGTATCAAACCCGCACGGAGCATAAGCTGATGGCTTACAATGACCGCTTCCGACGGAACCTCTCTAAGGGTTGAAATCATGGTTTTTGAAGTTTTCATAACGAATTCATTATAAGGAAAACAGGGCATTTATGGAAGAGGACGGGTATAGACCGCATCCCGCGTACTCTTGCGCAGGAAAAGAGGTTGCGAACGGAATGCTTGCAAGCACACGGGTTTTGACGTATACTGTAGCCGATGATAACGGAAGAAATTAAACAGATAACGGAAAAAATAAAAGAAGCTCTCGACCCCGAACGCATTTATCTTTTCGGCTCTTATGCGCGCAATGAACAAACAGAAACGAGCGACTACGATTTTTATGTTGTCGTAGACGAAAAAAGCGGAAACCCGATCTTGCTTTCTCAAAAAGCATATAGGGCTATTCGTAATAACAGAACAACCCCTTGCGATGTAATTGTAAATTATAAGTCGAAATTTGATACACGAAAACTGCGGCATAGTCTTGAAAAAACCGTTGCAAAGGAGGGCGTATTAATATATGAAAGACGACCTTGAACATGATGTCGCCGAGTGGCTCCGATTTGTTGAAATGGACAAAACAAGTGCCTATCATCTTTTTAAAACAATGTACCCTAAACCTTTGGAAATTATTTGTTTTCACTGTCAGCAGGCTGCCGAAAAAGCAATTAAAGCGCTGTTTGTTCTAAAGGAAATTGAGGTTATTAAAATACATGATTTAACCATTCTCCTTAAAAAAATAGAAACGTTTTTTTTGATTCCTCTTTCCGTCAAAAATGCAAGCGACGATTTGACTCCGTTTGCAGCAACTTTCCGTTACCCGCAATACCCCGATATTGACGAAGATATTACCCGAAAAGCTCTTGCCGATATGGATACCGTTATAGACTGGTGTAAAGAGCAAATTAAAAATAACGGAAATCGATATTGACGACAATTTATTCGATTGGCTTGACGTGTATATCTCGAGTAAAACCCTGTATAAGGCGCGCTGGTATCTCAAAACTGACGTTTTAGGCGACGGTACCGACCCGATCCTATTTTCCGACACAAAAGCGCGAAAATATGTTTTCCAGTATATCGTCGGGGCTTATTTCGCCGGTGATTTCGCCTAAAAACCCAAGGGCGTCTTCCATATCCTGAACCGCGGCATCGGGGGAAAGCCCCAGGTTTGGCACCGAAATAGCGTGATTTAAGGATTCCAAGGCTTCGTCCGCCGACTGTTTTTGCCGCAAAGAGCCGAAGCCCGCTTGAGCGCGCTCGGTATGAGTTCCTGCAAAAAGCAGTTTTTTTACCGCTTCGGTTAAATCGTCTATACCCTGCCCGTTTTTCGCGCTCACGTGCACTTGTACCGTATCTTTAAAAAGGCCGTCTTTTACCTCGGCCTTGTCTATCTTGTTCCGGACGATAACAAGGGGTTTGCCGCCCGCCTTTAATTTTTCGACGGTTCGTTCGTCTTCGGTACTTGCACCCTCACTCGCATCTATAAGATATAAAATCAAATCGGCGTCCGACGATAAATCCATAGTACGTTCAACGCCCGCCTGTTCCACTATATCGTCGGTTTCACGCAAGCCTGCGGTATCAAAAAGACGGACGGGGATGCCGCCGAAAGAAAGCCGGCTTTCAAGCCAGTCGCGGGTCGTGCCGTGGATATCCGAAACGATGGCACGCTCTTCTTTTAAAAGAGTGTTAAACAAACTCGATTTTCCCGCATTTGTGCGCCCGCACAATACCATACGCACGCCGTCCTGATAGAGTTTTTCGCACTCCCATGACGAAATAAGAGATGCAAGTTTATCGCGCGCCTCGGCTAAAGAAGCCGGATTAAAGGCTCCCGCTACGGCATTTTCGTCTTCAGGATATTCGATATCCGCTTCCAATGCCGAAAGCGCAAAGAGAATGTCTTTTTTTATGCGTTCCAGTTCTTCATACAACGAACCTGCAAGCCGCCCGCAGGCACGGCTTCGCGAGGCATCCGTTTTTGAGTCGATGATTTCTTTTACCGCCTCGGCGCGCGTTAAATCTGTTTTTCCGTTTATAAAGGCCCTGAACGTAAACTCTCCGGCTTCTGCACCGCGAAAACCGTTTTGCAAAAGCAGCCGGTATACGGCAATGACGGGCGAGCTTCCGCCGTGGCAAAAAATTTCAACCATATCTTCGCCGGTAAAGCTTTTGGGCGCGCGGTATACACCGAGCATAACCTCGTCGATTTTTTCGTTTCCGTTTTGAATCCACCCATAGACAAGGCTGTTTGCTTCGGCTTCCAAAAGAGCTTTCGGGCGCGAAAAAATACGGCTTACCATATTTATGCAGTCCGTGCCGGAAGTCCGTATAACTGCGAGGGCAGAAGGTCCCAGGGCGGTGGCAATCGCGGCAATCGCTTCGTTCGGGGCGTAATGCTTCATTTTTTACACTCCGGTGATGGTTCGGCACATTTTAGAAGTATGCACAGCTTGGGAATAATAAAGCCCGCAAAAAAAGACAGAAAGACATAACGTACAAAGCGGAAAAGCTGATAATATTCGCTTTCTTTTCCCGGAAAAACGGCTTTTAAGGCGGTACTCAGAGGAAAAAAGACGGCGGCCGCTATGCACAGGCGCAGGGTTTTTTGCATAATCGTTCCTCGGAAAGCGCAAAAACCTCCCGTTTCTTTTAAAAAAATATAAGCTGTGCCGAATCCGAAAAAAGCGGCACTCATCGATGTGTCCGCAGAAGAAAGAGCGTTTAAGGCGGCGGTTATAAGGGCAAGAAGTAAAATCTTAAAAGTGCGCGGCAGGCGGCTTATAAAGGTTACAATACTGGAATCGAATAAAATAAGACCGCATGAAATTAAAAATCCCAAAATCCAGCCGAGCAATACGTCGGAAGGGTAGTGAACGCCCAAATATACGCGTGAAAAACCGATTAAGAGGGGAAGCCCGATAGCTGACAAGAGTTTAAGAATACGTCTCGGTTTAAGAGGGGAGTCGTTACGGTAAAATAAATGTACAAAATAAGGCCAAAAAGCTGCCGATGCTTGGGAATGCCCCGAGGGTGTTGAATACCCGTGTACCTTATCCAAACCGACCGACGGATCTTTTATATAAGGGCGCGGAACTTTTAGGATATTTTTTAAGCCCGTATTGACGGATGCGGAAAAAAAGACGTTCATGATAAGGCGCATACCGCGCTTTTCATCGATGCATAAAAAAATCAAGGGTAAAATAATACCGTAAGCTTTTGGGTCGGATAAAAAGCTGACCGCTTTCATAAAAAGCGTTAAAGGTTCCGATTTTACCGTTTGTACGGTTTGGATAATCCGTAAACCGAGTTCATAGATTTCTTCGGAATATATATAATGACTAATCATGGAAACCTCCCGATCAAAAGTCCGATAAAACGGGTATGTGCGATACTTTATCGCGCTCGGCCTTTTCCCACGGATACGGAAGAGGTGCCCGTGTGCTTCCGATATCGGGGCTTAAATCGCCGTAACGGCCGGAATTATTCCAATACATATAACCGCTGTCGGCCGCATCGCGTACACCGAAAATCTGGCGCAAAACATAATTCTTATCGTAAAACTGGCGGTCAAAAGAAACGTTCAAATAAAAAGCCTGCACCCAGGGGCGTACGAGCACTTGAGAGCGCGCAATAACCGTGTTACGGTAAGTTCCGTAAAAATAAATACGGTAGGGGCGCTCGATAATCGGGGTG
>CAUURR010000079.1:0-8392 GCA_963547555.1 uncultured Treponema sp. | reverse complement strand
GCTTTTTCAAATCGGGAGCGCATAATCACTTTATCGCCGGCACGCAGAGCCGCTTCGGAAGAGTGAGCGGGAAGCGCACAGGCTTCGGCAGCACGCGAAACCGCATAGGAAAAATCGGTACCCGCCGTAAAAACGCCGTGCAATCCTTCGTTGCGTTTCAAACATAAAGCAAAATCGGCTATTTTTTCGGTTTCTTTTAAGTCTATAAGTTCAAAACTGTCCGCAGAGGAACGGCACAAAGCATTCGGATTTCCGTCTACAAGGGTGATACGGCAGCCTAAACGGCGCGCCGCTTCGATTGCGGGCTTTTGCATAAGGCTTGCACCTAAAATCAACACGTGTTTTTTCATTTGTTACCTCGCATACCGGTGCCGTTTTTTTTGCAATACACTTCACAGGTATCGCCCGATAAAAAAAGCTTGCTCAAAAAAAGGGCAAAGCGGTTATGAGCGTCAATTTTTATAAAGGGAAATCGTTCGGGATGATGACCTGTCGAAACGATTTTACATACTTTAAAGCCGTATTTTTTTAATATCGGAGCGCAGCGTTTTAATTCCCACAGAGTAAAATGATCGGCGGGACTTTGGCGAAAAAAACTTTTTTTTGAAAAGCGCGCGGAAATGCCCGATGCCGAAGGGGTTGAAAAAGCGAAAATACCGCCGGGGTTTGTCAACTCCGATACTTTACGCAAAACGGCATCGAGGTTTGCAAAATGCTCAATAACGAACCACATCGTAACGGCATCAAAAGTTCTTTCGGTGTTAAAATCGGGGAAGGCTGAAGTTTGTGCCTGAAAACCCAAATTATTTTGCACATAGGAAACCGCATCGAAACAAATATCGGTGCCGAATACTTCGCAATGCGAATCCGCGGCGGCGGACAAAAAAGCTCCGTAGGCGCAGCCTATATCAAGCAGGCTTTTTTTATACGCGCCCTTGGTACCCGCTGTTTTACCGGCAATCTTATTTATAAGGACCATACGCCGCAGCCCCTGGTTTTTTATTGACTCAAAATCTTCAAGATAGGTTTTGCCGTACTGCTTTTTATATTCTTCAAAAAAGTATGAAGCTTCGTATTTTTTTTCGGCATTCCGCAAAAAGCCGATGTAGAGCATACCGCATTTTTTACAGCGTCTGATTGTTTTTACGGTATCGCGCGCAATTACTTTGTCGGGCAGGCTGTCTGTTCCGCACACGGGGCAGGAATATCGTTTAGCCGAAGATAAGTCTTTTACAAGGGAAGCGATATTTTTTTTACAAGCATCCGTTCCCGCTTCGGGAGTGCTCATAGTCAAAAGTTCACGCAATGTGTGCGGAATTAAAAGCGCAGGTTCTGCCAAAAGCCGCGCAAAAAGCGAAACTTTCAAATCCTTTTTTGAAAAACAAATACAGCCGTATTTTTGCGCCAATTTTTTATGAAGCGGACTTGTTGCAAGCAAAATCAGAGCGCATCCTGAAACGGCAGCTTCAAAGGCGGTAAAACCGTAATGGGTAATTACAAGGTCGTATTCATGTATTCGGGAAGACAGATTCGGTACGGAAGTCCAAAAAGAAAACGATGCCGGAAAACAGTCCTGTTGTCCGAACAGTCCGTTCTGAAAAGAATCCGGAGAATTCGGCTTTTGTTGAGCCTGCGGGGGAAGCACTGCGCACACTTTTAATTCAATGCCGTTTTTCTGGCATAAAAGCGCATAATCCGCCAAAGCCTTGACAACGGGAAGCGTCAATGACTCGGGATCCTCCCCCCCTATACAAACCAGTACCGATTGTATTTTATGCGTAGTTTGCCCTAAAGCGAAGCGCGCAGGGCGTTTTTGCGGCAGGGGAATCAAAAAAGGCGCATTTAAATTAAGGGATTTTTTTTCTTTAAGCGGCGGAATAATATCGATAAGATAATCGCACCAATCGGTATTACGGCTTCCCTCGTCAAAAGCAACAACCGGTGCAAGAGTAAAAAGCCGCTCTCCCCTCTTTTTTTCGAGACGAAAGCTGTCGGTAAGAATCAAAGCGTATTCTCCGGCTTCGGGAACTTTTTTTAAAATGCGCGAAGGACGGATTTGGTTGTTTGTTACAGCTTCATCCAACAAAGCTTTGGCGGCGGCCGAGGCTTTTTCATCGATAAAAAGATCGATATAAACGCTATTTTGCGCTGAATCGCTACGGCACAAAGAAAGACAGCGCCTCAGATGCCCCGTACCGTGCCCTTCAACAACCGAAGGAACGGCAAGGATGGGAGAAGTTACCCGTTTATCTTCCAAGGCGCGTAAAATATCGGAAAAAGCAAAGGGCGGAACGACAACAGAGCGACTTTGAAAATCGGCCGCGTTTTTATCCTGCACGGTGTCTTTTTCAGATTCCGTACCGGCACTTTCCAAACCGGTATTTTCCAAAAAACGGTATATGCGTTCCGCCCGTCTGTAATCTGCAGGAGTATCGACGGTGGTGCGTAAATCGGGTCTATGCCATTGTGCGGGCGCCGGCTCAAAAACGCAAGTATATACATCTTTGTGATTATAGAGGGCGGGTCCTACATGTTCACGCTCAAACGCATCTTGCGTGCGTGAGTTTGCCTGCAAAAGAGCGCGGGCGCCAAGCACTTCCACCCCGCTTCCGTGAGGAAGACCGCTGAAAGTAAAATAATCGCAGTTACGCTTTTTATATTCATCGAGTGAAGCTTGAGCGGCTTCGTAAAACAAAAAGGGATTATCGGCGGTGGCACGCAAAACAACGGAAGCCCCCGTTTTTTCTATAACGGCACAAAAGCGGCTTAATACATCGTTTTCGCTTCCGCCGAAACAATTCCAGCCGTTTTGTTCGCATAAGGGAGCCAACACATCATAGGAAGCCGTATCGCAGGCAAGCCAATACTCGTCGGCTTCTACCTTTTTCATCGCATCGAGCGTGCATAAAAAAAGCGGTTTTTCGGCAATTCCTAAAGGGAGAAGAGCTTTTTCGGGTAAACGGGTAGATGCCAAGCGGCATTGAACGATAACTGCGATCATACGTCCGCCTCAATTTCTTTTTCCCAATTTTTTGTAAGCCGTCCGATGTCCGTTTTAAATCGGAAACAATTTGTATGCACCCATGAGCGGGCGGCGGAAAACAAGCGCAGTGCCTTAAAAGGACTTTCGGGGTATCGGCGGCAAAAATCGAAAAAGCGGACAAGGGGAATATAGGCATAGTCCAAGCGGACAACGGGCGCGCAGTTTTTAAGAAAAAACGTAAGCTGGGCGTAATCCGCACTGCTGTCTTCAAGCGGAGCTTCTCCCTCGTAACCGAGGCGGAAAAACCGGTTTATGCGTATTTGTTCCCCCCACAGCCATGCGCGAAGGGCAAAATCCAAATTTTGCCAATAGGGAATATGCAGCGTATAATCAAAACCGCCGAGGCGCATAAATTTTTCCCGGTTATAGATACCGATAAAATCGAAAGGATACAGGGTTTTTACGCTGTCCGAGCCCGAATTAAAACGCACCGCCTCAGGTTGAGCCGAAAATATGTTTTTGCTTATCTGCGGTTTTATACACACGGGCAGAGAACGCACGGAATCGGATTCCAAAAGAGGGGCGGTACATAGAAAATCGGCAGCTTTGATTTTTTCGGCAAGGGAAAAAGGTAAAATCGACTCGGTTATTTTTATATTGTCCCAAATAACGAGGGCAAAAGGAGAGCCGATTTCGGCAATTCCCATATTGATCATATCGCCGCAGTTTACTTCTTCAAGAGGAATAATGAATTTTGCAAAGGGAAAACGCTGCGACAGTTCTTCCAAGCCGTAGCTTTTGCTCGAATTTTCAACTACAACGATTTCTTTAAAGCCGCAGGAATACAGGGTTTCCAAATTTTGTGAACAATAATGATTGCCTCCCCGATTTAACAATACGACGGCAAAGGGATTTTCCGATGTACGACGGGAAAGACTGAATGTGTTTTGTTCCGCGGCGGTTTTGCGTGTTTCAGCGGGAGAACCGATACATGAATCGGAAGACAAAGCAAAGGCGGACGTTCCGCCTAAAACGGTTCTTTGTATATTCCGTTCGTCAAAAATTAAAGGTATAGTATTCATCGCTTTTTTCACAGGTTCCGCCGTAGCTGCCCTTTAACTGTTCTTCCAACTTGTTATAGCCCCTGTTCCACACCGTTTCCAAATCTTCGGTAAAAACGTTTCCGTAAAAATCGTCGGCAAAAAAAACGGCGGTTTTACAGCGGGGCACACGTCCGTCCGCCAAAATACACATATCGCGCTTAATATGCCAGCAGGGAGTACGGACTGCAGGAGATAAATCGGCAGGACGTAAATCTTCCAATAAGCCGCTTATATAATCGTATTTTTGAATGATGAGCTCCCCTTCGGCTTTCCACTTTCTGAAAAAGGTTTCAAGCTGATGTTCATTGTTTTTCATGCGCACCATTTGCGGATATACTGCACCCGGAAACAGTGTTTTTAAAAGTGCGATGTTTTTTTCGGCGGCTTCCAAACTTCCTTCTTTGCGGACAGTTTTATAAGTTTGCTCATCGCAGGCATCAAGCTTTACAATCCAGTTTACCGGCGCATCGACTCCCGTTCCGCCCTTATGAAAAGCAAAAGCTTTTTGTATACGCAGCGCCGTTTGCTCGTCAAGATTTTGGCCGTCGGTTTCTATTAAAAGAGAAAGATTTTTATAAAAAGCAACCGCTTCGGCAAACAAAACAAAATCGGGATGTCCCAGGGGGTCGCCCAAAAAGGATAAACCGATAACCGCATCGCCTGAAAAATCGCTTATTTTTTGTAAAAGCGCTTTAAATGAGGCAAGCTCCATCAAAGCAGGAGATACGGCGTTTTTTAATGCGGGCTCATATACGCTTTCACCGCCTCCTGCACGGATTTGTATATTGTAAAAAGCCGGTAAGGTTCTTTGCACTTGCGCCGAAGTGCGCGCCGTTTTACACAGCAGTTCGGGGTCGGTACAATCGGGCAGCAAATTAAAAAGGCGGCTGCACGCAAGAGTATCGCGCTTTGAAGAACAGCTTAAATTAAGGCGCAAATAGCGGTCGTCTTCGGGTGCGATAAGAGTTTCTATTTCAAACGAATTGATATCCGTTTTTATAAGCGAAAAAAGCGTGCCGGGCTTAACTTCGGCTTGAGTAAAATCCGCTTTGGATTCTGCAAGCTGAACAAGAATTTTAAGAGTCCCCGCATCGATAATTTCGGGCGTTAAGCCGTAGGGATAACCGTCGGCCAAGGTATATTCGGCCTTATATTTTGTATGCAAACCGAGCAATTCGGCGGTAAGAGCCGTATTCAAAAAGGGACAGTCCGCAAAGGCAATAACTGCGGTATCGGCATTCCGCGCGGACAGCGTTTCGGACATATGTTTAAGCAGTTCTGCAAGCGGCAGGTGATTTTTTATACAATCGGTTCCGCAGGAGTTTTCCACTGCACAAGCCCATAATTCGGCTTTTTCGCGCGCACTTTTACCTGCAAACAGTTTTTCATCGGCAAAGGGTTTTAAATCGGCCGCCATTAAAAATACAAGGGGTTTCATCTTTTTGAATATCGGCAATTAAAAGCCGTTTATAAACAGGAAAACACTGCCGAAGCGTCAAACGCAGCGCACACAAGTTTGCCCGAATGCGGGCAACCTGCCTTTTTTTTAATCCTGTTTTTGATCCAACAGCGTGTCCAAAAATGCGTGGCTTGTCTGTACAACGTCCAAAATCGCTTTGGTATCGTGCAGAGAACCGTTTACCTTTTCCAATGAACGCAAACCTTCCTGCATAGCCAAAGCCTGCTCTTTTACCGAAGCGGTTATTTCGGCTAAGGAATTACCCGCATCGTTTAAGGTTTCGGCATTTTCGTTAAAGTTATTCAATACTCCCGTAAACGACTGTTGGAACCGTGAAAACAGGTTGATAAAAAGCGTCATGCTTTTATTGATTTCGTCAACGCTTGCGCGGAATTCGTTTAATTTAGCTTCAATTTTTTGGGTAAAATCGCCCGTTTGGGTTGCCAAAGAGCGCACTTCATTTGCAATAATACGGAAACCGCTTCCGACTTTTCCGGCACGCGCGGCTTCTATCGAAGCATTTATCGCGAGAATGCCCGTTTTTACCGATACATCCTGAATACCGGCGAGCATATCGGCAACGTCGGAGGTACGTTCTTTTAAAACTTCAAAGGACGAGGCCGCATTGCGTGCGTTTACGGAAGCTTCTTCAAGTTCCCCTACCCGCTCGTTTATTTCGGCATGCAGTTTTTTATTGTTGTTTAAAATATCGGACATCATACCGTTTACACGTCCGGTATTTGCCGAAGAAGTGCTGCCGGTTGCCTGAATCTCTTCAAAAGCGGAAACAATCGTATCAAAACCGCTTTGTAATCGCCTCATCGATTCATCGATAATTTCAAAAGAACGGGTCGTTACAAAGTCCAATACAATACTTTTGTTATAACGTATAACCGTCCTGTTTATTGCATCAGTAAAATTTTCAACAACGGCATCTTCACTCATTGTACTCACCCGTTACGTTAAAATAAGGTATCGATAAAATCGGTACCGCACTGCAAATTCGCCATCCAATCCAAAAATTTGCCAACAGTTTCATCCTTATATACCGCTCCGTGCTGAGGTGCAAGCATTGCAGGATTTAAACGGCGCACCGCATCGACCCATCGGCGCACGATTTTGTTTGATGCCATGTAACGCATATGGAAACCTTTTATAAAAGGAATATGAGCATCAAAATCTTCCACAAAAAGCGTTTCATCATTTTCACCGAATACGGCGGCCCCTATATCGCTTGTAAATAAGATACGCGATTTTTCGTCAAATAAGCCGAACTGACCGGGCGAGTGCATAAAGTGCGAAGGGACACACTTCATAAGCGCGCCGGAAGGCAGTTTTATATCCATCCCCTTGTCGGGAATACCTATCATACGATTAGTATCTACAATACCGAAGTGCGGCAAAAAACGCACCCATAATTCGGAAATATACACCTTGGCATTTGTAATCCCCAGCCACAGCGCAATACCGGAAGACACATCGGGATCTTGATGAGAAAAGAAAATGGTATCTATTTTATCGACCGATATAAAGCGGCTGACCGCGGTTACAACCCGTGAAAAAAGATGAACTCCGCCCGGATCAAGTAAAACCCCGCGTCCGTTGTCGATAATAAGATACTGCATTGTTTGAACGGCACCCTTTCGGTATTGGCTTTCCGAACCGAGCCAAATAAATTTATGCTGATTATCCTCGTAGAGAATCTTGCCGTGTACATCATCGTTTTGAATCATTTTAACGGCCTCCTGATTGTAAAAGTATACTCATAACGCCCCTGATGTGCAAGTATTCGCATTCGCCTTTTCAATTTGCTTTACATAATCCTCGCCCCAGTAGTCGCAGAGCATTGCGTAAGCTTCGGCTTGGAGGGAGGGGGTAACAAGACGTTTAAGTTGGTTAATGTTTGAGGCAAGATATGTGTTGCATATCGCACGCAGTTCTTTTATTAAGGCGTGAGCCGAATCTTCGGGGAAGGGGTGTTCGTCAAGATACGAAAAAATAAGGGTAAATACCGAAGAGGTAGAGCACACTTTTTCCCAGCGCCCAAGATTTGTAATTTGATTCGTGGAAGTAATGCCCGAATCCTGACTGTAATTGTATACAGTCTTATCTATACCGTAATAGGACGGTTTTTCAAGCAAGATAAAAAAATACAACAGTAAATCTTCGGCGTTGATACAGTAGGTATGGGGAAGCTTTTCGTATACCGAACGCAGCATACGAGTGCGAAAGAGTTTTGCACACAAAAAACCGTTATGTTCTTTTTTGATTAAAAAATTGTCAAGAATCTCGTTACCCGAAAGGCTGCCGTTAAAAACCGATTTTACAATTTCCGCCTTTTGCTCAAATCTTTTGCGGTCTTCGGCATCGATTTTATCCGTATCCCGCACGGTTAAATCCATTTTGCCGTGAATAATGTCCGCCGCATTTGCAAGAGTACCGTTGCCGGAAGCAAGCAATCCCTCGTAAAAATTCAAAAGAGCATCGGGCGGAAGAGTATCGTCCGAATCGATGCAGCATACCCATTCTCCCGATGCAGCTATAGCTCCCGTACGACGGGCTTCAAAAAGTCCCATATTTTTGCGGTGTTCCAAAAGAGTCAGAGGCACGCCGAGATTTTTAAACTTTTTTTTATAGGGTTTAAGGATTTTAGGTAAAGCATCACCACCGGGACTTCCGTCATTTACAATGAGGATTTCGACGGGGAGAGACCTCAAAGGATGCAGAGAGCGCACAGTATCTTCTTTATGAGAGAAAGCGTCCTCCCGACCGACACTGTCGGCAGAGAAACTTTGCGCTAAAATACTGTCCAAAAGAGCGGGCAAAGAGCTTTCCGTTCCGTACACC
>CAUURR010000078.1:0-8397 GCA_963547555.1 uncultured Treponema sp. | reverse complement strand
TCTTTTTTTTATATTGTTTTTGTTTATAGTATGTTTTGTCTTTGCCGAAGAAGGGGCGGCCGTTCCGTCCCCCTATGATGAAAACGGCAGTTTATACTTGGGAAATCCGAGCCGCGCCGAAAATAATCCCGAAGCTTGTTTCGATAATTTTTTAACGATAAAAAACGGCTATGCGCTTTCTTATAATAATTCAAAGTTAATACCGAACTGGGTAAGCTGGCATTTGGAAGATTCCGACTTGGGTGATGTTAAGCGAAAAAACGATTTTCGTGCGGATACCGATTTGCCGGAAAAATGGTACGCCGTAAAGGGCGGACGGGAAACGGCTTCTCATAAGACGGCGTCCGAATCGGATTACCGCTTTTCGATTTACGGTTTTGA
This sequence comes from uncultured Treponema sp., assembly GCA_963547555.1. Classification (GTDB taxonomy): domain Bacteria; phylum Spirochaetota; class Spirochaetia; order Treponematales; family Treponemataceae; genus Treponema_C. Next base: position 8,016 of record CAUURR010000078.1, on the reverse strand, counting down.
CAGGGGGCATATGTGTCCTGCCGGCGACAGAACAAAAAACGGCGATTTAAATTCGGAAACTTTTTTAATGACAAATATGGTTCCGCAGTCGCCTAAAAACAACAGGCACACGTGGCGCTTGCTGGAAGAGAGCTGCCGCCGCTTTGCAAAAAACGGTAAAGAACTCTATATTATATGCGGTCCTGCAGGAAGAGGCGGAACTTCACAAAAAGGTTTTTTTGAATCGATTCCGGCCGGCGAAAGCGGTTTTGCGATAGAAGTTCCGGCTTACACATGGAAGGCGGTTCTTGTGTTGGAACGCGGAGAGAACGACCTTTTGCGCATAGATAAAAACACCCTTGTTATTGCCGTGTGTATACCGAACACGGAAGACTGTGCTTTGCCCTGGTATGAATATACGGTGAGCATACGGGAGCTTGAAGTTTTAACGGGATATGATTTTTTTTCCGCACTTCCCGATGGTACGGAAAATTTTTTGGAAAATATAAAAGGGCAACACTATTTTAAATTTTAAGACCGATTTCTTCATGAGGCTGTGCGGTGCTCAAGCGAGTACTGTCAAGCGAGTACTTGACAGAAATTCTTTACCCGTGTTATAATCCGTCAATTTGAGATTGTAAGGATGTATATGCGGATACAAACGGAGACAAAACAAGGCTCTTTATGTATATATACGCTCGCGGCTTTTAAATGGCGCAGTGCGGCGCATACATTATCCGGTTACGATACCGTAATTTGTAAGGATACCGTTTCTTTTTGAAAGCGGTATCCTTTTTTTTATTCGGGGAGGTTTTATGATAAACGGAAAAAAGGATATCATTTCGATGAATGATTTAAGCGCCGAAGAAATCCTGTTTATTTTGGAGCGGGCGGCGTACATCGAAAAAATGCCGGATAGGGATAAGCTTTTGCTTATGAGCGGAAAAATCGTTGCGACGATGTTTTACGAGCCGAGTACGCGAACCAAGCTTTCGTTTGAAACGGCGGCGATGAGACTCGGTGCGAACATCCTTTATTTCGATGCGGATCATTCATCGGTAAAAAAAGGCGAATCGTTTTCGGACACGATTAAGATGATAGAATCCTATTCCGATATGATTGTCATACGGCATCCGATGGACGGAGCGGCGCGTCTTGCAGCTTCGGTGTCGCACAAGCCGGTGTTAAACGGGGGCGACGGTTCAAACCAGCATCCCAGTCAAACGCTTTTGGATTTATATACGATTCAAAAAGAAAAGGGTACTTTGGAAAATCTGCACGTTGCTTTTGCAGGCGATTTGAAATATGGGCGGACGGTCCATTCTTTGGTAAAGGCGCTCAAGCATTTTAATCCGACGATTTATTTTATTTCGCCGCGTCTGCTTGCAATGCCCGATTACCTGCTTGACGACTTGGACGATGCGGGTATCAAATATCACGTGTGCGGGCATTTTGCCGACTGCTTGAATGCGGTTGACGTGTTTTACATGACGCGCATTCAGCGCGAGCGTTTCCCCGATCCGGAAGATTACGAAAAGGTAAAGGGCGTGTACGTTATCAATCGGGACAATATTGAAGGCAAATGCAAGGATGATATGATTATTATGCATCCGCTTCCGCGGGTCGATGAAATCGCAACGGATTTGGATAATACGCGTTATGCCCGTTATTTTGAACAGGCGCGTAACGGTATTCCCGTCCGCCAGGCAATGATGACGCTTTCGCTCGAAGAAGTACACACGGGGGATAAATAATATGGAATTACAAATAACGGCATTGGAAAACGGAGTTGTTATAGACCACATACCTTCGGAGCGCACCTTTGCGGTGGTCAAACTGCTTAAATTAAAAAACTACGAGGACGTGGTAACGGTTGCGGTAAATCTGGAAAGCAAACTCTTGCATAAAAAGGGCTTGATTAAAATTGCAAACAAAACCCTTTCACCCGAAGAGACTGCGACTGTTTCCCTTCTCGCCCCTCATGCAACGATAAACATTATAAGGGACTCCAAGGTTGTAAAAAAGATTGCCCTTGAGCTTCCCGGCGAAATTGAAGATTTGATACACTGCGAAAACTTAAAATGTATTTCAAACGCCGAAGCCGTTTCCTCGCGTTTTATGAAAGTGCGTTCTCACGGCGAAGACTGTTACAAGTGTTTTTATTGCGAGCGCGTTACGAAAGCGTGTGATATTAAATTGAACTTAAATTAAGCGGACATAAACGGAGCGGGCATGACACAAGGTTGTACAAGGCGGATTTTTGAAAAAGTTCGGGTTGTCTCAAATCTCTATGCGGGAGGCGGTTCTTATTGTATCACGGTGGTGCCGGAATCGGCAGGGTTGTCGGAAAGGGCCGAATTGACGGAAGAATCTCGGCACACAAGGCCTTTGCCGACTGCGGGTTGTTTTTATATGCTTTCGCTGAACGATTCTTCCCGTATGCTTCCGCGGCCTTTAAGCCTCTTTTCCTTTGATACAAAAACGGGCGCTCTAAGTTTTTTGTACCGCCCTATGGGAGAAGGGACGAAGGAACTTTCCCTGTATGCGGCGGGAGACTTTCTGCACATTTACGGCCCCCTGGGACGGGGCTTTGATATTCCCTCGGTGCTGCCCGCGGTACCCGCTCTAGGCGCGGCATCCGCCTGTCCTGCCGTATCGTCCGCGAATGAGGCTCCCCTGTTTATCGCTGCGGGAGGCGGCATAGGCCTTGCGCCTTTAAACCTTGCGGTACGCGAAATTCTTAATCGTAACCCGAAAGCCCGTATTGTTTTTATTGCAGGCGGTAAAGATGCAAGTATAAAAGAATTGATTGATTTTTTCCGCCTTCCCGCCGAAGTTGAACTTATCCTCTGTACGGATGACGGCAGTGCGGGGAAAAAGGGCTTTGTCCCCGATGTCCTTGCAGAGTATCTTACGGCCAAAGGATGGACTGCGCGAGGTTCGGCATCCGCGCCGGTGATTACAGCGGCAGCAGACAGACCATCGAGTGCGGCAGCGCCGACGGTTTCCATGCTCTATGCCTGCGGGCCGAATCCCATGCTCGAAAAGATAGCGGCTTTTTCCAATGAGTACGGTATTCCCTGTCAAATCTCCCTTGAGCGCAGAATGGCCTGCGGTTCTGCGGCTTGTATGGGCTGTTCGATTAAAACCTGCGAAGGCATGAAAAAGGTGTGTGCCGACGGTCCCGTTTTTGACGCAAAATTGTTTAAGGGTATGGAGCATATAGGATGAATACACTTGAAGTATATATAGCGGGAATGCGGTTAAGCAATCCGCTGATGAGTGCAAGCGGCTGTTTCGGCTACGGAACCGAGTATGCCGACATCTTCGATCCGAACATTCTCGGTGCGGTTGTGTTAAAGGGAGTTACGCCCGAAGCACGCGAAGGAAATGCGGGGGTGCGCATTGCGGAAACCGCTTCGGGTATGCTCAACTGTGTCGGCTTGGAAAATGTCGGCTTGGAAAACTTTATACGGGTGATTGTACCCGAAGTGCGAAAATCGGTACGAGTTCCCCTTGTTGCGAATATCAACGGAAAAACTGTCGAAGAATACGCCCTTGTCGCCGAACGGCTTTCGGGCAACGCCGATATTGCCGCTCTTGAATTGAATATTTCATGTCCGAACGTAAAAGAGGGCGGTATGGCCTTCGGTACCGACCCCGTACAAACGGCGCGTGTCGTTTCGGCTGTGCGCAAAGCGTCGGCTAAACCGCTTATTGTAAAACTTTCGCCCAATGTTACCGATATATGCACTTTTGCAAAAATCGCCGAAACCGAAGGGGCGGACGCCCTTTCCTTAATCAATACGATTTCGGGCATGGTAATCGATATAGAAAAACAAAGACCGCTTTTAGGCAATGTGTTCGGAGGTCTTTCCGGCCCGGCGGTAAAGCCCGTAGCCCTCAGGATGATTTATCAAACCGCACAGGTTACATCGCTTCCGATTATCGGTATGGGCGGCATACAAAATGGCCGCGATGCAATAGAGTTTATTCTTGCGGGAGCTTCGGCCGTCGCGGTTGGATGTGCGCTTTTTAAAAATCCCCTTGTTTTTATCGAAATAAAAAAAGGCTTACAAGACTATTGTGCGGCGCATACATGCCGCATAGAAGATTTGGTCGGAGCCGCCCATCCTGACGGAGGGAAAGCATACAGAACACGTTTGAAAAAAAGCCGTATCCTTTGACAATATTATATTCTTCGGCAAGAGTTTGTCCGAAATACAAAAACAGAAGAAACAAGAGAAAGAGTATGGAAAATACAACGGTAAAAAAAGAAAGCGATGCAGTGTGCGAAAAACTGATTGTCGCCCTCGATTACGATAATGCGGATGAAGCCGATGTTCTGGTTAAAAAGCTCGGCTCACTTGTGTCCGTCTATAAGGTGGGGTTGGAAATCTTTTTGCGTACGAAAGGCTCTATCGTCGAGCGGTTACACGCGCAGCATAAAAAGGTGTTTTTGGATTTAAAGTTTCACGATATTACAAATACCGTTGTGCAGTCCTGTCTTTTTGCCGCCGAGCAAAATGTATTTATGTTTAACATCCATTGCGCAAACGGCGAAAAAACAATGGAAGCAGTCTCCCGTATGCTTAAAGAGCGTTCTTCAAAAAGCCTGTGCATAGGCGTTACCGTATTGACGAATTTATGCGATGACGATATGAAGATTTTTTACGGACAGCATTTTAACACCGCACAAACGGTGGAAGCTATGGCGGAAGCGGTCAAGCGTTCCGGGCTGCACGGAATCGTCTGTTCGGCGCATGAAGCGGCGGCCGTAAAAAAGCGGTTCGGAAAAGATTTTGTAACGGTATGTCCCGGAGTGCGTCCGGCACAGGTGCAAAAATTCGACAGTGCGCGGAAAGAAGACCAGTCGCGGGTTATGACACCCTATGAGGCCGTAAAAGCCGGAGCCGATTATTTGGTGGTCGGCCGCCCCGTTACTCAAAGCGCAAATCCCGAACAAACCGTCCGCCTTATCCTCGATGAAATACGCGCCGCCGCCGGTACGGAAACCGGTACGGGAATCTGCACGAAAAAACGATGATAAGAATGTGCTTGTTAAGGCTAAGGATATGCTTATATTAAAAAATGCCCGTAATGTATCGGGCGAAAAAATAGATGTCCTCATCGACAAGGGAATCATTCAGGATATCCGCGCAGCTGGCGGATGTAAAGCTGCCGGTCCCCTTTCGTTGTTTGCGGGCGGCAGGGAAATCGACCTTGAAGGAAAAATCCTTATGCCGGGAATCATCGATTTACACACACACATGAGGGATCCGGGGCTTACTCATAAAGAAGATTTTTATACCGGCTCGCGTGCCTGCGCAAAGGGAGGCATAAGCTGTTTTTTCGATATGCCGAACACGGTGCCGCCTACGGTTACCCAAGCGGCTTTAACGGAAAAGATACAAAGAGCCCGTAAGAGTTCAATCATACACTGCGGTTTTCATTTCGGCGCGTCAAACGAAGACAATGTCGAAGAAATCGAAAAAGTTATAAAAAGCGGTGCGGCCGTCAGCACAAAGGTGTTCTTAAACGAAAGTACCGGTCTTATGCTTATCCGCGACGGCGAACTTTTAAAGCGTGTTTTTAAAGCGGGCGGTTTAATCTTTGTGCATGCGGAAAACGAAATGATAGATACCGCGATTGAATTAAACGCGCGTTATGGAAGGGGATTGTACATTTGCCATATTTCTTCACGGCGGGAAATGAAAGCGGTTATCAAAGCAAAGCAAAATTCCGAGTTGAACAATAAGGACCACCCGATTTATGCGGAGGTTACGCCCCATCATTTATTTTTAACTGAAAGCCTGCGCTCTGAAAGCCCCCGGTACGATATGCTTTTACGCATGAAGCCCGAACTTAAAACTCAAAGCGATGCGGACTTTTTAATGCAGGCAATAAAAGACGGCTTTGTCGATACAATCGGAACAGATCACGCACCGCATACCCTTGAAGAAAAATTAAGCAAACTTTGTTTCGGCATACCGGGGGTAGAAACCTCTCTTGCCCTCATGCTTACGGCGGCGCATCAGGGCTTAATCGATATGAACACCGTTCAAAAACTGATGTGCGAAAATCCTGCAGCGATTATGGGCTTAGCGAAAAAAGGCAAACTGCTTGCCGGCTTCGATGCCGATATAATTGCGGTAGACCCCGATAAAGAGTGGACCCTTACCGCCTGCGACATTGAATCGAAATGCAAGTGGTCGCCCTATGAAGGCCGGCGTTTTACGGGAAAAAATATAATGACGATTGTCGGCGGAAAAATCGTCTATGAAAACGGAAAATTTGAAATAGACGGCCAAGACGGTACCGCGCTGTAATTAATTTGAAGAAAATATTATACGTTAAGGAGATATGAGTATGAATAAGATATTTTCGAGGGACGATATAAAATCGGCGGCGGCCCGTGTCCTGTTTGAAACAAAGGCGGTAAAAATCGATGTTGCTCATCCTTTTACTTTCGCTTCGGGCATAAAAAGCCCCATCTATTGCGACAACCGCCGTATTCTCGGCTTTCCGGAACAGCGCAGCCTTATCGTGTCCTGTTTTGTGCAGCTTATCGCCGGTTCCCAAAGCGATGTGATTGCAGGCGTTGCGACGGCGGGGCTTCCCTGGGCTTCGTTTATCGCTTCCGATACCGGAATGCCCCTTGCCTATGTACGTTCTGCGGCAAAGGATCACGGAACCAAAAGCATGATTGAGGGCGCCGATATAAAAGGAAAACGGGTTATCTTAATCGAAGACCTTATATCGACCGGCAAAAGCAGTATTCAGGCGGTACGCTCTTTGCGCGAAGAAGGAGCAGCGTCGGTTGAATTAAAGGCGATTTTTTCCTATCAATTCGATCAAGCTTCCCGGAATTTTGCCGAAGAAAACTGCACCTTTGAATCCTTGTCCGATTTTTCCGTTTTAATCGGCTTATTGCAAAAAGAAAACTATTTAAGCCCGGAAGAAGCCGAAACCGCCCTCAAGTGGAGCAAAGACCCTGAACACTGGGGAAACGGAATTGACTAAAGAGTAACCGGTTTTTGGACAAACCCTTACCGGAGAATATAACCCGAATAACGGTAGAATGTAAATCTGCACGTATCTTCATCATATTGGCAGTTTGCTTCAAGAATGTAGAGGCGGGCATTTCCTGCGGGAATTACAAAGGCTGCATCGTTGTTCGGCATATTCAGCATAAAATCGGTAAGGTTGTATTTCTTTCCGTCCAAAGTATAGGTAATGGTTTCGGATTCGGTATACGAATATGCGTAGAGCCGCTCTAAAGACGAATAGGCCGATATATCGATTTTTGTGTTTTTGGCAATGTATTCAAAGGTTTTATATTCGGAATGGGAAGAAGAATCCGCATAAAAGCCGAACTTATCTTTAAAAGTTTTTTTATCCGGTGCATAGTTTTTTTGTATTTCGGAAGGAAGAGCGTTGTACGCACTTTTTATAGCCGATTTTTTTTCGGCGGGAATCTTTTCTATCAGGGCCGCTGCGGGTACGGTAAATACGCCGTCCGTATAATAGCCGTAATTGCGAAGGAGTTTTTCGAGCCTCAAATGCTGTTCAAGGTCGGGAATGCGCTTTATGTGAAGCGGTGTAAAGGTAAAAATAAGGCAAAGTGCGGCAATCAAAATAAAAAAGGTCGGTGTGTATTTTCCCTCTTTTATAAATGTGAGCGCAATAAAATACAGGACGGAGGCTATATACAGCATTCCTGCCAAACGCGCACTCGTTAATCCGTAGGCTTGAAATCGTATGATGACCGCGATAATTTGTGCGGCAATGCAGGGGAGCAGAATGATGTTTCCGATTTTGTAAAAAAGCGAAACTGCGCGGTTTTCGCGGCTTTGAAGAATAAAATAAAAAGCTATGTAAAAAAAGCTTGCAAAGGATACAAAGGGATTTATTTGGCCGGAAGGCATTTTTTGCCGGATAAGGATTTTCAGCAGATATGCATATAAAATGAACATAAGAAGCGCATAGAGCGGAAAAAGTGCATACAAAACGATTGCCCGAAACGAGCGCGGAACG
>CAUURR010000077.1:0-8399 GCA_963547555.1 uncultured Treponema sp. | reverse complement strand
TGAACGCCGCAATCGAAGCCGCCCACGCAGGCGAAGCGGGTAAGGGGTTTGCGGTAGTCGCCGACGAAATCCGTAAGCTCGCAGAAGAATCGAGCGCACAGGGCAAGACGATTACCGCCACGCTGAAAGTCCTGTCGGGTGAGATTGAAACTCTTTCCGCTTCCGCAAAAACCGCCGAAGAAAAGTTCAATGCCATTTTCGTCCTTTCCGAGCAGGTCAAAACAATGAGCCAAAACCTAATGGAAGCTATGCGTGAACAGGAAAACGGCAGTAAAGAAGTTTTGTCGGCTATCCGCGACATAAACACAGTAACCAACCAAGTAAACGACGGTTCTGCAGAAATGCTCCGCGGCGGTGAAAACGTAGCCCAAGAGATGCAAAAGCTTGACGAACTTACCCGCGTCATAAGCGACAGTATGAACGAAATGGCCTCCGGTGCCGTACAAATCAGCAACGCTGTAACCGAAGTCAACGAGATAAGCCAAAAGAATAAAGAGAGCATTGAAAACCTTTCAAATGAAGTGAAGAAGTTTAAAGTGTGATGGCTTTTGGTGCCTGTGCCGAATGTGGGTAATGAATAATTACGCATTACCCATTACAGTTTTTCAATTTCTTCTGCGGAAAGCCCTGATATTTTGCAAATATCACCGATCGGATAATTCAAGTTCCGCATTGCCTGTGCCGTTTCGCGGGCCTTTTGATATGAGCCTTCGCTTCTGCCTTGAACTATGCCTTCTTGTATGCCTGCCCTGCGTGCGTCCATTTCAAATGATTTTAATAACATATACTCCCTCCGTTTTTCTTCATCTTCTTTGGTTTCATTCACTTTTTCTTCCAGCTTTTTAGTGAATGCCGTAATAGGGCTTTGCCCGTTCATATATGATAAGAAGGCTTTTAGGTTTTCTTCCGCCTGTTCTGAAGCGGTGCTGTTTACGATTATTTTTGTAGTACCGTCGGTAAACTCCTGTTTCGTTTCCGTACAATATGGTTTGATTGTATAAACGGGTAAGCCTTTTTCTAAGTAGTCAAAGGTACACAAAAAGATGATGAATGTATCAGGTAAATCGTTGTAGTCGCCGCCTTTGTTTATTGCACTGTTGTCAATTGCACATTGATAGTAACGCATTCTCTCAGGTAAGTTCTTTTCGTTGGTAGTTTGCATTTCCACATCGTAGAGCTTGCCTGTCTCGTCTTCTATCATAAGGTCAAGTCTGACACCTTTGGAGGCAATTTGTGTTTCGATAGGTTGTTGTTTAAAAAGCCGCACAATTTTACCGATTTTGTTTTTGAGAATCATCGACAATAGTTCTTTGCACAATTCTTCATCCTGCATAACTGTACAAAAGATAAAATCATCGGCTATAGTCAGTTCGTCAAAGCTTTTGCGCACTTTTCACCTCCCCGCAAGATAATTATATCACAGGGGGGAGGATTTTTCAATTCCGTTGTCTGCACGGTCTAAAACATTGCGTATCTACAGCCTTTGGCGGCATCCTGCCGAATGTGGGTAACGAGTAGTAGCGGCATAAAATCGATTATTAGGGCAGCCACAGGTAATCGTTTTTGATTTTTTGAATGTCGTCGGAGCCTAGGCGTTGTATAAAAAGTTCGGTGTCAAAATCGACGTCTTCGCTTTCGCTGTCGAGCCGCGTTATCTGCCAGTATTTTTTGCCGTATGTCAATATAAGGCGGTCGGTGTACGCGGCGGCGCGGTAATTATGCTGTCCTTCTTCGGTTAAGATATAAAAGCAGGCGGTAACTTGTACCGTATCGCCTTTTTGTGCGTCTTGCATATATGCTGCGGCATCTTCCGATTCGATTGTAAGATGTGTTAAACCGAAGACCCAAAAATCAAGCGGATTTTTTAGGTCAATCCATTGTTCGGGCGGCAAAAAGTCGGGCTTTCTTTCGTATGCCTGACGCATTTTCCCCGTAACAAAAAGACTTGCCGCCATATTCGAGTAGGTCTTTATCGCTTTTCTATCACCGCAACTGTCGAGGGTAAGGGTGTCCAATTCGTGCAGTGCCGTATAAAAAGTATGTACAACTTCAACAGGTGTCATACCTTTTGTTGTCGGGCGCTCCATATTCGTTTTAACGATACTGAAAACCGCCGCCGCTATAAGCACAAAAACGCCTGCTCCTATGGCGAGTTTGCTGCCGTGTTTACGCATAAAGCGCCGCCTGTGTATGCGTTTTTGCTGCGAGTGCATAAAAGAAACAAGTGCCTTGTCTTCTGCCGAAGCTTCGGGGGTAAATTCCGGCTTGTATATGCCCGCTTTGTCCCCTTTTGACGGCGGAAGCTGCAGCGGCATAAAAGGTTTTTGTGCAAAGGCCGCTTCACTTACAATCAATGAGGGGAGGGAAAGCTCTCCTTCCCGTTTTATTTGAATGCTTGTGCGCCGAACCTGCACAGATGAAAGGGCGGTATCTATTGCCTGCATACGAGCTTTAAAAGAGCGTCCTTCATCGTTATCGGCAATGTACGGAAAAAGTAGGGAAAGCGGAATAAAATTATCGTCCGTGTAGTCTTCGATACGCGCTTCGTCATCTGCGGCGGGGAAAGGCGGTTGTCCGGTAAGCACCGCATAGGTACAGGCTGCAAAGCTGAATGCAAAACTTTCGGTTTCGCTTGTTCCGCCGCGCACCCAAAAGCCGTATAAAGAGGCGCGTTCCTGCCCCGATCGGGCAAGCATACTGCGCTCAAAAAGAGAAGGGGGCAAAAACAATACCGAACCGTCTTCTGCGTATAAAATGCTTAAGGGGCCGCAGTTGTGCAGGCTGTGCGCGGTTTTTCCGTGCACGGCTATGAGAGCTTCCGTATTTTCGTTCTGTGTGCGGAGCGCGCGGTATTTTTCACATTCCCGGACGGCGCGGTATGCGGTATCGAGGGCTTTAAGGGCCACGATTTTTTCGGCACAAACCTTATCGGTATCGGAAAAGGAGGCGTCTTTAACCGCTGCGGCAGGTTTCATCGCGCTTTGTATAAACGATAAAAGCGGCTTTCCTTTAAAAGCGGGGGCTGTCAAAATAACCGTGCCGTCTTTTACCGCCGTTCCCGTAAAACGGAATGTTTCGATTGTAAAAGAGGCGCCGCCTTGAGTTCCGGCTGAACAAGAGTCCTCTGAAAGAGGTTTACACAGAAGGCCTTCTTCATTCATATATTGAGCCAAACGGGAACGCGCGAATTCCTGTTCGCTTAAACCGCTGTTCAATTCAAGAGTGCGGTTTGTTATGCGTAATACATTGTCTATGTTTATCACCGTACACCGCCGTCCGATAAAAGATGCGGCGGCTGCCTTAAAAGCCGGTTGCTTTTTGACAGTCCACCGAGTAAAAATCAGGTTTTATCCGTCTGTTCAGCGTCCCGAAGGCGCATACAGATATTTAAAGTAATCCATATTCGTGCTGAAAGCGGCATCGAAATTGGGAACAGTGGTTTTATACGATTCCATACTCTTCCAAAATGCATAGAATTCGGGATCTTTTGCATAAGAACGGGCGTAGATTTGTGCCGCTTGAGCGTCCGCGTTTCCCTTAATTTCCTGCGCTTTCCGGTAAGCTTCGGACTCTATGCTTTTTTTGTCTTTTTCGAGCCGTCCGAGTAAGTCGGCTTTTTGTCCCTCGCCCCATGAGCGGTAAGCTTGGGCAACCTGTTTGCGGTCGGTAATCATACGGTTGTACACGCTTTCGGTCATTTCGTCCGAATATTTGATTTGGCGCGGCACAATATCTATCAACTCGATACCGTATTCGCCGACGGTTTTGCGCGCTTCGGCAGCCATCTCCAAACTCAGTTGCCGCCGTCCCTTGCTTACCTGTTCGACAAGGGTATTTGCGTTTACGAGTGTTTCGATTTGAACTTGCGATACGTTAAAATCGCTGTTTGTATTTTCGGTTAGGCCCGTGCGTATTTTATCGTTGATTTGATTTGATGTGCGTACCACTTCGCTCAAGGGATTTTGCGTGATAACCGTCCGCGTTGCCGAGTCGATAACGTCGCTTAAACGGTTATAAGCTGCGCTTAATGTTTTTAAAGATTGATAAAAACGCTTGGGGTCGGTAATCCGCCAGCGCGAAGTCGTATCGACGATGATAAACTGATTTTCCTTTGTGGGAATGCGGTATGCGTCCCCGTCAAGAGATAAAATCAGTTTGGGGTAAACGGTTACGACGTCTATAAACGGAACCTTTACATATAAGCCCGCTTGAGTATGCGTATCGACGATTTCGCCGAACCGCGTTACAACGGCTTGAGTGCCCTCGTTTACAATGTACAGGGGGCCGAGCATTAAAAAGACGGCAACAATTACCGCAACGGTACCGAGTGCCGCATAAGCCTGTTTTGTTTTCATTCTTTGCCTCCTTTTTTCAAATCAAGATTTTTGATAGGCAGTACGTTATTCAGCTTGCCGTCTATGAGCAGGGTTTTGTCATTCGCATTGAATACCTGCTCGAGGGTTTCCAAATATAGACGCTCTTTCGTAACCGCAGGCGATTTGCGGTATTCTTCATACACCGCATTAAAACGGGCGACATCTCCGTGCGCCTGATTTATACGCTCTACGGCGTAGCCTTCGGCAATTTGAATTTGCTGGTCGGCTTTTCCTTTGGCAAGGGGAATCTCGCGCTTATACGCTTCCTTTCCCTCGCTTATATAGCGCTCGGCATCCTGACTTGCGCGGTTTACGTCTTCAAAGGCATCCTGAACACCTGCCGGCGGAACGATGTTTTGCAGTTTTACGGTGAGTATCTTTATGCCCAAGCCCAGTTGACTGAAGTTGTCGTTCATCAAAGTCATTGCCGCTTCTTCTATGGCCGAACGCTCGGAACTCATAACTCCTAAAATCGTACGGTCGCCGACGAGGGTGTTTACAACCGACTGGGAAATATCGCGTATGGTTTGCACGCGCTCCTGCACGTTAAAAAGCCACGCGGCCGGGTCTACAATGCGGTATTGAATCGTCCATTCCACATCGACGATGTTCAAGTCGCCGGTAAGCATTGTCGATTCTTTTGTAATTCCGTTTTTGTATTTATTGGTTTGTCCCGATTTTAAGGTGGTAAAGCCGAATTGTTCGGTTTGTACAACCTTTACGGGCACATTATAGTTTTTATCTATGCCGAAGGGAATTTTAAAACGCAGGCCGGCGTCAAGCGTTTTATGATATTTACCGAATCGGGTAACAACCGCCTGCTCCGTTTCGTCTACAATGTAAAATCCCGTTGCCGCAATACCGATAAAGAGCGCAGCGGCTACGGCGGTAAATACGGTTGCAGGCGTTGTATTGAATTTTTTCCGCCTTTTGGGCGCATTATTCGCTTCCATATATACTCCTGTTATAATTCGTATGTATTAAAGATACGGAAATAGTGCGGAAAAAACAAGTAAAAAATGCAGGGGCTTTTAAAGATTTATAATTGAAAAGCGGGGCAGGAGTGTCTAAAAATCGGTTGTTTTTTAGACACCTTTAGTTTATTCGTGCGGATTGTTTAACACCCCGACGCTCGCGTCGGGGGTGTTGATTTTACAACGAACAGCTAAAACTTTCCGCCGCCCATCTTTACGCTTAGGCTCAAGCTTGCGCTGCTTTTTACCTGCGATTCGCTGCTTAGGGGGTAGATGAAAGCCGGGCCTATACCGAAACCGATAAGGCGGTTCGGATTCCACGAAAAAGTCAAAACGCTCATGCCCTGAAGCTCGGAAACGGCAAACTGCTGAAACAGCTGAGCCCGCAGTTTTTCCGTTCCGATTTTGTTTTGAGAAAGCGTACAGGCGATGTAGTGCTGCCCCTTGTGTCCCATGGAGGTTATGTTTCCCGCCGCTCGAACCGAGTCATGCAATAAGTTTCCTTTTTGTGCTTCTTGAAAACCGGCTTCTATAATTGACTGCACTTCTTTTGTGTCCCGATAGCCGAAACCGTTGTAAAAATATTGGGCCGCGACACTTGTGTGCGTTTTGGCATTGCTGTACGAAGCTCCAGCCGTTGCTTGAAAAAAGGCTTTGTTTTTTTCTTTGTCTCCGTTGTTGTAGTCGCCGTTTTTGTAATAGATGTAATCGCTTCCCCATGCAAAAACGCCTTCGGCAAATACGGCAACCTTTCCCGCAATGCTTCCCGACAGGGTTGTAACCAGCTTCGGCGCTTGATCGTACCTGTAGCGTCCGCCGATTCCCCATTCCCAGTTTCCGAACACGAATTCCGCCTTTGTCGCCAAAGCCGTGTCTTCGATTTTAAAGCCGTTTTCCGCAGGCGGTAAAAGATAGAACCACAGATTGTGCTGGGTTCGGGGAATCACAATGTGTGTGCGTAGCGATAGAGGACCTTCTTTATCGGCTTCCGGGTCCTGCGGGTCAATCCGTGAAAGATTGATAATATCCGCAGGACTGTAAAAATACCCCGTACCCCATTTTACCGCATGTTTTCCGAAGCGGAAAAAGGCAATATCTTTAAGCGAAAAGTCGGTATACAATTCGCGGATGGAAATATTTACCGCACCGTTTACCCCTATAGGGACGGCTATACCGTTCGGAAAAAAACTTTGTAAGGAGGGGGCAAGTTTATTTTTCGGAATTTTCACAATTTCAGATAAAGTTTTTTCAAACGGAAAGCCGAAGCTGAACTTTCCGTAGAGTTTTAAGTTTTCGCTCGGGCGCGCGTCGAAAAAAAGGTTCGCATTTAAATTTGTCGTCAGTGTTGAATCGGGTTTCGGTTTATTGAGTTCCGCCCAGTTACAGCTTAACTTTAAAGACGAATCGAGTGAACCGCCGATACGCAGCTTGTTTCCTTCAAGAGAAAGCATAGCCTTTTGTAAATCGGCTTGGAATTTAAGCGGCTCTCCCTCTGTTGACGAATCGGAATCCGCTTTGCCCGATGAGCTGTGCGCTTTATCGGGCGAAACAAAAAGGTCTTCATCGCCTCCGAACAATTCATCTTCCAAAGCAGCGCTTTCGCTTGTTTGCTGTGTATCTTGTGCGTACAAAAGCCCCTGCAAAACAGGTGCGCCGTGCGGCATAAGGGCGGGCAATAGCAAAAGGACTGCCGATAAAAAAAACGCCGGCGGCAAACGTAATGATTTTTTCATATCAGTTTATTTTCTCCAAATAAGCCTTTGTAAAGACGACGTCGGGGATTTTCGAGTTGTCGAAATCCGCAAAAATCTGGGTTGTTTTTTCTCCCTTTACCAATTCGTTTATGTGAATTTGGTGGACGGGAAAGGGCACCCCGTTTATCTTTGCGTATTTGGGAGCGAGGGTCGTTCTCATGTGGCGGCCGCTTGCGCCGTAGCTTTCGATTTTTAAAATCAAGCCCTCGTCTTTTCGCACAAAAAACTTTTCCTGTGCGTAAGACGCGTCTTTGTCGAGGGCTTTGGCGGTTACCGCGTATACGTCGAATTTGCCGAGTTTTCTTTCTTCTGTGTTAAGGATTTCCCACGAATCTTTAAATTTTTCTTTTTTGTTTACATCCGACATTTTCGCATCGCTGTTGCCCAAATTGCGTTTAAGGGACGAGTGCGTAAAACTGCGCGATACGGGGTCGTATGCCCACAGGTTATTTTTTTCCTGAAGATAACCGACACCCTTGTCCGCTTCGGGGGCGATTTGCACGAGGCAGGTTTGATCTTTTACGTCGCGCCGGAACAATTTGAATTGGGCGGCTTCTTTCGGTTCGTTCGGCTTTTCGATAATCAACGAAAGGGTACAGGTAAAGTCTTCCAAAAAGTTGTTGTTAAAAAAAGCTTTATCCATAATAGCGTACATTGTTTCGGTATCGGGCACTTGTGCAAACACGAAAGCCGCGCACAAAAAAGCGCACAATACAATCATTATTTTTTTGAACATATCTTCTCCTAATAAAAACTTTTGCAGGAAATATCAATTTCCGAAAAAGTTTTTAGCCGTGCGCAAGAGCGCACACGTTCAATAGTCGAGTTTGCAAAATAAAGTATATCGTATTCATTCGATTTTTATCAAAACGGCACGTATACACGTCTTCTGCAAACATCCGCGCAAACTCGAAATAAAAAGTGTCGGCGATATTTCAGACGACACTTTTTATCGTACCTCCTAATTATAATTTTTATTTTCCCGTCCGCAATGCTTCGGCAGGAACCATGTTTGCCGCCCGGGAGGCGGAACCCGCTACCGTCAGCAATGTTAAAATCCACACGGTAAGGAATTTTATAACAACCGGTGTAAAGGATAAAATCCATGTAAAATGCCCGTTTTTTGTAAAAACTGCAAACGAAGAATCTTTTGCAATCGGTATAAGGGCAAAAATCTGCATAACAATAAGGGCAAGTACAAAACCCGCGGCGGCTCCGATAATCGATAAAAATGAAGCTTCGGCGATAAACAGGGCTCGTATACTGCCGCGTCCGACGCCGCAGGAGCGCATAGT
>CAUURR010000076.1:0-8406 GCA_963547555.1 uncultured Treponema sp. | reverse complement strand
ACGCTCCACGATTTCCTATGCGAACAATAACCGAACATCCGAAGTATTCGAAAAATTGTTTTATTCAGAACTTGCCTTTTGATTTTATTTTGGACAGATATTGATTCAAGTTATAATCAAAATCTCTTTATGTTCTATAACAAAATTGCTAATTCAATTCGATGCCGTTTTATTAGCCCGTAAAGCTTGACAGTCTTACATTTTGTACTATAATAGTAGGTATGAGCGATGCGACTTTGTCTACAACAAAGATTCAAAAAGCGGTTCAAGCGGGAGTTCCTCTGTCTATAACAACTTATACACTTCCGCATCAAATGGAATTATATATGGCTGAAGTCCTCACGGCTTTTCTTAAAGAGCTGAATCAGGACGGAATGACTGAATACATGATCTACTGCTTAAATGAATTGACAACAAATGCAAAAAAAGCCAATACGAAACGCGTATACTTTAAAGAAAAAGGACTTGATATCAATAATCCTGCGGACTACGAAACGGGAATGTCCGGTTTTAAAAACGATACGCTTGAAAATATTCGTTACTATTTGCAGTTGCAAAAAAATGCTGGATTGTATATCAAGTTGATTTTGCATCATTCCAGAGATAAAATCAAAATAGAAGTACGCAATAATGCGGATTTAACACCGAATGAATACAAGCGTATTCACGATAAAATTACCCGTGCCCAGCAATACTCCAGTGTTGAAGAAGCTTTTTCTTCCGCAGTGGATGCGACCGAAGGAGCGGGCTTGGGATTGATTATCATGGTGTTGATGCTGGCAAAACTCGGCGCAGGTAAAGATTGTTTACAGGTTTTTTGCGAAAACGGTGAAACCATAAGCCGCATTATCGTTCCCGTAGATAAAGAACGCCGCAACGAAATAACCATCTTGTCGAAGGAACTGGTCGATGCCATAGATACGCTCCCCCAGTTTCCCGAAAATATTGCGCGCATTAATACTCTTTTAAATGACCCCGATTTTAAACTGTCCGATATAGCCGCGTATATCAGTAACGATATCGCTTTGACAGCCGACTTGCTTAAACTTGTAAACTCGGCGGCATTTTCTCTTGCAAATCCCTGCCACAAAATTGCCGATGCCGTAAAGTTGGTCGGTGTAAACGGGATTAAGAATCTTCTGTATTCTTTGGGTTCGATTAAAAGCTTGGGGGCTTCAACAAATGAACAGCGCAAGCTTTGGGATCATTCATATCGTGTTGCTTTTTACTCGTATAATCTGGCGCGAAGCTTTTACGCCTCTCAACGGGCTATTGTTGACGACGCCTATGTTTGCGGTCTGCTTCATGACATGGGGAAGGTCGTGTTTGATTTTGCCCATCCGAAACTGATTGAAAAAGTCAAACAAATATGTGAAAACAAAGCTCTGTCGACTTCTTTGATTGAACGTTTAGCCTCCGGCTCAAATCATGCCGAAATAGGTGCCCTTATTGCCCAAAAGTGGAATTTTCCTGAAATTATAGGTCATTCAATACGTTATCATCATGACCCCGACGGAGCTCCCGAAAATGTAAAAAAACTGGTGGGCGTCGTATATCTTGCAAATATGCTTGTACATTACGGTGAAGGTGATATTGAATTTTATCAATTCGATCCGGAAATTCTAAAAGAATTCAGAGTTGAAAACGAAGAGCAGCTTAAAAAAATCGCGGAACGGTTGGAAGCGGCTTTTGAAAAAGAAAACGGAAAGTCTTAATTTTCCCGCTTTTCGGATACTATCCGCAGAACGTCAACTTTCCCGTCCATGCCTGCATCAAAATACCGAACGCGACTCCTACATTTAAAGATGCCTTTACTCCGCACATGGGAATAGTTACGGTTCCGTAAGAAGCTTTTTTTAAGGTATCCGGATTTATGCCCAGTTCTTCGGAGCCTATAACGGCGATACCGCGTTCGGGAAAATCGAATTGTTCAAGCGGTATTCCTCCCGTTTCGAGGGCAAAAACGGGAACATCCGGCAGTGCCGCACACACTTCATCTAAAGCAAGCCGTTCATAAGGTAAAAAATCCATACAGCCCATTGCGGAGCGTATTGCCCGCGGGTGCGCGGGGTCGGTACAAAAGGGCGACAAAAACAGTTTTTCAGCACCGAAAGCTTCCGCCGTACGAAAAATCGACCCCAAATTAAAAGGAGAGCGGATATCTTCGGCATAGATAAAAAGTCCCTTATGAAAAGGCCGTCCCGCTGTTGTATCGGGATGCTCTCTGTTGCGGTGCGGGGCAATAATCAAATCCCATTCGGCACTCGGTGAGCCGGTTATTTCAAGCAAAAAGTTCCGTGCGGTATTACAAATGCGGTGCTCGTTAAAAGGTTCGGTGCGGATTAAATCCAAAAGCCGAGTTCGGGCATTATCCGAGAGCTTCGGATCTTCGGCGACGATTTCGGCGATTTTTTTTACATAATCCGGACGCGTTATGTGTTTAAAAGCCGTTTTTAAAGCAGGCTGTGTTTCATCGTTCCTGCCGGTTATATCCCGTTCGAGTGCAGCCAGGGTAAGAATAAGTTTTCTGCGGCGAAATCCGCCGTGCATATGATGCAGTTTGGAAGGGTCAATCATAGAATGGATAAGGAATTAAAAAGCACGTTTTACCAGATCAAACAGATCATCTTCGGATATTGAGCGGTAAAATCCCTGTATCGTATCCGTTTTGCCTAAATCACCGATGCAGGTTGCCAGCTGTTCCATTGTAAGCGATAAATCCGCCAGACGGGAAGGTAAATCCGTTTGTGCCATTTTATTGCGTACCGTCTCGCAAAGCAGGGAAACGGCGGCATCGGCCGATGAAGTTTCCGGTGCAATATTCAGTATGTTTGCAATATGTATTAAGCGTTCTTTTTTATAAGAAGCGGCATCTTCAATAAGATGAGGCAGTAAAATAGATACGATTAAAGACGGCGAAAGTTTATGCCGAGCCGAGATTGCCTGAGCCAGCAGACTCGCAATACCTGCGGAACTGCATCCGGCGGCAAGGGCGGCCATACAGCCCCCGTCCATTGCGAACTGCTGTTTTGAAGTTGCCGATGAAGTTGTGAGGGGTACATCACCCAGTGCAAAACCCAAAAGTTCTATACTCTTACCTGCGATAGTATCGGAAAAAAAATTCGCCTTTTGAGAAAGATAGGCTTCACCTGCGATACAAAGGGTATGAAAAATCATTAGGGTAAGCTGTTTATCCGTTAAAGAAACCGGCAAGTTGGGATCATAAATAGCAAGCCGGCACAAATTTTTATGAGTTCTTAGAATCCGGATTTGCCCTGTCCGTGCGTCTACAATCGGGATGCAGTCGGTAAAAAGAAAACTGTTTGAACTTGTTGTAGGAACGGTGATGTAAGGAATGGGAGCCGCGGCTTCCGCCTCGGAATCTATAAAGTCATATATATACCGCTGTTCATTAAAAAGAGCGGCAACCGCCCTTGCCAAAGATGATGTACGGGTTCCGCCTACGGATATAACACCGTGGACGCATGCATCGCGGGCAAGTTTTAAAACCTGTGCTATTAATTCGGTGTCGGTGATTTCGGGAATTTCGTCAAACTTAAAATAATTTATGCCGCGTTCTTTTAAAGATGCTTCTATTTTTTCAACGGTACCGAAATCTTCCAAAACCGGATCCGCGATGAGCATAAAACGATCACCCCATTCACGGACAAATTGCCCGATTCTGCTTGAGGTGTATGAACCTGATATAATATACGGGGAAATCCTGAAGACAAAATCCGCCATAGCCTTGTCCGATTTAAAGACCTAAGCTGTTCAGTATTTTATCTGCGGTGGATGAGATAACATCGGGATTTAAATATGCCGGATCTTTGATTTTTTCACGTACTTCCGCTACACGGTCGGCACGGATATCCGGTGTTGCCGCGGCGACTTCCGATAAATAATACGCTTCCGCCATTTCTCTGGCTTCGGTGGAAATACTTATACTGTCGTGTCCCGACCGCAGGGGCTGCTTGGACGGGGTTTTGTAAGCGTTTTGAACGTCTTTTAGAGGGTCTATTCCTCCGAGTCTGTCAATGATCATCTTCGTCTGCCTCTCTTTTTATGTAGGAATCTCCTTTACAAAATTGAGCCTTTTTTACTCCCGCTACGAAAACGGCGAATTCCCCTTGAATTTTACTTCGTGAAGCGAATTCGTCGCGCATCTGCGCGGCAGTCCCCCCTATAATTTCCTCGTGCAGTTTTGTCAGCTCACGGCCGACGACAACACGGCGCTCATATTCAATATCGGCAATATCCGTCAAAAGCTTAACTATTCTGAACGGGGATTCGTACAAAACGAAGGCATATCCCGTTTCCAAAAGCTCTTTTACACGGCTTTTGCGCTTGCCCGGTTTTTGAGGTAAAAAGCCTTCAAAAACCAGAGTTTTTCCGCCTTCACCGGCTACACTGGTTAAAGCGGTAAGAGCAGATACCCCCGGAACGGGTATAACCTTATGTCCGGCTTCCCGTACCGTATCCGCCAAAACAGCCCCCGGATCGCTTATACCGGGAGTTCCCGCATCGCTTGCGAAAGCAACCGCTTTTCCTTCAGCTAAAAGCTTTACAATACGCTCGGCCGCTTCTTTTTCGTTTTGCGCACGGCAGGATATAAGCGGTTTTTTTATCCCGAAATGCGTAAGCAGCTGCAGCGTATGCCGGGTATCTTCGGCGGCGATTACATCCACTGTGCGGAACGTTTCCAATGCCCTGTAGGTAATGTCGCCTAAATTACCGATGGGTGTTCCGACTATATACAAACCCGACACACAATTATTATATCTTTAAAATGTTCTTCCTGCAAGTGTCAATATGGTAAAAAATCAAAAAAAGGGATATTATAGTTAAAGATGAGTGTTATCAATATAATCGGTATAGGGGCTGCTCTTATGTCGGCTATCCTGATTTTTTATGCGGCGTGGCGCTTTTTTTTGGAATACAGGCGCGCATGGCGTAAATCGAATGCAAAAAAATCTTCGGGAGAAAAAACGCCCTGTCCCCTGTGCAATTCAAAATTATTCAGTGAGGAAAACCTTATTTCGCGCGTGTATAAAACGGGAACGATAAACGATTTGCCCTGTACGATTCACGGCTGCCCGCATTGTTATCCAAAAGTTGAACAGGGCCTCAAGCGCACCTGCCCCGTCTGTCACAAAGAGGTTCCGTTGGAAGGACATTTGGACGCCCACCTGTTCACACGGAAAACGGGAAAAAAACATGTGCATATTACCGGCTGCACCGAATGTCATAAAAAAAGATAGATATAAGCATACTTGGCCGTCAAAAGCTGAAAGTTTTGAACGGTTTCTTTTCTATAAAGAGGTACGGCCGCGGAAACTGCGGGCAAGGGTGAGTTTATCGGCATATTCCAAATCGCCGCCGACGGGAAGACCCGATGCCAGGCGCGTAACCTTTACCCCTGCAGGACTTAAAAGGCGGTTTACATAGAGGGCTGTTGTGTCGCCTTCTATCGTGGGAGGCGTTGCGATGATAACTTCGGTTATGCCGCCTTTTTGTATGCGTTCAATCAATTTTGCGATATTCAGCTGTTCGGGGCCTATGCCGTCGAGAGGTGCTATAAGGCCGCCCAAAACGTGGAAAAGCCCGCGGTATTCGCGCGAGGATTCTATGACGTCTATATCCTGCGGCTGTTCAACTACGCAGATTTGGCTTCGTTCTCTAAGATTGTCGGAGCAAACCGGACAGGGGTCGGTTTCGGTACAGGCACCGCATTCCGAGCAGTAATGGATACGGCTGTGTAAGTGCGCCAGCTGAGAAGCAAAGCGTTCCAAAAAGGATTGCTCGGTTTTAAGCAAGTGGTGTACCAAACGCACCGCCGTTTTTTTCCCGATACCCGGAAGCCGCGAAAAGCTGTCGGCAAGCTCGTCTATTGCGTTCATGCGCCGCCCAAAAGACTCGAAAGATTTAAGCCGGGAATATTCATTCCCTGCAATACCGGCCCCATTTTTTCTTTTATAGCGTCCTGAACGCGTTTTTGCGCATCGTGTGATGCCGACACGATAAGGTCTTGAAGCATCTGTACATCGCGCGGATCGACGGCGATAGGGTCAATCTGTACGGCGGTAAGCTGAAAGGCTCCGTTCATCGTAACTTTTACGATACCGCCGCCCGAACTTCCCACAACCGAAATACTTTTTAACTCTTCCTGTATTTTTTGCAATTCGCCCTGTATGTTTTGGGCGTTTTTTAATAAATCAAAGGGATTCATCATATTAGCCTTCTTTGGATTCTCTTTTTTCGATTTTGCCCTGAACCGTATCGCAAATCATCTGTATTTGTTCGGGGATTTGTTCGGCTTGCGGGCTTTCCTGCGGCGCGGCGATTTCTACGGAACAGTTCAAAGCCTCGCTCCACAAGGATGAAACCGTTTGTTTAAGCAGGGCAATCTCGTTTTGAAGCTGCTTTTGTTCAAAAACCGTTTGCACGGGTATACACAGCATTCCGCCCGATACCGACCAGCTTCCCGTGCGCGAAAGAGCAGCCGAGAGGACTGCCTTCGATACGGCAAGGGAATTTATTGTTTTTTCTTTTAACTCGGCAGGATTTCGCGCCTTTTCCTCTTGTGCAGCAACGGTGCCTTGCGGAGCAACGGCGCTTTGCTCAGCAACAGTCCTTTGCGAAACGACAACACTTTCACGTTGCACAGGTTCGGGGACAGAGGCGGTTTCGGGAGCCGTGTGATTTTCGGCAGGGGGAATGTTTTGCGGACCGATGGTATGAAGGTGCGGCTCTTGAAAAGCTCCCCCGCCGCTTTGTGAATTGGTGCCGTAGCCGGCGGCGCTTTCACCCGCTGCACGTCTATCTGCCGCAGGGTAGCCACCTGCATTTTGCGAAGCAACAGTTCTTTGCGAAGCAACAATCCTTTGCGCGGATCCGGTTTGAAAGCTTCCGGTCTGCGCTGTCCTTGCCTGCGGAGCCGTTGCGCCCGTTAAAAGGTGTGCCGCCCTGTCGACCGCCTGTTTGATTTCGGCTCGTGAAATCCACGAAGAAAGAGAGCACAACCGTTCTACCGCCAATTCCAATTCATAGCGCGGATTTAAAGAATAGCGTATATCGCGGTACAACTGCAAAAAAAGCGAAAGCGCCTTTTCCAACTGAGAAGCCGACCATGCGTCCAGAACTTCTTTTGAGTAGCGTTCAACCGCATTGCCGAGCAGAGCTTCTTTTGTAATTCCCGTTTTGATAAACAAAAGCGAGCGAAGATAATCGCTTATATTCGACACGCACTGCTCGATGGAAGTTCCGCTTTGTAAAAGTTCATCGATAAAGAGCAGGGCATCCTGCGTATTTTGCGCTGCACAAAGGCTGCACAGCGTGTTTAAGCGGTCAATGCCGACAAGACCGAGCTTATCGCGGATTTTTTCGTAGGTTATGCTTCCTTCGCTGAATGCGGCGACCTGATCAAAAAGCGTGTACGCGTCGCGGAAACTTCCCGTCGATTCGCGTGCAATCCAGTACAGAGCTTCGTCATCGGCTTGAAGATCCGCTTCACGTGCCGCGTCCGCCAACAGGTTCTTTATCTGTTCGACCGAACCGAGCCTGAAGTGAAATTGCTGGCAGCGGCTTTTAATTGTCGCGGGCACCTTGTGCAGTTCGGTTGTCGCAAAAATAAAGATGACGTAGGGCGGCGGCTCTTCTATCGTCTTTAAAAGGGCGTTAAAAGCACTCGTCGAAAGCATGTGTACTTCGTCGATAATATAAATTTTGTATTTTAACGAGTTCGGCGGAAAAAGAACCTCATCCTTGATTTGGCGCACATCGTTTACGCTCGTGTTCGACGCACCGTCTATTTCGATAACGTCCATTGAAACGCCCCGTGCAATTTCGGCACAAGCCGAACATTCTCCGCAGGGAGCGCTGCCTTTTTCACCGGCACAGTTGAGCATCTTTGCCAAAATACGCGCAGTCGATGTTTTTCCGCATCCGCGCGGCCCCGAAAAAAGATAGGCGTGGGCGATTTGTCCGTTTTCTACGGAATTTTTAAGAGTCGCCGTAACAAAATCCTGCCCGACCAATTCTTCAAAACGGCGGGGCCTTCTTTTTGCGGCGGTTACCTCATAGGAAACATTTGCTTCGTATGCCATATCTTACAGCATACCCGAAAAATCACTGTTCCGCAATCCCCGCTAAAAGCGCCGATAAAAGCGGTGTTGACAGCCGTTTAAACTGTGATATGATGTAAATACGATGAAACCGTTTTTTGTTCTATCGGCTGTTCTGCTGTCGTTTAATGTAAGTTTCGCGCAAAATGCACCATCGCTTGAAAGCATCAAATCGATGAAAAATCCCGGCGTTTATATTAATAATCGTGAGATTTCGGAATCCGACGGGAATAACTTGCTTGAACATATAAAAACGGCAGATTATAGAGGGCTTGCCAAAGCT
>CAUURR010000075.1:0-8545 GCA_963547555.1 uncultured Treponema sp. | reverse complement strand
CGCAGGTTACGGAAAACTTATCGATAAAAAATGGGGATTTTGTTTTAACAATAAAACCGCATGGATGCTTATGGAGTGTCCGACGCTCATTATTATGATTTATTTGCTTTGTACGCTCGAGTACGAGCACAAAACCGTGCGTATACTGCTTGCTTCTTTTTTTATCGTTCATTATATACAGCGTACTTTTATTTTTCCGATGCTGCTCAAAGGCAAAAGCAAAATGCCGCTGAGCATTGTACTTATGGGAATTCTTTTTAACAGTATTAATGCGCTTTTAATAGGATTATGGATTTTTTATTTTTCGCCTGCCGAAATGTACGATAGCGGCTGGTTTTCCGATCCGCGTTTTATTGTCGGCGCCGTTTTATTTTTGGCGGGTATGTTTATCAACATACAATCGGATGCCTATATCCGCTCGCTGCGCTCAAACGGAAGCAGCAAGCACTATTATCCCTGCCGCGGAATGTACCGCTATATTACGAGCGCAAACTATTTCGGCGAATTGGTTGAATGGCTCGGTTTTGCCGTTTTAACGTGGTCGCCGGCAGGTTTTTTATTTGTGTTTTGGACCGCATGTAATTTGGTGCCGCGTTCCGATGCAATTTACAAAAAATATACCGAAACTTTTCCCGACGAAGTGTCCCGATACAAACCGAAACGCATAATTCCCTTTTTATATTAGCAAACCTCTAAAAAATCGGGTTTTGGGAAGTTTGCTTTAATTATGCCGTGCCCGTTTTTCGTAGGCTAAAATATCGCGGCCGTCTTGTGCCGAATACGATTCGGTTTCGTCCGCTCCGTGATCATCATACCAAAGCTGCGCATAAAACGGGATATGTTTTGCAAGCTCGCCGAAATTCCACGGCGGGCAGTTACAGCATTCGGGGCACCAATGTCCCGTTTTCAAAACCAAATACGGACTTGCCTCAAAACAGTGTCCGTTATGGCACTGCCATTGTAAGGGGCTGTACATATCGCCGCGTGCCATTGTTTTGCTTATGCATTTACCGCCGCGGAAAGCAGCCGCTTCTTTTATATCTTCAATGCCGAGTTCTTCGGTTTTCTTTGTTTCATCGTAACCGTGATTTAAAAGGAAGCCGTTTTGCACAAGCGAAGATTCGTCTTTCATTTTTTCGTAATCCCAAAAAGCGCCCGTTTCGGGGTTTTGATTTTTGCACATCAAAGGAAAATGCTCCCAACTGCGCGGAAGTGCGCGGTATGCTTCAATCGAGCCGAAAAAGGCATTGACCCGTTTTGTAAGATTATGCGTAATCCAAAAAAACGGCGCATTGTTTGTGCGTAAAAGCGGCATTATTGCAAAATATTTTATAAGGTGCGGGAAGGGTTTTCCCAGTTTAAAATACCGGAGTTTTTTTTCGAGCCGGGCAAAAAAATCTTCAAACCCTTCATGTTGAAAATCGAGGTAGTCGTTCAATATGTGAGAGTCGCTAAACCACATACAGTGGAAATTGCGGCTTACGTTCCACTCGGGGTTGAAAATTTCGTTTGCCCCGCGTCCCATCATCTTAAAGCCGCGGTCGAGCGTTTCAAAACCCGTAACGCGGGCGGTCTTCCCGTTTCCGATATTGTATACTTTTTTCCAAAAGCCGGCGTTGAGTGTTCCGTCGGAGTCTTTTTCGACAAGATTCTTTAAAAGCAAGCCGGATGTTTTTGCAGTCGCCCATTCGATAGGAGCGTTCCAGCAGGTATGAAACATCAGGCCGTCATGCATATTATTAAAAAGTACATCGTCATATAAAATACCGCTTTGACGCAGCGATACCCAGCACAAGGATGATTCGATAACCTCGCGTTCGGCTTTTACTTTACTTGCCGCGTATATATCAAACACGCTCGGCATAAGCGGATCGCCGACTCTTCCCCAAGGATGTTTGAATGTTCTGTTTCCGTATTCGGCAACCGTGCCGACATAAACGAATTTTGTTTTTTCGATTTGACCGTTTGATACTACCGCTTTAAGTAAATTTTTTGTTCCCAGATAATTGGTAGCAAGCGTTTCATCGGGATCATGGTCGGCTGCAGGCGGAATAATCGCGGCACAATGCAACACATAGTCGGCACCCTTTACAGCGGTAAGGCAATCATCATAATTCCGTATATTGCCGAACAGCACTTCAATAAGTTTGTTTTTTTGAAGTTTTTTTGCCAACCGTATGTTTGTCTTTTTAGGACGCAAAAGAATGCGGCAACGAAATTTTCCCGTATGTGCAATTTGAATCAGTGCTTCGGAGCCCATAGTTCCGGATGCTCCGGTAATAAAAACGGTTTTCATAGCCTTATATTATTATATTTTTTCAGGCTGCGCAATCGGCTGCCGTCATTCCGACACTGGACAAGTCCGCCCTGCCTGTTATACAATAAAAAGCCTCTGAAAACTGAAGTTTTTGGCAGTCCCGGTTCCCGATAGTTTTTTAGGAGATTTGTATGAGTTCATTGTCTTTGCCGGCGGATTATAAGGCTTTGCTTTCCGTACACGAAACGGAGCACGCTATTGTAATGATTAAAGATTTTTTTCAGCTTGCCTTGTCTACCGAATTGAATTTAACCCGCGTTACGGCCCCGCTTTTTGTACAGTCGGGAACGGGATTGAACGACGATTTAAGCGGCGTTGAAAAACCGGTATCTTTTACCGTGCAGGATATGAACAATGCGAATATGGAAATCGTACATTCGCTTGCAAAATGGAAGCGCATAAAACTTGCCGAAATGAAACTGCAGCGGGGCTTCGGCATCTACACCGATATGAACGCCATACGCGCGTGTGAAGAACTTGATCCGATTCATTCACTCTATGTAGACCAATGGGACTGGGAAGCGGTTATCGGCGAAGAAGATCGCACGGTTGCTTTTTTGCAGGACACGGTAAAAAAAATCTACCGCTGCCTTAAACGAACCGAATTTTATATTTACGACCGCTTTCCGTCAATTACTCCCGTACTGCCCGAAAAAATCACTTTCCTTTTTGCCGAAGATTTACAAAAACGTATGCCGAATCTCGGTTCAAAAGAGCGCGAATACGAAGCGTGTAAAGAATACGGCGCCATTTTTATCATCGGTATAGGTCACCCCTTGGCGGACGGCAAGCCCCACGACGGACGCGCTCCGGACTACGACGATTGGATTACCGAAACGGGAGATGGCAGACACGGTCTTAACGGCGACCTTTTGGTGTGGAACCCCGTTTTGAAAACCGCACTGGAGCTTTCTTCGATGGGGGTGCGCGTGTCGCCAGAAACCCTGCTTTTGCAGCTTGAAGAACGCGGCTGTACGGAGCGCAAAAACCTGTATTTTCACTCACGTCTTTTGAAAGGGGAGCTTCCGTTATCCTGCGGCGGCGGTATCGGTCAATCGCGTCTGTGCATGTATTTTTTGCGCAAAGCTCACATCGGCGAAGTGCAGGTAAGTTCATGGCCTGAAGCGGTTATAAAAGACTGCAAAGCGCGCGGCATCACCCTCTTATAATCGGGTTGCCGAAAAAATAACCGGCTTTTGAGACAGCTCTCGGCCCGGCACCTGCGGCGTTAAAACCGCATAAATTTTCTTTTTTTTCTGTTGACGATTAAAGCTTCTCCTTAGTATTTTTATAACAGAACTATAGATTAATGAATTGCAGGGAATGTAATGAACGTATCACAAAACACGGAAAACGAAGACATTAAAACAGAAGCGGAACAGCAAGCGGCTTTTCAAGCGACTTGTCAAGCCGATTCAAAAAATGCCGAAAGTGACCGGCGCACTGCCGATAAGTGCGGAAACTGCGGCTGCGAGGACAAGACTGCTGCCGCAGCGGGGGATGCCTCGGATACATCCGCGGAACAGTCGGCTGAAAAAGATGCCGAGCAGCGTATCGCCGAACTTGAAGCCGAAAAAAACGATTTTCAGGATAAATATTTGCGCAAGTCGGCGGATTTTGAAAATTATCGCAAGCGGACGGCAAAAGAAAAGCAGGAAATTTTCGATTACGCGAATGCAAACCTGCTTACCGATTTAATCGGTGTGCTTGACGATTTTGACCGCGCCCTCGATGCGGGCTTTGATGCGGACGGAAAGCCCGTCGCCGATTTAAAGCCGGTTATAGACGGCGTAAAAATGATTAACAAACAACTTCGCAGTATGCTTGAAAATAAATACGACTTAACCGTTTACGGCGAAAAGGGCGATTTGTTCGACCACGATAAGCATGAAGCAATCGCCACGGATAAGGGAGCTGTTGCCGAATCGGTGTGTTCGGAAGTATATTTAAAAGGATATATGTTAAAAGACAGGGTTATCCGTCACGCAAAAGTGAAGGTAACCACTCCCGACGGCTCACAACAAGCTGCAGGGGAAGCTGCCGAAGATTCAGGCGAATCGTGCGGCAATTAACAATTAAAAGAAATACTTTTTGATTTTATTAGGAGAAAATTATGGGAAAGATTATCGGTATTGACTTGGGAACTACAAACTCCTGCGTTTCCGTAATGGAAGGCGGAGAACCTATCGTTATTCAAAACGCCGAGGGCGGACGCACAACGCCGTCGATTGTCGGCTTTACGTCAAAGGGCGAGCGCATTGTCGGTCAGCCGGCGAAAAACCAAATGATTACAAACCCCGAAAACACGGTGTATTCAATCAAGCGCTTTATCGGACACCGCTACAACGAATTGACCGGTGAAGCAAAACTCGTGCCGTATAAGGTTGTCGATCACGGAGAAGACGTGCGAATCGACATAGACGGCAAAGCGTATTCGCCGCAGGAAATCAGTGCCTTTATTTTGCAAAAAATGAAAAAAACCGCCGAAGATTATTTGGGCGAAACCGTAACCGAAGCGGTTATCACCGTTCCTGCATATTTTAACGACGCTCAGCGTCAGGCTACCAAGGACGCGGGAAAAATCGCCGGTCTTGAAGTTAAGCGCATTATCAACGAACCGACGGCTGCTTCTTTGGCGTACGGATTCAGCAAAGAACAAAAAAACGAAAAGATGATTGCCGTCTACGACTTGGGAGGCGGTACTTTCGATATTTCCATATTGGAACTCGGCGACGGTGTATTTGAAGTTAAATCCACAAACGGCGACACCCACTTGGGCGGCGACGACTTTGACCGCAAAATAATCAACTGGCTTACCGACGAGTTTAAAGCCGATACGGGTATTGACTTGTCCAAAGACCGCATGGCTTTACAGCGTTTGCGCGAAGCGGCCGAAAAGGCGAAAATCGAACTTTCCGCTCAGTCTTCTACGGAAATCAATTTGCCCTTTATCACCGCCGACGCTTCGGGTCCCAAGCACTTGCAAAAATCGCTTACACGGGCAAAATTCGAACAGATGACCGAAGATTTGCTTGAGCGCACCAAAGAACCCTGCCGCAAAGCGCTGGCGGATGCGGGAATCGACGCTTCCAAAATCGACGAAGTGCTTTTGGTCGGCGGTTCAACCCGTATGCCTAAAGTTATGCAAACCGTAAAAGAGATTTTCGGCAAAGAAGGTTCCAAGGGTGTAAACCCCGACGAAGCCGTTGCCGTAGGTGCTGCAATCCAGGGCGGTATTTTGGGCGGTGATGTTAAAGATATTCTTTTGCTTGACGTTACGCCTCTTTCGCTCGGTATCGAAACGATGGGTGCGGTCTTTACAAAACTTATTCCGCGCAATACCACGATTCCTACGCGCAAAAGTCAAATCTTTTCGACTGCCGCCGACGGACAAACCGCGGTATCGATTCACGTATTGCAGGGCGAGCGCGAAATGGCAGCTCAAAACCGCACGCTCGGGCGCTTCGACCTGGTCGGAATTCCGCCCGCCCCGCGGGGTGTTCCGCAAATCGAAGTTACCTTCGATATCGACGCGAACGGTATCGTTCACGTATCCGCTAAGGATTTGGGCACCGGAAAAGAGCAGAGCGTGCGCATCGAATCTTCGAGCGGTTTGAGCGAAAGCGAAATCGAGCGCATGGTAAAAGAAGCCGAAGCGAATGCAGAAGCCGATAAAAAAGAACGCGAAAAAGTCGATGTGCGCAACGATGCCGATTCGATGGTATACGCAACCGAAAAATCGCTTAAAGAATTGGGCGATAAGGTAAACGGTGCCGACAAGCAAAAAATCGAAGACGCGGTTGCCGCCCTTAAACAGGCATTGAGCACGGACAACGTTGAAGACATCAAAGCTAAAACCGAAGCTTTAAAGCAGGCTTCATATAAGATTGCCGAAGAAGTGTACAAGCAGCAGGCAGCTCAGGGCGCAGGCACTCAGGGATCTTCTTCCGCGGGTGCGGATGCGCAGGGTGCAGGCCCCGATATGAGTAACAGCGGACCCGCTTCGGGCAAAGCCGACGATGTTGATTATGAAGTGGTAGACGACGACAAATAATGGCAAAGCGCGATTACTATGAAGTTTTGGGCGTCCAAAGGGACGCCTCAAAAGATGAAATAAAAAAAGGCTACCGAAAATTAGCCGTCAAATACCATCCCGATAAAAATCCCGGCAATAAAGAAGCCGAGGATAAATTTAAAGAAGCCACCGAAGCATACGAAGTGCTTTCGGACGAGCAAAAACGCGGGATTTACGATCAATACGGTTTTGCCGGTCTTGAAGGTATGGGCGGGGGAGGCAGTCAGGGCTTTTCGCACGCCTTCCACGACTTTGAAGACTTGTTTGGCGGCTTCGGCGATGTATTTGAAAACCTCTTCGGCGGTGGAACGGGCCGCAGAAGGGGAGGCGGTTCCAATCAGGGAGCTTCGTTACGCTACGACCTTGAAATATCTTTTAAAGACGCCGTATACGGTACAAAGGCCGAAATATCCTTTCAGCATAACGAAGCCTGTACCGAATGCCGCGGGACAGGCGGTGCCGACGGTGCTCAGCGCAAAACCTGTCCGACCTGCGGCGGTGCGGGGCAAGTACGGCGCAGTGCAGGCTTTTTCAGCGTGGCGCAAACCTGTCCGTCATGTCAGGGTGAGGGGAGCGTCATCGACAACCCCTGTAAAAGCTGCGGCGGTTCCGGTTTGCAAAAAAAACGTAAAAAGATTGCGGTTACGATTCCGCCGGGGGTGGATAACGGCAAACGCATAACCGTTCCGAATCAAGGCGATGCGGGACGCAGCGGCGGAAGTCCGGGTGATTTGGTCATAATTCTTCACGTTGCGCCGCACAAGTTTTTTGAACGAAGCGGTCAAGATTTATACTGCGCAGTCCCCATCTCCATTATGCAAGCCGCATTGGGAGCCGAAATTACCGTCAGTTCTTTGGACGATAAAAAAATCAAGATGAAGATACCCGCCGGAACCCAGCACGGAAAACTCCTGCGCATTCGGGACGAGGGTGTTCCGCTCGGCAACAGCGGCCGCAAGGGGGATTTGTATATCAAGATTCTCGTTACGGTACCGACAAAACTGTCGTCAAAGGCAAAACAGCTTTTGGAAGAAGTTTCGGCTGTAGAAGGCGAAGATACCAATCCCAAGCCCGTCGCTCTTTCCGAGCTGCGCGGTTAAACCTGTATATTGACGGCGGCTGCGGTTTGTGCGCTTTGCGCATAAACGGAGCGCGTTTTGGCATAGGGATTTTTCATAGTGCTTATTTTTGAGCGCACGGTGTTGATATGTATGCGCAAGGCATTGCGGTTTTTTTCGTTTTGCAAAAGCACCTGTGTTTGCAGCTGTGATAAGTCGGCTTGCAACACGGGAATATCCGTTTTATTGTCCGGGTATGCCGCCTTGTAGAGGGCTTCCATCGGTTTTATCACCTTTTGCAATTCGGAAATATTACCGATAATTTTTTGCTCCAATTCCGTGTGTCCTAAAAGCTTATCCATATCTTCGCCGGCTATACTGTTTTCCTGTTTTTCAAGAACGGTTAAATATTCCTGAAACTTCCGCCTTTGCTGTAAAAGCAGTTCCCTTAATCGGTGCAGTATTGCAACGCGTTCGTTTAATTCCCGTTCGTCTATGTTTTGCGTGTTCATTGTGTTACCCGTTTATGTCTATAGCCGTATGTGCGGCTGCATCGGCTGTCGGTGTTTCCGCAACGGCAACCGCCCAGGATGAGTGCAGTTCGTGCATCATAGTGCGGATTGAAACAAGTTTTGCTTTGTCATGGGTAATGCAGATATCCAGCAGCTCACGATTAAAAAAGCTGTACAAAGCCATAAGGTTTTGGGCTATTTCGCCGCCCTGTTCCATATTGAGGGAAACCATCAGTTCCGTGATGATTTCCTGCGTCTTTACCAGACTGTTGTTGTATTTTTCGATTGAAGAAGCGTCCAGCTTATCTTGAGGATTATACAATGCAATTGCCGCATCCATACGCCGCAGTGCCTCTTCATACAGCATAATAATCAATTTTCCCTGACTGGCGGTTTTTACCCCGGTTGCCTTATATGCGGTGTATGCTTGTGTGTATGCCATTACGTCCCCTCCGGTTTTCTTCGATACATTACTGGTTTATTATCGGTAGTTTATTTTTTGTACTTTAGAGTTCCGCAAATACAAGAGCGATTTGGTAAACGCTGTGAGTTTACAGCATAGCCCCTTATGCTTGTGGGTGTG
>CAUURR010000074.1:0-8554 GCA_963547555.1 uncultured Treponema sp. | reverse complement strand
CGAACGCCGTATCACCACCTTTCTTCCTTGCAAAAACGGGACGGACGGCATATTGAGCGGTTCTTCAGCTCATGCCGGTATAACGGTACTTTCTTTACTTGAAGCCGCCGCGCAAAAGTTCATGAAAAAAGAAAAGCCCCTCGAAGAATACGAAGGGCCCTTTTACATACGAAAAAGCGAAGCGGAACTTTCATTGGCCGAGAAAACCGGACAAAACGCTTAAATCGTCTTTAGTGCTGGCGGCGGCGGCGCGGTTTTCGTCCTGAATGGCTTCAAAAACTTCCTGGCGGAAAACCTTTACGTGTTTGGGAGCTTCCACCCCGATTTTAACCTGATCGCCGCGCACTTCTATAATCGTAAGGGTAATATCGTCCCCTATTTTTATTTTTTCGTTTATTTTGCGGGACAATATCAGCATGAAGTCCCCCGATGCATCGAAGCTTGCGGTAAATCATGCTTGGTCAGCCAGCGCGGATCCTGCAAAACGATTTGCTTGGCATGCTTATTGTGTTTGTTGATAATAAGCGGCCCCTGCAAATTGACGGTAATCGGCGTTTCTTTTTGTTTTGTCAAAGTTACGATAGCGATAACGGATACATCGGCGGCATTTTTTACACCTATATCTTTTATACTTTCGTCATCAACATCGAGTTCGTAATCCGAAAAAAGCAAAAAGGGGTCTACCGTCAAAAAGGCAAGCGCATTTTCTTCAACCGATTGCAGCCACATAAAAGGCTCGTATTCGGACTTACAAAGCGTAAAGTCTTTATAGTCTTCAAAGCCGTATAAGCCCTGCGGAAAATGCAATACCGATTTATCGCTTATCGGATTTACAGTTGTTGTTTCCGTATTCATAATAATCCTACTTTATATAATTGAGCAGCGAAGTGTTATACAATTTCGCCGCCGTGCTGAGGGTGGCCTGCTTTACATAATCGAGCATTTTCATATCGGTAATGCCCTTTGTAATATCCAAATCGCCTTCGCGCGCAATCATCGCATTCGTATTCAAATTGTTGGTTTGCGAACGCGAAATCGCAACTTGAGCGCGCTCGTATTGCGCTCCCGTTTCGGCAATGCGGCGGGTTAAATTACCGACTCCGCTGTCCAAGCCGCCGAGCACTCTGCCGCCTATCGATTCCTGATCGCCGCGTAAAAGCGCATCGCGGAACGCGATAACCGTATCGAAGAGGGAACCGCCGCTTACCTGGGCCGCCGCACCGAGATTATAGGGCGGACGCTGGCTTGCATCTTTTATAAGCCCCAAATCGAAAAGGGCACTTCCTTTTTTATCTTGAAGCCATAATTGGCGCGCATCGGTGGTGCGTAAATTCAAACCGTTTGTAACCGGATCCAACTGAGCTTTGACGGCTGCCCCCGAATTATTGATTTTTGAAATAATCGAGTAGACGTTATCGCCGGCCTTCAGCTTGATGTCTTTTCCGTCAATATTGATGACGCTGTCCGATTTTACCTGATAGGCACTTGCATCGCGGTCGGCAAAGAGAGTTTGCTCTTCCGCCCAAAAAATGCTGTTACCCGTGCGGTTTAAATTCATATAGGCTTTTTCGTCGATTTCTATATCGTTTTGATTGAGGGAACCCTTATAACGCACATCGGTAATAAGAGCGTCGCCCGAACCGGAAACAGGCCCCAGCTCTATTTCAAAGGCGGTGTTTTTTGTCCGCGTTCCCGCAAAAAGCGCGGTACCGTCCGGGCCGATCGCATTTGCCGAGGTTACCAGTTCTTTTAAAAGCTCGTTTACTTCGGACGCCATATTTTGCATATCGTCTTTTGTATAGACTCCGTTCGCCCCCGCAACCGCAAGCTCGCGCACGCGGTGCATTACATCAAGCGAATGGCGGATATAACCTTCGGAAACCGAATATTGATCGGTTAAGGTTTTTGCATTTTGTTCAAACCGTTCAACCCGTGTAAGATAGGATTGATAACGCACCAGATGTCCTGCCGCAAGGGGATCATCGCGCAAATCCTGAATCTTACGCTGGCTTCCCATTTGGTTGTTCATTTTGTTAGCCTTCGATTCCTGCATGCGAAGATTGTACTGTACATCGTTATTCGCCAAAGAAGTGCTTACTCTTCTCATCATCTACTCCTATAAAAAGCGGCGGCGCCATCTTAGCCGCGAACTTCACCCTTACTCCTATAAAATCCCGCTTCTAATTACACGCCTAAACGGTTTATTACCGTATCCAACAGTTCGTCCACAACGCTGATAAATTTTGCCGCCGCATTGTAGCCGTGCTGAAACTTGATTATATCCGCCAATTCTTCATCGATATTCACGCCGGAAATCGAATCGCGCAAATCGCGTAAATCGGCCATAATCGCATTTTGACTTAATAAATTGGTTTGCGCCTGTTCTCCCTTTAAGCCGACATTCGTAACGCTTTCGGCAAAATAATCGTCAAAGGTGCGCGAACGGCCTATCATAACAGGATTGTTGCGAAGTGCCGCAATTTCAACCGCCGAAGAACCGTCCCCCGCTTCAACAACACCGTTATGCCCCGCCTTACCTGCGGCAACGGACAGCACATCCTTTTGTATATCCTTATTAACCGACATATAACCGGCAGGATTCAAAACGGGGGCAACCGCATATTGAGCGGCATTTCCGTCTTCACCTTCGCGGACGGCGGCGGTAAGAAAGTCGACCGCATTTGCCTGATTAAAATCGTAAGCGTTTTCTTCCCCGCTTCCGGCAAGCAGTCCCGCATAGCCGGTTAAAAAAAAGCCCGAATCTTCCACATGACGGATAACAAAGTCGGGGTTGTCGGGCGAAGAAGCGGTTACCGCTTTTAAAACAAGACGATTGTTGCGGTCGAGATAGGCTTTAACTTCGGAAGAAGAATCGTTAATACGGTTTATAACCGTTTCGACCGTATCGGTTGCATAATAGGGAACGTCCACGTTTCCCCCGATGCCGGAAAGCGTCATCACACCTGCAAGACCGGTTTGTTCCTGCAAATGCAGTTCGTTAGAACCGCTGATGCGGAATATATAAGTTGAATCTTCCACACCGTCGCCGTTACGGTCGTAATTGCCCAAAGTGTTTGCAACAAAGGGTTCTTCGATAAAAAAATCAAGCCCGGTAACATTGTTTGCGCCGACCGAATTGCGGTGAATATCGTTTACCAAATCCGCAAAATTCATTGCAACCGTATTCAAATTTTGTACTTCGGTACGGATATCGACATCGCGTAATTCAATGAGAGCACCCAAACTGCCGCCTGCAAAAAACGCATCGTTTTGCGTATCTGCCCACACAACCTTGGTGTAACCGTTGTTGTCCGTAAGCGGCACCACGTCGTAGGTGCGAGCCGCCCCGCCCTGCACCAAAATATGACCGTCTATATGCACCATAAATTCATCGGGGTCGCGCCTATCGGTGGTTATATTGATAAGTTTTGAAAGTTTTTCGACCATTAAGTCGCGGCGGTCGTATAAATCGTTCGGATAATCGCCCATAGCTTCGGAGCGGATTATTTCTTTGTTTATTTCGGCGATTTGAAGGGAAAAATCGTTTACCTGCTTTACCGTCGCTTCTATATCGCCGTTAATCATGGCAGCGACGCCCTGCAATCCGATAAAACGCTGTTTTACCCCATTCACCATGGATTCACCGCGGCTTACCACCGCTTGACGTGCAGCCTGAGATTCCGGATACACGGACAATTCCTGCCACGAATCCCAAAACTTGTCCATTGTGGTACGAATTGAAATATCGTCAGGTTCGTTGTAGAGCTTTTCGAGCATACTGTAATATTTATCGCGCGTTTCCCAATAGGACTCCAAATTCGCCTGCGCCGTAATGCGGATATCCAACAGTTCATCCCTTATGCGTGTAACGCTTTGCACATCGATACCCTGACCGACTTGACCGGGTCTCTTCGCGTGTTAAATCGGGACGATACAGGGGATCGAAGGCGCGTAAATTCACCCGTTGGCGCGAATAGCCTTCGTTGTCCGCATTTGAAATATTATGACCGGCAGTCATAATCGACTGATTCTGAGCCATAAGGCTGCGTTTACCGATTTCTATACCTGCAAAACTGGATGCCATACCTTCTCCTATAACCGATGTTTGCCGCAAGGCAAACTCGCAGTCAAAGTGAGCGGCGCTATTTCAGCCGCGAACTTCGACCTTTCTCCTATTAAAAAGTTTTGAAGGAAACATCAGTTTCCGATAAAACTTTTTTCAGCGCTTTCGCAAACCTCAGTTGAGAAAGCGCAGTAAATAACCGAGTTTGCATTGCAAACTCGCAGTCGAAGCGAGCGGCGCCGTTTCAGCCGCGAACTTCGACCTACCTCCTATTGAAAAGTTTTTCGAAAGCTTCAGCTTTCGAAAAACTTTTTTTCCGCGCTTTCGCAAACCTCAGTTGAGAAAGCGCAGTAAATAACCGAGTTTGCCTCGCAAACTCGCAGTCGAAGCAAGCGGCGCTATTTCAGCCGCGAACTTCGACCTTTCTCCTATTAAATCACCGTGTTTAAAACAACCGATTCCGGACGGGCTCTTACAACCGCACCGG
Source organism: uncultured Treponema sp. (assembly GCA_963547555.1). Taxonomy (GTDB): domain Bacteria; phylum Spirochaetota; class Spirochaetia; order Treponematales; family Treponemataceae; genus Treponema_C. The sequence continues at coordinate 4,004 of CAUURR010000074.1, read as the reverse complement.
ATGCGGAGTAGAGAGTATTGCGGCGCTGAGGCAATACGCAGTCAAAAACCCCCTGCAAAAATTCTCTCGTAATTCGTATGTACTCGCTTAATACGTCGTTTTCTATTTTTGAAACCGCCAGTTTTTGCCGCACTTGATGAAAGGCTTCCAGAACGGGGCGTTTAAAAGCGGACGGCAGATTCCGCGATACTTCATAAATGTCCGAAGCGTGTTCCGGACAGACAAGGGTAAATAATGCCGTGCGTTCGTTTTCCAACTGCGAAAACCGCTCGGATAAAGCGTTTACAGCGGCAACCGCACGTTCCACCTGTTCCCAGTTTTTTGATTTGACGCCTGCATGTAAAAGCTGTTGCTGCGAAATAATTTCCGAAAGTACTTCGTTTTGACTAAGCAGCGTTTGATACAAACGCTGGGTTACACTTTGCGACTCTTCTTTCATAAGCCTTCCTTAAAACGGACGGCGATATTTGAGCCGCCCGTTTTAAACCTTCCTTATTTTAGTATCGGCATTTGAAAAAAAAGGATTAGCGGAAAAGCATTAGAAAAAAGGGCGGTTTAACAGTCGTTCTCATATTTATACGATGCCTTTATACAGGTAAAAAGCTCGGCTTGTGAATTTTGCTTATTTTTTGTATACTGATTATATGTTCAATGATTATGTAAAGCTTTTTCTTACCGTTTTGGTTATTTTAGACCCCATCGGCATTATCCCGCCCTATTTGGCATCATCGGGGCATTACCCGAACAATATACGCAAAATGATGATGCGCCGCTCCATCTTTGTAGCCGCCGCCGTTCTTGTGTTTTTCATTATTTTCGGCAGATTGATTTTAAACTTTTTCGGTATATCGCCGGGTGCATTTTACATATCGGGCGGTATTTTATTCTTTTTTATAGCCTTTGAAATGATATGGAACAAACCGGGAAGCAAGCACACCCCCGAATCCTCTGTAGACCCGCAGGAAGCGAAAATGATTGCAGTCTTCCCGCTGGCCATTCCCCTTATCGCAGGGCCGGGCTTGATTACAACGATTATTTTAAATATGGCATCTTCGGATAATTGGCTGCGCCCCGCACTCATGCTTAGCGCCGCCATCGTTCCGGGTCTTATTATCGATTATATCTTTTTACGCTGCGGCTCGCTTTTGCTGCGTTTAATCGGTACAACGGGTATGTACGTCGTCGAAAAAATCATGGGCCTGATTTTGGCGGGACTTTCGGTTCAGCTTATTTACGACGGTTTTATAAAGTTGGGTATCGTACAGCTGTAATCGGGGAAAACTTCGTCCGTTTTTTCACAGCCACCGTTTCCATGCGGATAGTAAAGCCAACAGCGGTAATCCCGGTTTTACGTTTTATTGCAATGCCCCTAAATCGATTTTATAGACCGTATCCGCAGGTAAATCGTTTTTTTGTACAAACATAAGCATATATATCGGGTAATATGTGATTTTTCCTTTAGATTCGGTGTTTTTTCCGTGGAACACATAGGCGCTTTCGATACCAAAGCTCTTGTTCGTAAGTACATTGTTCAAAGCCGAATGATTTTTATATTTTTTACCCGATTTTATTTCAATCGGAATGACCTTCCCGTCCGACTCAATTACAAAATCAAGTTCACCCGTTTTTTTGCCGTTGAAATAATATAACAAAAATCCCTGCGCTTTCAACTCCTGTGCGGCGGCATTTTCATAAATCGCACCGAAATTAATATCGCTGTCCCGTTTTAATATTTTTAACTGAATTCCGTTACCGTACATCGAAGCCAAAAGACCTATATCAGATAAAAACAGCTTAAACAAGTTTGTCGATTTTGAAAGCATTAAAGGATTTTTCGGTTCGGCAACACAAAAAACCGGAAGGGCGACACCCGCATCTTTAAGCCAAATAAAACTGTTTTTGTACCGTGAAAATTTAAAATGTTCATTCAGATTTTTCATAATAAAACGCTTGTTTTTTGCGTTCAGTTCACTCGGAATCAAATCGAAAATATCCTCAAGATACAGTTTATTATCGGGGTCATATTTTGCAATGTCTTTCTTATATAAAGAAACTATCGCCCTTTGAATTTGAAGGACTTCAAACAAATTATTTGTTTGAATATATTTGTTAACCGCTTCCGGCATTCCACCCACTATTAAATATAAATGAAAAAGCTCCATCATTTTGGCATGTACTATCTCATCAACCTTGCTCTTTGTTTGAAATGCCGTCCGCAAATTATCGATAACAACAGGCAAAACCGAATTGGCGATTGCAAATTCTTCAAGATTCAAAGGAAACATTTCCATAACATCCATATATCCGACCGGAATTGAACGGATATCTTTTAAATCAACACCTAAAAGAGAACCGCTTAAAATATATCTGTAACTCCCCTCATCTACTAAGAATGTAATTGCCGTTACTATTTCTTTGCATTCTTGAACTTCATCCAACAAAATCAAGGTTTCCCCCGGTCTGAGAGGAGAGTCCGCCACAGCCGATATTCGTAACAGCAGTTCTTTGCTGTCCGAAGCTCTGACAAAAATATCCCGTGCCGCGATATTTTCTACGAAATTTATCTTTACAAAAGACTGATAATTTTCCTGTCCGTATTTTTCAATGATATAGGTTTTTCCCACTTGACGCGCACCGGTTATCAGCAAGGCTTTTTTCTTTTCACGTACAAAAAAATCCCGCATATACGTTTCGATTTTTCGATAGAGCATACTTCCTCCAAAGCATCGGGGGTAAGATCGGTTAAAAATCAACCGCCTTTTGCCCCCCCCCGCTTGCCTTTTATACACTGTAATTATACCCTATTCTGTCCGTTTTTCCAACCTTTTTAACGCCTTTTTTGTCCGTTTTTCCAACCTTTCTGCTATTAACTTTGTCCGCTTTTCCTACCTTTTACGCTGCGAAATACGGTGCCCGTCTTATAGTGAGTGTTATAACCGTCCCACAACGACATCCGCGCGTACCGAACTGATTGAAACTTCGGCGGCGTCTTCTCCCGATACCGCTTCAATATCATTACTCAAAAATTCAATCCTATTCGAAACCGACGTCGTGTTTACGCGCACTTTTTGGCCGTCCGGAACAAAGAGCCGTATATCGGAATTGACGCTTTGCACCGTAAGACGCTTTAAACCGCCTTGGGATTTTATTTCCGCATCGCCGTTTACAGTATTAATGCGTATATCTTCGGCATATCCGATAATCCGTATGTCGGAACTCACCGAAGCAAGACGAACCGAACGCGCTTGTATTTCCGAAAGCCGTATATCGCCTCCGGCGGCGGAAACGTGCAAGCTCTCCAATCTATAATCGGACGGCAGTACAACTTCAATATCGCAATCCGAATTGTCCGCAATACTCATACGCCGATGGCGCTTATCGCGTTTGTCCACAATATGCAGCTTATTGCCGGATTTTTTGTATACGATATTCGTTCCGCCGTTTTTTACTTCCGCATACGGTTTTGCAACATCGGAAGCAAAACGGACACGCACATCTCCTTTGTACCATTCGACTTCAAGGTTATCCAACGGAACATCGATTTCGATACGGCGGTTAAGCATATGAAAATCGAAAAAATCGTATCCGCCGGCATTTATATCTTCCGTAAATCGTCGGGACAATACAGCGCGCGAAAAGCGCTTCGATGAACGGAACAGGTGTCCTCGCATAAAATCGCCGAGTCCCGTACCGGTAATCAACAAAAAAATAAACAGTTTAACAAGAAAAAGCAATAAAAAACCCAAAATAACCATGTATACCGTTTTCAGCGTTTTGTATTGTTTGTCATTCATATAGCGCTCTCCTTTTTTTCAATCTTCATCCATTCCGATATCAAGTATGGAAACACCGATGCCTGAGATAATAAAGATAATCCACGTAATATCCCAGCGTTTTGTTAAAAAACTGATTACAAAATACAAGAGAATTGTACACGACCATATAAGCGATTTGGTTTTACGGAAAAGACGGCGCTTAGGTTTATAGTGATTTTTATATTCGGC
>CAUURR010000073.1:0-8665 GCA_963547555.1 uncultured Treponema sp. | reverse complement strand
AAAAAATACATAGATATGGGTGTAATGCGGCTCGGAACAAGCAGCGGTATTAAGATTATCGAAGGTTAAAACTTTACCGAAGCTGACGGCGGCACAACTTAAAGGAGAATGGTATATGAAAAGCGATGACGAATTGATAAAAATCGCCTTAAAAGCGCGTGAAAAAGCATACGTTCCGTATTCTCATTTTAAAGTGGGGGCTGCCCTGGAAACAAAGGACGGCAGAGTCTATGAGGGCTGTAATATCGAAAACGCTTCTTACGGTTTAACAAACTGCGCAGAGCGTACCGCTTTTTTTGCGGCCCTGGCCGACGGCTGCCGTCCCGGAGATTTTGTCAAGCTTGCGGTTGTCGGTCAAACCGAAGATGTGATTTCTCCCTGCGGTGCCTGCCGTCAGGTTATTTCCGAGCTCGCAGCGGATTGTGAAATCGTATTGACAAACCTTGAAGGAAAAATGCTTAAAACGAATATTCAAAATCTGCTTCCCGGCGCATTCGGTGCAAAGGATTTGTAATAGGGTATGTCAAAAGAGTAACCGACTTTTAAGACAGCCCCTATCGAAACGGAACTGCGGAAACAATTCGTCTTCCGCAGTTTTATATTCTGTATATACTATATGATATGTGAAAATTTCTTTTGACAAAACGGCATTAGTATTATATAATGTAACTAAGGTAAACAAGTATGTATGCAATTGATTATGATTTTGAGCAAGGGGTTACAAAAAACTGTGACTTTAAAAACTATAACCGGATGCTCACCGGCGTAAAAAAAGTTTTAAATGATTACGGTTTCAAGGAATACGGCAATTCTTTTTATGTCGGATACGACAACATTGATGCAATCAGTGCGTTCAGATGTATCATCGCTTTAAATGACTTTACGAAAAGCTGTGACTATTCTCAATCTTCTCTTAAAAATATAAGGATTGTTGAAATCGATAAAGATTCTTTACCCGCTATTCGTGAAAAAGCGTAACCGGCACAACGGACAAAAAAAGCCGGGTTTGTTCCGAAAGTTTGTTACTTCGGGAATAACCTCGGCTTTTAAAGGCGCCAATCAGAATCGAACTGATGCATAACGGTTTTGCAGACCGCTCCCTTACCGCTTGGGTATGGCGCCGTATTGAATGTCTTGCCAGTATATAGGATTTTTACGGCTTTGTCTAGTATTAAAGCCGTATTTTATGTATACTTCTTTTTATGAGCTTTTCACATAAGAGCCGCTGTTCCCATAATATTCTTGGCTTTATTTTATTTTTCGCCTTTGTTTCGCCGGCCGTTTTTGCACCGTTTTCTCATGCGGCATCCGTAAAAGCGTCAATTCCCGAAGACGAACGTATTGACTTTTGGAGCGATTATCCACACGAAGAACTTGCGGAAGCCTTATGTTCACGCATGAGCGATGAAGAACTGTTCGCTCAAATCCTTATGTTCGGCTGGGCGGGGCAGGAAGCATCGCCGCTTTTAATCCGCTGGGTAAGCGAGCGAAAATTGGGCAGTGTCAAGGTATTCGGCTGGAACACGGACGACATCGTACAGGTGGCTCAGGCGGTAACCCTCTTGCAGCAAAAAGCTCAGTCGGACCGATTCAAAATTCCCCTCTATGTTGCAACCGACCAGGAAGGAGGACCCATCCGCCACGTAAAGGGGCGCACAAGCGATACGCCCGGCAATCTTGCAATAGGGGCTGCCGCGTACCCTGCCGATGCATGGTACAGCGGTTATTATATTGCAAAAGAATTGCGCGCCTTGGGCATAAATATGAATTTTGCTCCTACCGTTGACTTGTATACCAATTTTGATTCAAGCGTTATCGGCAGCCGTTCTTTCGACCACGACCCGCATTTCAGCGGCATAATGGGTGCGTCCTTTGCGGCAGGCTGCATGGCCGCAGGGGTAATTCCGACGGCAAAACATTTTCCCGGTCACGGCGACACGGGGGCGGATTCGCACGGGAAGCTTCCGGTTATAGACATAGATTTGCAAACAATGCGTTCGCGGGAACTCATACCTTTTGAATATTTAATCCGCGCTCATATTCCGGCTGTCATGTCGGGACATTTGAGTTTTCCTCAAATAGTAGAGGGGAACAAACCGGCTTCACTTTCCGGCTTTTTTTTAACCGACTTATTGCGCGGCGAAATGGGCTTTGACGGTTTAATCATTACCGATGACATGATGATGAACGGAGCAACTTCTTATACGGGAGCGGTTTCCGCAGCGGTTTCTTTGGCTGTGGAGGCGGGAAACGACATTGTTATTTCATCAACAACGGCGCAATGGGAAGAACCGATGTGGCGGCATAACATAGACCGCATGAAAACCGACAAAACATTTAAACAGGCCGTTTTGCGATCCGCAAAACACGTCGTTTTTTCCAAATTAAAATATTTCAAAAGCGAAAATCCCGTTCCGCTTTTTCCCGACATAAAAGGAATCGATGCCGCCGTACCCGATCCCGATGCCGATGCTTTTTTTACTGCACAGGCGGCACGTGCCGTTACTCCGTATAAGGCGGATATTTTACCCTATGTTCCCGAACAGGCCGCAGCCGAAAAAATCCTTGCGGCAGGACAGTTCCGCGATTTTTTTAACGAGGCGGGCAGACGCTATAATAATCCGCGACAATTTTATTTTCCCTATACCCTTGATACCGCACAAATACATGAAAAGGCGGAAGAACTTGCAGCCCTTGCCCGCAGCTTTGACACAATCATCTTTTGCGTTGCAAACGATACGTCCCGCAGGGTCGTGTCGCAGGCTGCAGCACGTCTTTCGGGGCAGGAAAAAAAACTCATCGTTATATCGGTTTTGGAACCCGTCCATGTTTTAGACTTTACCTGGGCCGACACGATTTTGCTTGCATACAGTTATTCAACTTTTTCGTTCCGCGCCGCATTTTCAGCTTTAGCCGGCGACTTTGTTCCGCAAGGGCGGCTTCCCTTGGATACGGACGCTTTGAAAGATGCAAGGACAGCACATTGAATTCCCGCAGCCGTTTTTGCCTTCGCCCTATAAAAAAGGACGATCTTACAAAGATTTTCACCTTTTTACAAGCCTTTGAATACGGCTGTACCGCCCTGTCTTCTCTTTTTGCACAGCGCATAAAACCGGAAGAACCCTGCCGTTTTACCCTGCCCGTTCGTAATACCTGTTTTGTGTTGGAAGTCATAACCGAAGATCAGGGCTCCGTCATTGCAGGAATTTTGTCTTACTCTTCTTCGGGGCTGTTGTATCACTGCCTTCCTTTTTTGGAGCCGGGCGGTAAAAATGCCGAGTTCCTAAAATCGCTCTTTTGCGGAAAAGATATATCCGCAGAGGATAAAGATAATTTACGGTTTTTATGCACCGATTTTTTTGCAAATCATTGTGCATCCCCGCCCCTTTCAAGTATGATGGGAGGACTGCAATCCGGTGTTTTTTTGGAAAGCTGTATGCCGAAAAAAATCATGGAAGCCCGCAGCTGTAAGCTTATGTCTTTAACGACATCTCCCGCTTTTTCCGCTTTATCTTTTTCCTCCGATTGTTCCGAAGATACAACGCGCAGGAAAGAAACCGAAGTTCTCAAAAAATACAAAGTGCACCTTTGCACTTTTAGCGATGCCGACAGACTCTCCGACTTAATGACAGGATATTATATTGAAGAAGTGCTTCCCGCCGGTACGATTATAACCGATAAAGACATGCGTCTGTTTCTCAATCAGCGCCTTAAAAAGCAGCTTATTTTTGCGATGGAAAACGAAAACGGCGCATTTGAAGCTATGGCGGCAACAACCGCCCTCGGCATACAAACCGCCCGGCTCGGCGGAATCTACACCCTGCCTGAAAGCCGCCGCCAAGGACTTGCCGCCGTTTTGGTTAAACACATAAGCGCCGAATTACTAAAACTGCATTATATGCCGGTTCTTTTTGTGCGTACCGCAAACCCCGGTGCCGAAAAACTCTACACAAACTGCGGTTTTTCCGTTTGCGGCGGATACAGAATTACGTATTTTTAAAAAAAAGAGCGCCAAACCCCGGCGGTTTAAGCACTCTGTTCAATAACCGGGGCTGCCGAAAAACGTTTATTCTCCGACAGCCCCGTCCCTGTAAAACCTTTTATTCCTCAGCCGAGGATAAAAGTTTTTACCCGCTCTTATTCTTTCGCGGCGTTTGCTCCGGCGATTTTGCCGAATACCGAAATATCGGTAATTGCGTTGCCGCCGAGTCTGTTTGCACCGTGAATACCGCCGGTAACTTCACCCGCGGCGTAAAGACCGGGAATCGGTTTGTCATTCATATCCAAAACGCGGGCACCCGTATCGATTTTTAAGCCGCCCATAGTGTGGTGCACTGTGGGAACCCGTTTTGCCGCGTAAAAGGGGGCTTTGCCCAATTTTTTACCGTATGTTTTTAAACCGAGTTTGTCCGGTGTACCGTCGACAATACTGTTGTATTCATCGATGGATTTTTGCAGTTTATCTGCGGGAACTTTCATCAGTTCCGCCAATTCTTTAACGGAAGCGGCTTTTAAAGTTTTCCCCAGAGTTACAAAGTTTGCTATAAGGGGATCCCCTTCCGGATAACGGTTACCGTCGGCGACAATCCACATATTGCCGTCGGGCTGGGCATAAATCGCATTAACCAAAACATCGCGGCGGGCATCTTCTGCAACAAAACGTTCGCCGTTGTTATTTACAAAAATACGGTTTAATCCGGATGTATGGGGCTGCCCCATCATCATGCCGGTTCCGGGTTCTCCGTTCGGGTGGAGCTGAATAAAGCCCATATCAATTAACTGCGCACCGGCTTTTTCAGCCATAACAATACCTTCACCCTGTGCGGCACGGCTTTGATTTGAACATCCTATTTTTGTGCCTAAATCCGCCCACTGTGTATTGTACTTTTGACGCATATCGATGTTGGCACCGAATCCTCCCGTTGCAATTATGACAGCCTTTGCAGCCTTATATGTAACGTCATACCCTTTCATCTTTGCTTTTACACCGGCAATTCTGTTTCCGTCTTTAATCAATTCAACCGCCCGTGTTTCGGTATGCAAGTCGATGCCGTCATGTTCTTTGATATATTTTTCGGCAGGATAAATAACCGTTGTTCCGTTCGGGAAATCTTTTGTACCGTAATGACTTCTCTGCCACAAAGCGCCGGTTGCCATTCCCAAAGTATCTTTAAATACGGCTCCGTTTGAAGCGACCCAGTCGATAGTTTCAGGTGCTTTTTGCGTTAGAATGTTAATTAACTCCGGTCTGCCCTTGTAATCGCCTCCGTTATATGTCTGTAAAGCATGGAATTCGGGGCTGTCAAAAAGCCAATCATTGCCTTTTTGTAAATGCGCATCAAATTGTGAGCGAACGGTTTTTTGCAAAGATGCTTCGTATTCATCAAAAGGTTCTTTTTGTAAAAGCTTTTCAACGGCATCTTGATTTGTTTTTGTCATTTTCGTTGCCTGTCCGCGTACCGGATCCGCTCCGTTAAAGGCTCCGGCAGAAAAAATCGTGCTTCCGCCCGCAAAGCCGAGTTTTTCAATGATAATAACCTTTGCTCCCGCTTGATGTGCCGCAAGACCTGCACTCATTCCGGCACCGCCGGCGCCGATAACGATAACATCGGCGGAATAAGAAGAAGATGCCGGTTTAACGGCAGGGACTTTCTTTTTCCATTTTTCGGGATTTCCTCCGGCCGCGGTAATACATTCGGAAACACCGCTTATAACGGCACGACCGGCAAAGGTTGCGCCGGAAACCGTATCTACTGCTAATGATTGATTTTTTACAATGCGTTCGGGAACCGTATTTAACACACTTTGCACCCCGACGGATTCAAAGTTTGAAACGATATTTACCGTTTTAATCTTACCCTTTGCAAAGGTTACGGAAATTTCCATCGGACCGTTGTGCGCGTTAGCCTTTGCGGTAAAAGTTCCGTCTTTTACTTTTGGAGCGCCGTACGCACAAAACAAAATCATACTGAAAATAATCAGTGTAGTAATTTTTCTCATTCTTTCCTTCTTAATTTTTATTCTTAATATACAGAATACCGGCTTATAAAAAGCCGCAGATATAAAACAGGGCTGTCGAAAAACGTTTGTTCTCCGACAGCCCCATCTCGCTAAAAACTTTTATTCCTCAGCTGCGGATAAAAGCTTTTACCCGCTCTTATTCTTTCGCGGCGTTTGCTCCGGCGACTCTTCCGAATACGTGAATGTCTACCAAAGCGTTTCCGCCCAAGCGGTTTTTACCGTGGATACCGCCGGTAACTTCTCCTGCAGCATACAAGCCGGGGATAACCTTACCGTTTTTATCCAAAACCTGAGCGTTCAGGTTGATTTCAATACCGCCCATCGTGTGGTGAACCGTCGGCATACGCGGCGATGCATAGAAGGGGGCTTTGTCCATCTTTTGACCGAACAGGTTGCGTCCGAATTCGGGATCTTTTCCCGTTTCAACGGCCTTGTTAAAATCATCGTTCGTTTTCTTTAAGACCGCAGGATCGATACCGATTTGTTTTGCCAAATCTTCAATCGTATCGGCACGGAAAATCTTCTTTTCTGCAACCAGATTTTCAACATCGTCGCCCCACAGGTTTTTTCCGTTTGTAAAAGGCAAATGGCTGTCGGCAATGACATAGCTGAACGAACCGGGCTGTTCGAGCAGGGCCTTGGTCATAACGTCGCGGCGTCCGTCTTCAGCCATAAAGCGCTTACCGCTTTTGTTTACCTGATAGTAGTATTCAACACCGCGGCCTCCGATCCAGCCGTTTAATCCGCCCGTTTCGGGGTTACCCAAGGGCAGACACTGAATGTACTGCATACCGATAAGGTTTGCATTTACCGCTTCGGCCATAACAATACCGTCGCCCACGTTGGCGGGGTTATTGGTGGTTTGCAGGTTTTCGCCCAAAAGGGGATCGTATTTTTTGCGCAATTCTTTACTTGCGGCAAAACCGCCGGAAGCAAGCACAACCGCTTTTTTCGCCTCCAGTACAACAGGCGTTCCGTCGCTCTGTACGGCGTTTACACCTGCAATGCGGCCGTCTTTTTGAATCAAACTTTCGCCCCTGCAGTTCATAATAATTTCAACGCCCAATTTGTCGGCGAGCGCCTTGTTGGTGTTGATAAAGTCCGCTCCTGCGGAATTCTGAGGAACGTGAGCACGCTGCCATAATCCGCCCGGACATATAACGATTTCATCGCGCCATACCAAACCGTTGTTTTCAAGCCATTCGGCTGCCGAAAGGGATTCAGAGCACAGTTTTTCGATAAAATCGATTTTTCCGGCATAGTCGCCGCCGTCATAGGTTTGTAAAATGTGCAATGCAACACAGTCAAACAAACGATTCGGCTTTTCCGCCTTGTAGGCATCAAGTTCTTTTTTTAATTCGGCTTGATATTTTTTGTGTTTATCGTTTTTCGGTTCAACTTTCAGCAAGCGTTCAATACTCGCCATTGCACCGTCGGATGCGGCATGCACTTTCGCCTGACGGGCAGGGTCTACGGCATTATAGGGACCGCCTGCACGGATTGTGTTTCCGCCGAGCAGGGGCGTTTTTTCGATAAGGATAACTTTTGCACCGTTTTGAGCAGCCGAAATTGCAGCCGATAAGCCCGCACCTCCTCCGCCGACTACAACAACGTCCGCGGATTTTTTCACCGCCGCACCTTTTTTAACGGCAGCCTTTTTGTTTTTAAGCGCAGCCACATCGCCGCCGGCTTGTTCAACCGCCGAAGCAACCGCATTTAAAATCGCATTAGATGTAAAGGTTGCCCCCGTAACCGCATCGACTGCAAGGCTCTGGGTTTTAACAATCTGCGCAGGAATTTGCTTAATAGGTGTATCGGAGATACCGGGAGTTTCCCGATGCGCTCCGATTTCGATACTTTTAATCGCCGAGTCGGTAAACGTAACATTTACCGTTACATCACCGTTCATACCCTGAGCGGCAGCCGTATAAGTACCGGCTTTGTACGACATTTTGCTTTCTTTTCCGCCGCCCGCAAACAAAGCAGCAGCAAGGAAAACGACAAGCAATGCTGAAATTATTTTTTTCATTGATACACTCCTTCCTCTTAGGATAAGCCAAAGGTATATATAAGTCAAGATATAAAATTACCGAATCCGGACTTTAGTACCTGATATATTAAGGAAGATAATTGATTGAAAACCTATTTATAAGAAAAGCGGCGTTCTGGCTTGTGCCGTCGGCTGTTTTATAGCCTAACGCAAAACGGAGCGCGTAAAAACCGAAGTTGTCAGCCGGCCCCGGTTGACCGCTTATTCGTGCGGAGGGTTTAATACCCCGACGCAAGCGTCGGGGTTGTTGATTACTTTTTAGCTTTTAATGCGTTTACGTCGCCGCCGGCCTGTTCAACAGCCGAAGCAACCGCTCCCAAAATCGCATTCGAGGTAAGAGTTGCGCCGCTTACGGTGTCAACCGCCAAGCTTTGGGCTTTAAGAATCTGTTCGGGCATTTTTTTAATCGCCGCATCCGAAATACCGGGGGTTTCTCCGTGTTTTCCGATTTCGATTTTTTTAATCGCCGTTTTGCTGAATGTAACGGTAACGTTTACATCTCCGTTCATACCCTTAGCGGCAGCCGTATAGGTACCGGCCTTGTACGACATCTTAGCAGCGGCAAAAAGGCTCATTGCCAAAAGAACAACAAGC
>CAUURR010000072.1:0-8721 GCA_963547555.1 uncultured Treponema sp. | reverse complement strand
AAACCGCCTCTTCCCAAAGTACGGGTCTCTGCCCGTATTCCCCCTTCGGCAGTATAGTCAAGCACATTTTGCGTTCGATCCCATACAGCCGTATAGTCTCCGGAAACGGAACAGGACTTTAACTCGTGTATTAAAAGATTTTTATTTTTTGCTTTTACAATATCGAAAAAGTTTAAATTAAGCGCACTGAACTTTACCGCAATTTTTTGCAATGCGGCATCCGCAGAAGCGGTTAAGCTGAACGGTAGCATATTTTGCATGAGCGACAATTCAAACAAATCCTTATCGTATGCAATATACATATTCAAAGGAGATACACCGTAGTCGGATTCCCTAAGAGAAAAAATACGCAGTTGAGCAAAACTGTCTTCAATAAAAGCGGTAAGACGCGCCTGGGCGGAAAATCCCATGGCCAAAGTCCCCCACGATTTTTCTTTTTTACTGAGATCGGAAATAATATTTTTTCCCGCTAAGGTAAATTGCAACACCCTGTTTTTTTCGTTCCGCTCCATTTGTAATGAAGCAATATGCAATTCGTTCTTTAAGGCGGCATCTTGATACACAATGGAGATATTTTTTACGCGTATTTGTAGCGGAAAGGAAAAAAAAACGTCGGCAAGGGTTTGCATTTTTTTGTGTATGTCGGCATCTTCAGGTTCTGAAACCGTAACTTTATTTTCGGCCGAAAGGGAGTCTATAAGTGCAAAAATCCGATCGCGCATTGCATATTGGGTAAAATCGTCGTAATCGGAACTCACGCCGGAAACAATCAATTCTCCGGGAACTTCGGCAATGTTGCCGCTTATAAGCTTTAAAAGATTCCATTTGAGTTTTGCCGAGCGGATCTTTAAAACGGGTGCGGAACTTTCGAGGTCGCGCACAACAATATTCGACATACGCAAGCCCGCTAAAATCGACGGTGAAAGAACTTCATAAGAAACATCAAAACCGGTTTTTTCGTGCAAAAGAGCAAGATAATCGTCCCGAATGAGCTCAAAAGAAGAAGCGATTTTTGCAAGCATAATGCGGCCGCATGCAATTGATGCAATGCTTATACATAAGAGAATAACTATACTCAAACTGCGCAACAGGGTCTTTTTTTTCATCCGCTTAAACAGTATAATAGCAAAAAACACAAAATTATGGTAGGTAGTAAAAATTGATATTGCAGGATTTTATTGTTTTTGAAGGCATAGACGGTTCGGGAACTTCCACTCAAATTGAACGCTTGCAAAAGCGTTTAAGCGGAAAAAATGCGTTTTTTACGGCCGAGCCGACCAAACTGGAAACGGGAATCTTTTTGCGCCGCGTATTGAGCGGAGAGATAGAAGTTGCTCCCGAAACCGCCGCCCGCCTTTTTGCAGCCGACCGATGTGAACACATATACGGAAAGGGCGGAATTGCCGAAATATGTAAAACAAAGCTGTGCGTATGCGACCGCTATCTTTTTTCAAGCCTTGCCTATCAAAGCGTCGAATGCGGCTTTGAACTTCCCGCAAAATTAAACGAGGACTTCCCCCTGCCCCAAATCGTTTTTTATTTCCGCATAGACCCCGAAATTTCCCTCAAACGCATACAAGGGCGCGGCATAACCGAAATCTACGAAAAAAAAGACTTTTTGGATAAAACCGCCTCCGCCTATGATAAAATTTTTGCGGATTTTGAAGCAAAAAAAACGGGTATGAATATTGTACGTATCGATGCCGCGCAGAGTACGGACGAAATCGAAAAAATCATCTGGAGCATAGTCGAAAAAATGCCGATATTGGAACTGTGAAGCGTTTTTTTAAACCCGCAGCACAGGCGGCGGCAATCATTTTTTTTACCCTGCTTTTAAGCTCTTATGCGGTTACATTTAAAGAGCAGTATTATAAGCTGTATCATGTGCATTATCAGCAATATCCCGACGACGTGATGGAAAATATCTATTGGCTTGAACGCGCGGTTGCCGCCGATTTTGCAAATCCGCAATTTGCCCTTACCCACATAGAGGACAAAAAAGACTGGGAAAAATACCGCTATCTATTTATGATGCACGTAAACCTCAAACTGATTGAGCAGCACATGAGGCTCGGCCGCACTTGGGATAAAAAAGTCGCTTATTTTTACGATGCGCCGTGGAAAGAAGAATACCTCCGCGATTTGGAAACCGCCGAAAGCTGTTACCGTGCAGGCCTGTATTACTGGACGGAAGCTAAAATCTGGGCGGAAAAAGCGAATCAGTCGAAGTTCAAATTTTTATACTTAACGGGCATTCAAAACTGGGAAGACGAATCCTACCGCATAGACAGGGGCGAATTGAATTACGAAAAGATTTTAAACCGTGAACTTGAACGCTTGCAAAAAGTAAAAGAAAGCTTTGTTGCAATGGATGAAAATACCTATTAAAATAGGGGTATGAATACGTCACGCTTTACAATACGGTACAAGGCGGTACATCTGGGAACGGATTGTACGGAGCTTTTTTTTTACGGCAGCATTGAACAGGCCCTGCAAAACGCCGGCACTTCTATAATACAAAGGCGCCTTTATATTACCGACGAGCAGGTAGCCTCCCTGAGTCCGGTAAAAAGCTTTTTACAAAAGCAAAAAGAAGAGGGCGCTCCGGTATGTATCGTAAAAGCGGGTGAAAAACATAAAAGTATCGACAGCGTTTTGGAAATTGTAAAAACCGCCCTCGACAATAATCTAAACCGTTCGTCAATCTTCGTCGGCATAGGAGGCGGGGTTGTCTGCGACATGAGCGCCTTTGCCGCTTCCGTTTTTAAAAGGGGAGCTCTTTTGGAATTGATTCCGACCACCCTGCTTGCCATGGTTGACGCTGCAATAGGCGGAAAAACCGGCTGCGATTTCGGCGATTATAAAAACATGATAGGAAGCTTTTACCCCGCCGGAAAACTGCACATCGCACCGGAATTTACACAAAGTTTAAGCGATACGGAATTCCGTTCCGGGCTTGCCGAAGTTTTAAAAACCGCCCTTCTCTACGATAAAAAGCTGTTCCGCCTTTTACAGGAAAAAAAAGAAGATGTTTTACGGCGGGAAGCCGAAATTATAAATCATATTGTAAGAGTGTGTACCTGCGCAAAGGCGAGGACAGTTCAAAAAGATTTAACCGAGCGCGGCATACGCATGCACTTGAATCTCGGCCATACCTTCGGCCATGCGCTTGAAACGCTGGCAGGTTTGGGAACCATAAGCCACGGAGAAGCGGTTGCATGGGGCATAGGACGCGCAATAGCTTTAAGCGAAAAGCTGAAGCTTTGTCCGTCCTCATACAAAGAAGAAGTATTCCAAGTACTGCAAAGCTACGGATGGAGCTGCGAACACATTCACCCCGTACTGCACACCGCACTCAAAAAAGCAGGGCAAGCCGCACCCCTTGCTAAAGACAGTCCGACAACGACAGCGGACAGCAAAACACAGCCTGCAGCGAACAATCCTGCCGAGGAACTTTTGCAGGCGATGAAAAAGGACAAAAAAAACAGTTCTAATACCGTCCGCCTTATACTGCAAAAAGGCATAGAATCCGCCGTTATAAGAGAAGTTGAAAATGAATATATCCGCACAGTACTTTGATTGGGCTGCAAGCGCGCCTCAAAATCCCGAAATAGCCGCCGAAGCTTTGGAAATTGCGCAAAAATATGCAGCAAATCCTTCGAGTGTACATAGGGCGGGCCTTGAAGCGCGCGAAAAACTTGAGGAAGCGCGAAAACGCTGCGCAGATGTTTTACAGGTAAAACCCGAATGCCTTGTTTTTACATCGGGCGGCACCGAATCGAATCACATTCCCCTGCTTTCTTTATTACAAAAACCGGTTAAAGGCAGTATCGTTATAAGCGCGATAGAACACGCAGCCGTCCGCGAACAGGCTCTTGCACTGGAACGCTGCGGAAGGCGCATTATTATTGCAGGCTGCGGCAAAGACGGTATTGTAAGTGCCGCCGAGGTTTTAAAAAAATGCGCGGACGATACCGAGCTGGTGTGCATTATGGCCGTGAACAATGAAACGGGAGCCATCCAGCCGATATATCAAATCGCCGATGCCTTGGGCACCTTGAAAGGCAGGCGGCCGAAACTGCACGTAGACGCCGTGCAAGCCGCAGGCAAAATTCCCTTTGATTTTTCCTATCCGGGCATAAACAGTGCCGCAATAAGTGCTCACAAAATATACGGCGCGCGCGGTATCGGTCTTTTGTATACGGCATCACGCACGGAAAGTTTTTTAAAAGGCGGCGGTCAGGAAGGCGGCACGAGAAGCGGAACCGAAAACCTTTTCGGTATATGGAGCCTTATGCGCTGCCTTGAAACCTGTGCCGAAAAAACCGTCTGCACGGCAGCCTTCGAAGCGCAAAAAGAAAAAACCGCCTTTTTTATCGATGCTTTGCAAAAAATATCGGGCTGTACGATTATTCCCGAAGCGCGCGCCGCCTGCCCCGATTTATATTCGCCGTGGATTGTGCAGGCAAGCTTTAAGGGGATCCCCGGAGAAGTTGCGGTGCGCGCTTTAAGCGAACGGGGCTTTTACATTTCAACGGGATCAGCATGCTCGGCACGCAAAAACAAACGCCCCGTTTTAAGCGCGATGAAAATCGACGAAAATACCGCACGCAGTTCCGTACGCTTTTCGTTCGGCTCCATGCAGAGGCAAAAAGATATCGAAGCACTTATCGAAGCGGTGCGGGAAGTAAACGCCTTATTCGGCCAAAAGACTTAATATTTTTTCTTCGAGGACAGCTTTTGCAGGACTGAGACGGATATAGGCGTTTTTTACCGCTTCCGTACCCGATTCTTTTGCTGTTGTGCTCGATTCCCCCGCCGATGAAAGCGCTTGCGCGCCGTCCCCATCCGGTTCGTTTTCCCCCCGATTAAAAAGCACGCTTTCGTTTGTTTCGTCAAGAACTATCGAAAGCGGACTTCCGCGCAAAACGACAATGCGCCGGGCAAGGCAAATGGCTTCGCGGATATCGTGGGTAACCAAAAGAACGGTACGCTTTTCTTCCCTGCACAGTTTTGCAAAAAGGGCCATAAGGCGGAATTTTATATGCAAATCAAGAGATTGAAAAGCTTCATCCATCAGTAAAACACGCGAAGGATAGGCAAACGCGCGCGCCAAAGACACCCGCTGTTTTTCCCCTCCCGAAAGTTCTCCCGGAAAGGCGTTTAATTTATCCTCTAAGCCGCATTTTTCAAGGTAGGTACGGGCGCGCTTTTTTGCTTCGTCGGCAGGGAACAACGGCACAAGAGGAAAGAGGACGTTTTGAAAAACGGTTGAGCTTTTAATTAAACGGTCTTCCTGAAACACGTAGGAAATCAAAGCCCTGTCGCTCCGGGATTCGCCGCGCGTACAAAGCGCAACGCTTTTATCACCGTTCGGCAACAACCCCGCAATCAAATCGAACAAACTTGTCTTGCCCGCCCCGGAAGGTGCAATTAAAGCGGTGATTGTTTCGGCTCCGAAATCAACAGAAAAATCTTTAAAGAGGCTTTTTCCGCCGCGCTCAAGCGTCAAATTTTTTATCCGAATATCCGTCATCGTTTTTTCCGCCGGTTAAAAATCATGCTCAAAGCACGCTCGCACAGATAACTCAATACGATGATTGCAATCGTATAGGCAAACACATCCGCCGTTTCTATGTGAGTTTTGGCGGTTTGCATAGCCGTCCCGATTCCCTTTTTGGGAAGACAAATCACTTCGGCGGCGGCAACCACTTTCCAGCTCAGTGAAAAAGCCGTCAACGCTCCCGACAAAAAATACGGCAGTACCGAAGGCACATAAATATAGCGTATCTTTTGAACAAGACTGAAACCGTAAATGCGCGCCATATCAAGAATCTTTTGATCCGTTTCGCGTATGCCCGCAGCGCAGGAACCGCTCATAATCGGCAGCGTCATAAGTAAGCCGATAAAAACGGGTACCGTATCGGTCGAAAACCAAAACACCGCAAGCAAAATAAAAGACACAACGGGAGACGCTTTGATAATCCCCATCGGAAAGCCGATAAAACTCCTGAAGCGGGGAAAAAGACCGGCAAAAGTACCTAAAACAATCGATAAAACAAGAGAAATAAAAAACGAACGGAAACTGCGCAAAGCCGTAGCACCCGCATGGTGCCAAAAGCGCGGATCGGGAATAAGAGCGGCAATGCGCCGAAAAACCGCAGCGGGCGCCGGAAGCACAAGCGGCAGCCCCAAACGCAGGCTTTGCACGTGCCAAATAAAAAGAAGCGTACAAGCCGGCAAAACCGTTGAAATAAAAATCCCGTCAAGTGCGTGTAAGACACCCGATTTTTGTACAGTCATGCCGACAAGTATAACAAAAAATTATTTTAAATAAAAGCCGTCGTCGGGAAGCTTTCCTCCGATGGATTCGGGCGCAAATTCCGCAAACACGGACAAGAGGCGCTCTACGCCTTGCCTGCTTTCCGAAGCGGTTTGCCACACAAAGGCCGAACGCGGAACCGAAGCTGCAACAATCGGAGCCTTTAAGCCGAGCGTATGTTTTTCAACCAAAACGCCCGCGGTTTTCGGGTCGGCATTTACCGCTTCAACCGATTTTTTGCAAGCCTGCAAAAACAAATCGACGGTTACAGGATATTTTTCTGCAAAGGCTTTGCGTACTACCAAAGCCATAACCGGATATTCACAGCCGTCAATACCGCAGGCTTTTTCATAGAGCTTTTGCACGTCCAAAACACGGACAACGGATTTATCTTTAATCGCCGCAACGGTCGAAAAAGGTTCGGGTACCAGAGCATAATCGATTTTTCCGGAAAGAAGTGCGGGAACGATTTCGGGCGTAGGAATCGAAAAATCGATTTCGATACCGCCTTCGGTATTAAGTTCAATTCCTTCCGAACGCGCTAAATAGCGGATCATATAATCGGGAGTCCCCCCCTGACCGGCAACGGTAAGTTTTTTACCCTTTAAATCGGCAAGACTTTTTACCGATGTATCGCGGCTTATAACCGAAAGCATACCGTTACCCGTAATAGCCGCCAAAACGACTACCTGTTTGTTTGCAGTGTACACTTTAGCCGCAAGATTTATGGGTAAGATTCCCGCATCGACCTCACCCTTTAAAAGCTTGGGCAAAAGCACTTGCGGAGAAGCCGACACTTCAAAACTTGAAGGAACGCCGTCCAAATCGGGGGCATTTTCAAAAAGCGGCACCATACCGATACCGCTGGGACCGTTTAAAACGGACATACGCAGGATTTCGGGTTTTTCCGTTTCAATTACAGGGTTTGCAGATTTTGCAGACTCGGCATCCTTGGTTCCCTTTGCAAAAAGCGGATTAAACACACATACGAGCGCAATCACGCCTGCAATGAGCATACGATTAAGTTTCATATTTTACTCCTAAAGCCGCCGACGCCGCGATAAGCAAACGGCGTTCAAAAAGCGGCACGCTATTAAGTTAAGACTAACATTTTAAGAAACTCATGTCAAGAATAGGCGGAAATCCGGCACGAGAATTCTGACAGCGGGAATCCGGAATCAAAGTTGTCTTAAACGAACACAACTGTTTACAGCTTAATATATGCAGAGTCTTAATTTCATCTTGCCGCTCACAGCGATGTTAAAACCACTATGGTTTACACTGACGTCCTAAACCGCGGCGGTCCAGGCATTCAAAGTCCTATAGACAGGATGCGAGCCCGTATCGTTGCCTCATTTAGTGAAGATAAGCATAATCTGCCTGTTGATTATTTATTCCGGCGGGCATTATTGTAGAAAGATATTAGTTTTCTAATCTGTGGCAGTTTAGATTGCGAATTAGCAATTTTTGTGATATAATGAGGATGGGTCGAAGGAATGTTAGTTGGACGCCTTACGGCACGAAAAAAAGGATAAATATTTAATTTGATAAAAATAACAAAAAAAATATAGTTTAAATTAAATTCTATTTGCCTTTTACAGGTAAAATAACTAAATTATATCATATGAGTGGAAAAGTAAAAGAATCATGGAAACCAAAGAAATTAAATCCAAATACATATTTAGGATCATTGGAATCTTATTTTGAATTGGTTCAGAATGAGTACCGATATGAAAAAGACAGAAAGCAAGGTCTCGAAACAAGGAGTGGTATTGTATTAACAATTTTTACAGCTATGGTAGCAATTATTTTTGATAAAATATCACTCAAGGATATCTTTAGCTTAATGACGGTACAATTAAATTTTATTATTTTACTAAAAATTATTAGTGGATTAGTAATTTATGTTTCTTTTATTGGTTCCGTGTTTTTCGCATTTAAAACTTTATACACAGCTAGTTATTCTGCGTATAACGTAACAAATATTTCTAATAGAAATCTTGGTAATCAAAAGAATATTGAATTGGGAGTAATTATTACCACTTATAGAGATATAATAACTGAGAATAGGAAAATAAATGAAAAAAAGGCTAAAGCATTTGAACATGCAATAGAATTGATAGTTATTTGTTCAATTTGTGTGAGCATATATATAAATTTATAGAAGGAGTTTTTTATGTCAGACGGTTTTGATTTTAGAGAGTTTTTAGCAGCAGGAAGAGGAGATTTTGACAATAAGGTTCTGCCTCAAAATAAGGTTCTGCCTCAAAATAAGGTTCTGCCTCAAAATAAGGTTCTGTCTCAACCAGGTCAGCCCAATTCATTTTTGTGTCAGTCACGAGATAGTAAGAATCCAAATATAACTCATATGACTGAAGGTTATAACCCGTATATATCTT
>CAUURR010000071.1:0-9226 GCA_963547555.1 uncultured Treponema sp. | reverse complement strand
GGAGCCGCCTCCTGTCATAACGATACCGCGTTCAATAATATCCGCTGCAAGTTCGGGCGGGGTTTTACCGAGGGTTGCTTTTATTTCCTGAACAATTTGATTGGTCGGGTCTTTTAATGCTTCACGCACTTCAACCGAATCTATTTCAAGGCGCCGCGGTAAGCCGGTTATCGCATCCGTACCCTTAATTTCCATTTTTTCTATGTTTTTTTCAGGCGATGCGTTGCCGATTTCTATTTTTAAGCGTTCAGCAGTTTGTTGTCCGATAACGAGGTTGTGAACATTGCGCACGTGTTTGATAATCGCTTCATCGAACTCGTCACCGCCTATTCTGATGGCATTGGAAACAACCATACCGTTTAACGAAATAACCGAAACTTCGGTTGTGCCGCCTCCGATATCGCATACCATGTGTCCTGCCGGTTCGTGAATGGGAATGCCCGCCCCTATGGCGGCGGCACGCGATTCTTCTATAATGCTTACCTCTCTTGCCCCCGCTTTGAGTGCCGCATCAATAACCGCCTTGCTTTCAACTTCGGTAATACAGGTGGGAATTCCGATTTTCATTTTAATCGACTTAATCAGGCGGTGTTTCGGAAGTGTTTTCGATACAAAATAACGTATCATTTTTTCGGTACTGTCCATATCGGCTATAACGCCGTCGGCAAGGGGGCGAATCGCGGTAATGTCGCCGGGGGTTTTCCACAGCATACGTTTCGCTTCGGCTCCAACCGCAACGATGCGTTTTGTTCCCCGTTCCACCGCAACAACCGACGGCTCATTTATAACGATATTTTTGCCGGGAACATAAATCAGCGTATTGCATGTTCCCAAATCCATACCGATGTATGTGGTAAATCTGTCAAAGATACTCATTTTTCCTCCGCTATTTTTTTGCATCCATTTTATTTAGAGCGCCGGCATGGTTTACCTGCGCCTTTAAAGCCTTGCGCCATGCGGCGCGGGCCCGTATCATATCCCCTTCTTTTTCATATATGAGTCCCAATCCGTAGTAGGAATCGGCATCGTTCGGATTTTTTTTCAAAACGGCCTCGTATTCGGCTTGTGCAGCTTCGATATTTCCTTCGCTCAAATAAATATCGCCTAAAAGCCGTGCGCAAGTAAGCACCAGTATTTCATCGGTACCGGTATTCTTTATACGGTATAAATACGGTTTGGCCGCTTCGGTTTGACCGTTTTTACAGTATTGGCGGGCTATTGCCAAAAGCAACGTATCCGAATCGCTGAATGCAAGGGCTTCGGTAAAGGCCGCAATACTTTCTTCGGTCATGTTTAAATCGGCGTAACACAACCCTAAATATTCATATATGTCATGTGCAGTGTACCCCGAAGCGAGTGCCTCTGTCAAATACCGCACCGCCGAATCCGCATAATAATGATAGGCGGATAAGAGATTTTTTTGAAAATAAGTTTTGCCGAGCATGTATTCTATTTGCGGTTTTGTACGCTTTGTTGCCTGCATAAGGGCTAAGCGCAGTGAATTTACCGCCGTATCGATGTAGATATGGGCTTGCTGCGGTTCCGGCTGCGACAGAGCCAAAAAAAATGCGGCATACCCGCGGTATGTAAGCGCGCGGTTTTGAAAGGGATTGTCGGCAAGGATGCGCGAACTTAAATCATATACGGCAGTGTAATCGGCATTCTTCCACAGATTATCCAGCTCGGCGGATGCGGGTATACGTGACGCTTTTTTCATGATGAGCGGAATGAGGAAAAAAAGAGAAATAATACAGGCTGCACAAAGAGCGGCAATAACCGCTGTACGCAGTCCATACGGTTGTCGTTTTACCGTTTCGGCTGTATTTTTTTCCCCCCGCATAAATACACAGTGTCCTTTATCTATAAATTAACGGTCTTATCTTAAAATCGCGGCTCAAAGCGAATCCGAATCGATTTTTTTGACAGTCCCGCCTGTTTTCAAAAAAAGAAGAGCGTAAGCCGGGTTCTGTAAACACCTTCCTAAAAGGAACGCGTTGTAACCATCTGTCTTGCATAGGGATTACCCCCTATGTCCTGCGGTCCACCCGTAACTGTCGATTCGGAAAAATCAGTTACATCTTGACCTTGCTCCGGATGAGGCTTGCAATGCGGCGGGCGTTACCGTCCGTCCGGCGGGCTCTTACCCCGCCTTTTCACCCTTACCCCTTTCAGGGCGGTATATTTTCTGCTGCGCTGTCTGTATGCCGCCGCTGACTTTCGCCCGCATGCCGGCACCCCGGCCGTTAGCCGGCATCCTTTCCGAAGGAGCCCGGACTTTCCTCGGAGCACAAGGCTCCGCGGTTACAGCTCTTCTTAAAAATCAGTCGTCGTACCCCAAGTCTTTAAGGGTTTCGCGGTCGGCGGGATCGCCCATATCGGAATCGTCTTCATCGCCTTCTTCGTCAAAATCGTCTTCAAAGTCGGTTAAGCTGCCCGTATCGTCAAGGTGGAAGTATTCATCTTCACCGTCCTCGGCTTCCTGATAATACAGAATTCGGCTGCAATAGGGGCAAAAGTTGATATCGTCCCCGTTGCGTACTTTATTGGCAAACTGAGCGGGTAAAATCATATGGCAGCCTTCGCATACGTTTCCCTTAACCGCGACAATACCGGTTTCTTTGCTTTTTATGATGCGCTCGAATTTGAATATAATTTCGGGATCTACACCGGGAACGATTTTTTCTTCTTTTTTGACCAGTTTTTCGAGCTTTTTTTGCATAGCGGCGATTTCCTTGTCCAAAGAAGCTTTACCCGCTTTTAAGTCCTCTTCCTGAGAAGCGATCATCTGCTCAGCGCTTTTAAGGGCTTCGTTTATATCGGCAAGGATTTTTTCCTGCTTTTGTAATTCTTTACGCGTATTTTGCTCTGCTTCGGCCGCATCGCGGATTTCTTTGTCGAGAACTTCATATTCGCGGTGGGTGGTAATATTGTCCATATCTTTTTCACCCTTTTCACGCGCCGCTTCGGCTTCCGCCAATTCGGTTTTCAGCATAACGACTTTTTTACGTATATTTTCATAGTCGGCATTTTTTTCGATGAATTCTTTTTTTAAGCGCGCAAGCAGTTCATCCTGCGAAAAAAGTTTTTTAGGAGCTTCTTCCATATCGCGCTGAATTTCATATTTTTCGGCTAAAATATCCTGCAAGTCTCTTAATTTGTCAAAAATTTCGGTCATGTGCCCTTATACCTCGCTAATCAATATTATCTTTATATACTATTATCGCTTAAATGTCTATATAATCGCGTAATCCCTTTGAACGCCGCGGGTGCCGCAAACGCCGCAGGGCTTTTGCTTCAATTTGACGTATACGTTCGCGTGTTACGTTAAAATAAAGCCCCACTTCTTCAAGGGTAAGCGAATAGCCGTCTTCCAAACCGAAGCGCATTTTAAGCACTTCCTGTTCACGCGGCGGAAGAGTCGATAAAACGCCCTGCACTTGTTCCTGCAGTAAGGTGTATGCGGTTTTTATAGCCGGATTTTCAACTTCCTTATCTTCGATAAAGTCGCGCAAAAGCGAATCTTCTTCTTCACCGATCGGCGTTTCAAGAGAAATAGGTTCGCGCGCAACGTTTTTAACCTGTTTAACGCGCGACACGGGCCAACCCAGCTGATTTGCAATTTCGTCATCACTCGGTTCTCTTCCCAAACGCTGCATAAGCTGTCTCGATTCGCGCACCACTTTGTTGATTTGCTCAATCATGTGGACGGGAACGCGGATAGTGCGCGCCTGATCGGAAATACTGCGCGTAATGGCCTGCCGTATCCACCAAGTGGCATAGGTTGAGAATTTATACCCTTTGCGGTATTCGAATTTTTCAACCGCCTTGATAAGACCGATGTTTCCTTCCTGAATCAAATCGAACAGCTGTAAACCGCGGTTTGTGTATTTTTTTGCAATGGAGACAACCAAACGCAGGTTTGCATTGATGAGGCGGTTTTTCGCTTCTTCCATCATTTTGCGCCCCGCGTCTATTTCCTGCGCCATTGTCATAATATCCTGCACATTGTTTTCGAACTCGCATTCAAGACGGCGCAGTTTGCGGTCTATTTTTTGAATTTGGGTGTAAACATCGCGGATTTCGTCGGCGCTCATCCCCAATTCCTGCTCAAGTTTGATACGCTCGGATTTTATCGCCACCTTTTTTCCCAGACTGCGAAGTTGACCGTATTCGCTTATGCGCAGTTCTTTTGCCTTGCGCTCCTGACGGTGGCGGTATTCCTGAATCTTTGTCGTTGCATCGATAAATCGCGCCGAAAAACGCTCGATTTCTTCGGATTGAATATCGATGTTTTGTAAAAGCGGCAAAATATTTTTGCGCAGTTTAACCAATTCTTCGTCTTCAAAGATGTTTTTTGCAGAATCCGCTTCATACAGCTGTTTTTTTAAGAGCACGTATTGGCGCATTTCCGATACGATAGGCTTTAAGTGTTCTCCGTAGGCGGCGCGTAAACGGCGTTTTTCGGCCATTTCTTCATTGATTTCTTTACGCGGTCGCCCCGTTTCGTGAATATCTATGCGTGTATAAGCTTTTTGGGCAAGTTGAAAGAATTCGGGTATCATCATACCGGAATTTTTTATAACGTTTTTAATGATATTTTCGCCGTCTTCCATTTTTTTGGAAAGCTGTACTTCCTGTTCCGCAGTTAATAAGTGCTCTTTACCTATTTCGCGCAAATACAAACGTATGGGGTCATCGCTTCCCGAATCTTTTTCGTTGTTTACCAAATGTTTGCGCCGGCTGTCGTCTATTTTAATTTCATCGGTAACGCTGTCGTCTTCGATTAAATCTTCGGGTTCATCTTCGTCTACCGGATCGTCTTCAATAAGCTGTATATTGTTTTTTTGCAATAAAACCAGAATTTCTTCCATACGGTCGGAAATAATCACTTCTTGAGGCAAAAAATCGCTTACTTCATCCCAAGTTACTATCTGTTTTGCCTTTGCATGTTCAATAAGTTTTACGACTGCAGGATCCAATCCTATATCTTCCTGATCGTTTTCTGTCATGCCTGTATACCCTTTAATTGCTGTAATTCAAAATCTATGCTCATTTTTTCATTTATAAGAGTGTTCAGCTCATAGCCGCTGTCGGGAGAGGAGTTTTGAAGGGCGCGTATCTTTGTTGCGATACGGTTCCTTTTGCGCTCCAAACTGTTTTTACGGATTAAGCGTATACCGTCTTCAACCGCTTGGCGGGAATTAAGGGCAAATTCCCCCGATGTAACCGCCTTGGCTACCATTGCACGCACTTCATCGCTGCAACGATGCAATATACTGTCCGAACTGACCGCATCTTCCCGAAAACACTCTTCCAATGTAACGAACATATCCCGTGCCCGTGCATCATCAAAATCATCGGCGTTAAGAGAAGAACGCATTAAAGAAAAATAATCGGGATTTGCTATAACGGCGAGTACGGAACGCATTTCGGCATTGGGTTTAAAACTTCCGCTTAGACGATGTTCCGACTTCCTCCCTTCCGGATCTTTTTTTCCGGAGTTCCGACTTTCATAATCCGCTCTGACCGCTTCAGGTTTTAACTGTAATGCCTGACATAATTGTTCAAAACATGATTCTCTGTGTATATCGGACTGTAGGGCGTCTAAATACGGAAAATAAGCCAAACATATCTTCGTTTTGCCTTCGGGCGTATGAGCCGGGTATTGACGCATTAAGGCTGATAACAAAAAATCACTATCTAATATAGCATTTTCAACATATTTTGTCAAGGCATTCGAGCCCGATTTTAAAAGAATTTCGGCAGGGTCTTTGCCCTCATCAAAGGAAATTACTTTGACGGAAATATTATTTTTGCGGCATAAAAGGATTGCCTTATAGGTTGCATTTTGCCCCGCTTCGTCCGAATCGAACGATAAATAAAAAGTGTCGGCAAAGGAAGAAAGTATGTGTACCTGCTCTTTTGTTAAAGCTGTTCCCAGCGGGGCGACCGCCTGTTTTAAGCCTGCTTGATGATAGGCGATAACGTCCATATAGCCTTCGCAAAGAATAACCGCTTTTTCGGTACGGATTTTTTGTTTTGCAAGGTGAAAAGCGTATAAGGTTTCACCTTTTTTGTACTGAACCGAATCGCCCGAATTGATGTATTTGGGCCCCTCGCCTTCCAATAAGCGGGCTCCGAAAGCGATAACCCTGCCCCTTCTGTCCCATATCGGAAACATAAGGCGGTTTGAAAAAAAAGATATATCCGGATATTTTTTTGAAAAAAGGCCCGATTCTTCGAGGAAAGGTGCGCTGTAGTTTTTGGATTGTAAAAAATTTTTAAGCCAGCGGCGGTCGGCGGGCGAAAATCCCAGCTGAAATTCCGCTATGCACTCGTCCGTAACGCCGCGTTTTTTTAAATAATCGAGGGCGTTTTTCCCCATATCCGAGGAAGTTAAAAAAAAGCTGTAGGTGCCGCTTACACGCTGATACAAGTCTATAAACCGCTCTTTTTTGTTTTCTTCGAGTTGTTCCGACTTTACATCGAAGCCGCCGTCATAGATGATTTCAACGCCGCTTTTTTTTGCCAAAGCGCGTACCGCATCCGAATAGCTTACCTTTTCCATTTCCATGTAAAAATTGATAAGCCCGCCGCCTACACCGCAGCCGAAACAGTGGTACATTTTGCGCTCGGCACTTACGTGGAACGAGGGCGTTTTTTCGTTGTGAAAGGGACAGCAGCCCCACCATTCATCGCCGCGCCGTTCCAAACGCGTATATTCGCCTACGAGGGCAATCATATCCGTTCGGGCATTTATTCCATCTATTGTGTTCGATGAAAATTTCGGCATCAGTTTGCCGCCCTCTTTGTTACAACGGGGGCCGCCTCTTTATGACCGTCAAAGGTTTCGCTGAATACGTGGCTTCCGCGTGCGGCATCGGTGAGTCTGAAATAATAATATTTTGTTTCGGGCGGCGATGCGGCGGCTTTGAGGGCGGTTAAACCGGGATTCGATATGGGGCCGGGAGGTAAGCCCGCCCACTTGTAAGTGTTATAGGGATTGTCAATTTTCGTATCTTCGATTTTGATACTGTCGGGGTGCGGCTTGCCTTCGATTTCGGTTAATACATAAACGAGGGTTGCGCACGAATACAAGCCGATATTTTGTTTTAAGCGGTTTGTAAAAACGCTTGCGATAAGCGGAGCTTCTTCTTCAAGGCGGTATTCGCGCTCCACAATCGAAGCTAAAATAACGGTATCGTGCAGTTCCCGGCCCGTTTTTCCGTTTAAAGCTTCCACCGTTTTGATTTTTTCAAAAAAGTTTGAAGCCAATATGCGCACTACCCGTTCGGCGCCCATACCGAAGTCAAGGTTGTAGGTGTCGGGAAACAGATAGCCTTCAAAACTTTCGGCGGGAATGCCGAATTCGCTTAAAAGAGTGCGCGAAGATGCCGCTTTGATAAAGTCCTCGGCTGCGGTAATACCGTTTTTTTCAAGTATTGCACCTATTTTTCGGACGGTAAGGCCTTCGCTTAAAGAGACGGCGATATATTCCTGCTTTCCCGATTCGAGTACCGCACAAATTTCGGGTATCGACATGCCGGCGTGAACCTTATAGATGCCCGCCTTTAAAAACACGCCTTTTAGACGGCCGTACAGATATAAAAGATCCGCCGAACGTATAATGCCGTGTTCCTCCAAATCGCGGGCAACCGTGCGTAAAGTCGCTCCGCTGGGAACAATGATGCGGTATTCGGCAGGTTCTGCTTGCGATTCAAGCGGTTCATAGATGCGGTATGCACAAAAAGCCGATATTAAAATAAAAAAAACGAGCACCGGTATAATCGGGCGTACCGTACGTGCAACTTTTTTATGTGCCATTAAAAAACCTTTCAGCTTCTTCGATTGTCATCGTATCGTAAACGCGGGATTCAAGAAACGCAAAAAGTCTGCGCAGTTCCTGCGGCAGCTCTTGTTCGTGTTTTCGCAGCAATAAAAGCAGCCGCTTTATTTCTTCAAGGGAAAAGGCGTATTCATAGCCCGAACTCATAAATCGATTTCCCGCCCTTCTATCGCCAAATGAACGGCAACCTTTCCTGCACATACATAATCGGAATACCATTGCGCCGATTTTAAAATCGTATATATTTTTTTGTCATCGTAGGTGGGATCATGGTGAAACAAATATAAATGATGTATATTCCAAAAAACCGCAAAGTCAATGGCATAACAAAAGGCCGAATGTCCCCAGCCTTCTTTGAGGGCGGTTTCTTCAACCGTATATTGGGCATCTAAAACCAGTACATCGGCGTTTTCAAAAAAAGCCGCATTTTCTTCGGTTTTTTGAAAATCCTGTTGTTGTAACTCCACATCGGTTGCATAGATAAAACGCTTACCGTTTTCTTTTAACAGGTAGGAATGCGATCTGCCGGGATGGAACATGGATTTGGTTACGATTTCCGTACTGCCTATTTTAAAGGGTACCCCATCTTTTATATCATGCCAGACAATATTTTTTGTCAGGGAATCTATTTTTACGGGAAAATACGGAGGCTCCATTTGCGCCCTTAAAAAACGGCGCATATTCGGATAATTTGAATATATGTTTAAGGTTGTATCGCTTTTATATGCCGGATCGAAAAAGGGCAATCCCTGAATATGATCCCAGTGAAAATGGGAAAAAAGTAAGTGGAATTCGGCATTTTTTTCGTTAGCAAATTGTTTACCGTAGGCTCTGATTCCCGTTCCCGCATCGAAAATAAGGCGGTCGCCGTTTGCATTGCATACTTCCACACAAGCTGTATTGCCGCCAATCGTGCCGTACATATCTTCGGGGATGTTTGAAATAAATTTTTGGCGCGCATTTTCCGACTTAATATCGCGCGCGGAAATTGCGGCAACAACTGCAACGATTTTGGACTGTATTTGGGCCGCCGATATAGGGGTTGAAATCGATCCCCTGACTCCCCAAAAACGTATTTTCATAGTTCCGGTTCCTCTATAAAAGACCTTAGATCCTCTTTTGTAAGCGGAATATTATGCCGGTAAGAAGCAAGAGCCTCTTCAATCGCATCGGCCTCATGCAGTTGTCCGGTATTTATTCCGGGGCAACAAGCGGCTTCTTCATCCCAGCTTTGTCTGTTTTCCGTTATGAATGGCCAAAACGGATAGGTTGAACATTGCAGGGGACGTGCTCCGTATGCGGTACAGCCGTTTTCCCACAAAATACAATCGTAATTCGGTTTTTCCTTTAGACAAAGTACTTCTTTTCCCTGCGAATTAT
>CAUURR010000070.1:0-9314 GCA_963547555.1 uncultured Treponema sp. | reverse complement strand
CGCGGAATGACAAGCATAAAAACTCTTATTGTGGATGACGAAGAGATTATACGTAAAGGGCTGCGTTCTCTGTTGAGTAATGATCCGCAGATCGATGTTGTCGGTGAAGCAGGCGACGGAGAGCGTGCCTTCGAAATGATTGCACAAACAAAATATGATTTGGTTTTTATGGATATAAATATGCCCTTTTTAAATGGGTTGGGCTGTATCGATAAATTAAGAGAAATAGGCGAAAATCCCCTTGTTATTATTGTATCCGGTTATGATGATTTTAATTATGCAAAGCAGGCTATATCTTTAGGAGTTTTCGACTATATTTTAAAGCCTATCATGGAAGAGACTCTTGTAGAGGTTGTTGAAAAAGCAAAAAAAGAATTATTAAACAGAAAAAAATCACATTCATATTTAACGTGGGCAAAGTCGCAGCTTGAAAAAAACAGAGATTTTTTGATTGAAGATTTTATGCGAAATTTATTAAAACAGTGTTATGATGATATTGAAATTAAAAGCCGCATAGAATGTCTTAACTTGTCCGAATATACGGAACTCTCGTTTTTTCTGTTACGTTTTTCTTTTTCCGAAAACTCTGCCTTTTCTCTTGCTGATTGGAATGAAAATCTTGTATTTTATGCGGCAAAGGAACTGGCCTGTCGGGTTTTTGTGGACTATCCTCACATAATTTCTTTTCAAATCAGTGATTTTGATATGGGAATTATATGCCGTGCTCTGAGCGCAGCCGAACAAGCTCTTTTAAGCGATGTTTTAAAAAGTGAACTTGAAAAATGTATTCCGGTGCATATGAGGATTTTGTGCGGTAACGCAGCGGGATATGAATCCCTTGCCGACTTGTACGACGGTTTAAAAGAACGTCTTGCCGATTCTGTTCCCGTACCGGCCCTTGTGCTTGATGCCTTGGCTTATATGAATACACGTTATACCGATAATTTATTTTCATTGCAGGATGCCGCCGATTTTTTGCATATTACTCCTCAGCATTTGAGCAGATTGTTTAAAAGTGCTTTGGGCGAAACCTTTGTGGAACATCTGACAATGCTGCGCTTGCATAAGGCTTTGGAACTTTTAAAAAGATCCGATGCGAGAATGTATGAAATAGCCGAGCAAGCCGGCTATTCTTCTCAGCATTATTTTTGTACTTCTTTTAAACGGGCATTGCACATATCGCCGCAGGAATATAGAAGGCTGTTTTTCAAAGGCGGAAAAAACCAATGAAAACACGCGATACGGCGATTGTCCTGTTTTTAACTGTTCTCATATCTTTTTTAGGCTGCCGCGGCAATAAATCGGCTGAGGAAGTAAAATATCTTATCGGTGTTGCGGCCGCGGACATGAGAGAACCGTGGCACCTTGTTCTTATTGATGAAATGAAAAAAGAAGCGGAAAATCACGCTGAAATACGACTTATATATACCGATGCAGCTTCGGATGCCGAAAAGCAAATAGAAGATATGCGCAAGCTTGTCGAATACGGCATCGATTTGCTCATTGTTTCTCCCTGCGATGCGGCAAAACTGATGAAGCCGATAAGCGATGTGTATAAGATTCTGCCAGTCATCATTTTAGACAAACTGATTGACGGCTTTGATTATACCCTGTTTATCGGTCCGGATAATCTGAAAATCGGTACTCTTGCCGGCAGTGCGGTACAAAAACTTTTGTATGAAACGGAAGTTGTAGATAGGAAAAACAACAGAGTACTGGAGATTGCAGGCGGGGCGGATTCGGCAGTTGCCAAAAAGCGCCATGAGGGCTTTTTGCACATAATTCCCTCCAGTATAAGGGTAGATACTGTTTTCGTAGAAAGTGAATCCCGCGATGCGGTAGAAGATTTACTGCTTGAACGTCCGGATCTTCTGGAAAATACTGCGGTTATTTTTGCTCATAACGATAATATGGCTTTAGGCGCATGGAAGGCTGTCAACGGTTTAGGATACTCCGGTATAAAAATTGCCGGAATCGACGGATTTAGAAATACCGAAGGTGCCTTAGAGCTGCTCAAAAAAGGGGTGTTAGATGTTGATATAACCTGTCCTACCGGGGGTAAAGATGCCGTTCGACGAGCTTTGGATATCTTAAAAAAACAAAGCGGAATCCCGAAGCAAATTATTTTGCGCAGTTATACTATCGATTTATCAAATGTTGATGATTATGAATCAAAGCGCTATAGACCGCCTGTGATAACGGATAGACCGATAAGAGTCGCTCATGCTCAAATCGGTGCGGAGGGCGGATGGCGTAAAGCAAATAAAATTTCGATTGAAGAGGCGGCAAAACAGTTTAATATACGCTTGTCCGCTTTGGAGGCCGGCACAACCCAGGATTCGCAGATAGAAATCGTAAAAGAATTTATTAACAGTAAAGTGGATATTATCCTGCTTTCGCCGATGGTGGAAACCGGTTGGGATAACATACTGGGTGAATGCAAGGCGGCACATATTCCGGTTATACTTTCCGACCGGCGGATAATCGGTGCGGATGAGAACCTGTATTTGTGCTTTATCGGAGCCGATTTTCAGGAAGAAGGGCGTAGAGCGATGAAGTGGATTGCAGATAATGTCCATCGTTCGGCGGATATCGGAGAACCGATTAAAATCCTTGAAATACGCGGAACCGAAGGCGCCACTCCTACGATCGAACGAAACAAAGGTTTTGAAGAAGTTTTAGCTGAGAGTTCCGGTTATATGATTGTACACTCATTGGCGGGAAACTATACCTATAACGGAAGTTACGAAGCCGTTATGAAATATTTTACATCCGCAGATGCGGCAAAAATAGATGTTGTTTTTTGTCATAACGATGACATGGCGTTAGCGGCTGCCGATGCCTTGGAAAAACTGGGTTTTCAAAGCGGTAAGGATATAAAACTTGTCTCTGTTGACGGAGTAAAGGCTGCTTTGGATGCCGTACAGGCAGGACGGATTAATTGTGTTGTCGAATGTAATCCTTTATTCGGTACACAGCTGATGAAGGTCGTCGGAGATTATTTTAAAGGGGAGGATATGCCCTTGCGTATTATCACCGACGAAATCGTGTTTACGGAAAATAGCGATAAAGATCTGTTTAAAAACCGAAAATATTGATTTTCGGTTCCGTGCCGCTATAGGCTTGCAAAAACTTTCATATAGCGGTACTATATATGTGCAAAACAATCGGTTATTCACACACTATTTATAAGGACGGTTTTATGGCAGACAAAAACATGGTAATGATTGACGGCAATACCGCCGCCGGTCACGTTGCTCACGCGTTGAGCGAAGTAATTTCTATTTATCCCATTACACCTTCAAGCCCTATGGGTGAAGTTTCCGACGAGTATTCGGCAAAGGGCAGGAAGAATATTTGGGGAACGGTTCCCGATGTTGTGGAAATGCAGTCCGAAGCCGGTGCTGCCGGTGCCGTACACGGTGCCTTGACGACCGGTGCTTTGAGTACCACCTTTACCGCATCGCAGGGTCTTTTATTGATGATTCCGAATATGTACAAAATTGCCGGTGAATTGACGAGCACCGTTTTCCACGTTGCGGCCCGTGCGATTGCAACCAGCGCATTGTCCATCTTCGGCGACCATCAGGACGTTATGGCGTGCCGCCAAACCGGTTGGGCTATGCTGGCTTCAAACAGCGTTCAGGAAGTTATGGACTTGGCGGTTATAGCTCATTCTTCAACGCTGAAAACGCGCGTTCCGTTTATTCACTTTTTTGACGGATTCCGCACTTCACACGAAATTCAAAAAATCGAAGAAGTATCTTTCGATGTTATGCATAAAATGATTGACGATGAGCTGGTGCGCGCACACCGCAAGCGCGGCTTGTCGCCCGAAAATCCGGCAGTACGCGGAACGGCTCAAAATCCGGACACCTATTTCCAAAGCCGCGAAGCCGTAAACAAATACTACGAAGCGGTTCCCGCCATCGTGCAGGAAACTATGGATTTGTTTGCAAAATTAACCGGCAGACAGTATCACCTGTTTGACTACCTCGGCGCAAGCGATGCCGACAAAGTTATTATCCTGATGGGCTCCGGTGCCGAAACCGTTGAAGAAACGGTTGAAGCTTTAAATGCCGCCGGAGGAAAAACGGGCTTGTTAAAAGTACGGCTCTACCGCCCCTTCAATGCATCGGCCTTTGTAAAAGCTTTACCCGCTTCGGTAAAAGCCGTTGCCGTGCTTGACCGCACCAAAGAACCCGGTGCCTTGGGCGAACCCCTGTATCAGGACGTACAAACCGCGTTGGCGGAAACCGGACGCAAAATCGATACCGTTATCGGCGGCCGCTACGGTTTGGGTTCAAAAGAATTTACCCCCGCTATGGTAAAAGCCATTTTCGACAACCTCGGCGGCAAAAAGCAAAACCACTTTACCGTCGGTATTGAAGACGACGTGTCGGGTGCAAGCCTCTGTTACGATGCTTCATGGACGCTTGAAGAAGAAGGCACAAACGAAGCGATGTTCTACGGTTTGGGCTCCGACGGTACCGTAGGTGCAAATAAAAACTCGATTAAAATCATCGGCGATGCCCGCCCCGAAATGAACGCACAAGCGTATTTTTCGTACGACTCGAAAAAGTCTGGCGGTTTTACCGTTTCGCACTTGCGCTTCGGCAAAAAAGCCATCCGCCGCCCCTATTTGATTACGAGTGCGGACTTTGTAGCCTGCCATAAGTTTACCTATATGGAAACGTATCATATGCTCGAGACGGCGAAAAAAGGTGCGTCCTTTTTGCTGAACAGCCCCTATGACGCAAAAACCGTATGGGCTCACATTCCGGTTGAACAGCAGCAGGTTATTCTCGACAAAAAGATGAACTTTTACGTTATCGACGCCTTTAAGATTGCCGAAAAAGCCGGCATGGGTAACCGCATAAACATTGTTATGCAGGCCGCCTACTTTAAGATTTCGGGTGTATTGCCCGAAGCCGAAGCCGTGGATTATATGAAAAAGTTCATCGAAAAATCCTACGGTAAAAAAGGTGCCGACGTCGTTCAAAAGAATATCGCAACCATCGATATGGCTTTGGCGGCCGTCGAAAAAGTCGACTATCCCGCACACACCGAAGGTTCGGTACACATGAAGCCCGCTATGGCAGCTTCTTCCGATTCGTTTGTAAAAGACGTATTGGGCAAAATGGCCGTTCAGCAGGGCGATAAGCTTCCCGTAAGCAAACTGCCCGCCGACGGTACATTCCCGACGGCTACCACTCAGTTTGAAAAGCGCGCAATCGCCGAAAAAGTGCCCCTGTGGGATCCGTCGATTTGTATTCAGTGCGGCCAGTGTGCAGTTGTGTGTCCTCACGCGGTTATACGCATGAAAACGCTCACCGACGAGCAAACCGCCGCCGCTCCCGCCGCGTTCAAAACGGCCGAAATTAAACCGAAGCCCGAAGCGGGTAAAAAGGTTGTCTTACAGGTTTCGACCGAAGACTGTACCGGATGCGCCGTTTGTGTTTCCGTATGTCCCGTTAAAAACAAAGAAGACGACACCAAGCGCGCCATCAATATGGTTCACTATACGCCCGAAATCCGCGAAGCCGAAGCGAAAAACTGGGACTACTTTATGAGTCTGCCCGATGCGGATACTGCCGCCCTCAACTTGTCCACGCCCAAGGGCTTGGCCTTTAAGCGCCCCCTGTTCGAGTTCAGCGGTGCCTGCGCCGGATGCGGTGAAACGGCCTATGTACGCATGTTAAGCCAAATGTTCGGCGACCGTGCGGTTATCGCAAACGCAACCGGATGTTCTTCAATCTACGGCGGTAACCTGCCTTCAACTCCCTATGCAAAGGACGCAAACGGAAGAGGACCGGCTTGGTCGAACTCTCTGTTTGAAGACGCCGCCGAATTCGGTATGGGTATGTGCCTTACCGGCGATAAATTGGCGCAGTATGCCCGCGAAGTTGCCGTTGCGGCAAAAGAAAAGGGTATTGCCGCTTCAACCTTGGATAAGATTCTTGCAAATCCGCAAAACGACGATGCCTCAATCATTCAACAGCGCGCCGATATTGCAGCCTTGAAAAAAGAACTTGCGTCTTCAAGCGATCCTGTTGCAAAAGAGTTGGTTTCGTTGACCGACCACTTTATCAAGCGTTCGCACTGGATTATCGGAGGAGACGGCTGGGCTTATGACATCGGTTTCGGCGGTTTGGATCACACCATCGCTTCCGGACGCAATGTCAATATCCTCGTATTGGACACCGAAGTATATTCAAACACCGGCGGTCAAATGTCGAAGGCGACTCCTATCGGTGCGGTTGCAAAGTTTGCCGCGTCCGGTAAGGTCAACAGCAAAAAAGACTTGGGTATGATTGCGATGAGCTACGGCTATGTCTATGTCGCCCACATCGCCTTGGGTGCGAATATGAATCAGGCTATCAAAGCGTTCCGCGAAGCCGAATCCTATAACGGACCTTCAATCGTTATCGCATACAGCCCCTGTATCAACCACGGTATCAATATGAGCGGCACTTTGACGAATCAAAAAGAAGTGGTTTCCTGCGGACTGTGGCCCTTGTACCGCTACGATCCGCGCCTTGCCGACCAGGGCAAAAACCCCTTCCAGCTTGACAGCAAAGAGCCGGATTACAACCTTGCCGACTTTATGTACAAGGAAGTGCGCTTTAAGAGCTTAAAGCTTGCCAACCCCGACCGGGCGGCTATGCTTTTGGACAAGGCTGTTGAGCGCGCAAAACGCCAGTGGAAGGAATACAAGTATCTTGCGGATAGGGATTTTTAAAAGGTTTTTTTAAACGATTTCCGATTTGTCTAAAAGCCGAGCGGTGTTTTAGACAAAGCCGTTGATTTTGAAGCGGGGAGCGGAACTTAGGTTCGGTTCCCCGCTTTTTTATGGAATGGGCAGTGCGCCTTGGTGTATCCAAGACTTGATGTGTTCGCCGTTGCAAAGTACGCCCGCTTGTACTATGATATAAGTAATTCCGTTTCGGAGGCCCATAATGCAAAACATATACACCGATACAAGAACTCTTGACTGCGCGGCTTTGGAACGTTTTTGCTTAACCGACGATATTTTGATGGAAAATGCCGCTTGCGCCCTCGAAGCCGAGGTTATCCGCGCTTTACAAAAACGCGGCAGGCACCGTAAAGAATACCGCGTCCTTATCGTTACCGGAAGCGGCGATAACGGCGGCGACGGTTGGGCACTTGCGCGCAGATTGAACGGCTGCACGATTGCGGGGCTTCCCTGCCGTCCTGCTGTTTTTCAAGCTCTTGCACCGAAGTCCGAAGCGTGTAAAAGACAGGCCGAACGCGCCCGCTGTGCAGGCGTACAAATTGTCGGCGATTTTGAAAATGCCGATAATCATGCCGGCAATGATGCCGATGTTATCGTTGCCATTATTGCAGACATCATTGTCGATTGCCTGTTCGGAAGCGGCTTTCACGGGCCTTTAAACGCCGAATCCGAAAAACTTATCGAGGCAATGAACAAAGCCGATTGTTTTAAAATCGCCTGCGATATTCCGAGCGGCATAGATTCAAAGGGCTGCGGCACAACGGCTTTTTGCGCCGACATAACCGTGTGCATGGGCGCGCTTAAAACCGCACTGTTCAGCGACTTTGCAAAAAATCATACGGGAAAAATCATAACCGCGCCGCTCGGCGTATCTTCCGCGCTGTTTCAAAACGGAGCGGAACCCGCCGCCTTTTTACTTGAGGGCACTGACTTGCATTTGCCTGAACGCACCCGAATGTCCGTTCATAAGGGGGACTTCGGACACGCGGTAGTCTATGTGGGTGATAAAACGGGTGCGGGCGTGATTGCTTCCTGTGCCGCCTTCCGCTGCGGTGCGGGTTTGGTAAGTCTTATACATCCTGAAGGCCGCCCCCTGCCGGGACTTTGTTGCGAAAGCGGACGGGAGAAAAACGGCGAGCCGGACGAAAACAGCGGGCAGGAAGGGCTGCCCTTTTATATAATGCAAACGGACACGCTGCCCGAAAAGGCAAACGTCATTGTTGCAGGCCCCGGTTTCGGACGGAACGATGTAAAGCGGGCGGAAAAAGTTTTTTCGGCACTCGAGGCGAACCCGAAGCTGAACGGCGTTTTGGATGCCGATATCTTTTATTATGAAAAAGTAAAGAACCTGTTGGAAGTGCGCTCGGCGGGCCGGTCTGCAGACCTCATTTTAACGCCGCACCCTAAGGAGTTTCAAAGCCTGCTTGCCCTGTGTGGCTTGGGAACCGTTTCCGTCCCGGAGATTGCGGAAAACCGTTTGGAACTTGTAAGCTCTTTTTGCTCAAAATATCCGGGGACAGTTTTACTTCTTAAAGGGGCTAATATGATAATCGGCTGTTGTTCCGAAAAGGACGGCAAAAAGAAAGACGGAAAAACCGCCGTGTATATCAATACCCTCGGTATGCCCTGTCTTGCAAAGGGCGGAAGCGGCGATGTGCTTGCAGGCTTGATTGCCGGTCTTTTTGCCCAAAGGTACAGCCCGTTCGATGCGGCAATTCAGGGTTCACTGCTGTTGGCCGCCTCTTCACGCCTGCAAAAATCGTCTTATTCTTCGACACCCTTTACCCTGATACAAAGTTTGGAAGAGCTTGAAAAACTTAAAAAAGCGTTGGAAGAATAGAAAAAAGATATCGGGGCTGCATTATAGAACCGCATACAAAATTAATCCTCACAAAGGTCGGTTCTGTACTATAAAATTGAAAAAAATAAGTTACCGAAAATGAGACTGCCTGTTTTGAATTTCTTTAAGTGGCAAATGTGTACAGGTCCGATTCTTCACGCTTAATACGCAGTGTAAGAGCTTCATTTACAGCCTTAAATGCGGCTTTGTAGCCCTCCGGGTCCGCAGTGATTTTTGAAGGTGTATTGTAGCTTTTATAGAAATCGCTATAAGCCGCCGACAGCCCGCGCATCTCTTTCATATAATTTTGCGTTATAGATCTTATTTTTTCATCGGGATGTTTCAAAAGTTTCGGATAAACATAATTGTCTTCCGATGCAAGATGCATATTAAGGACACCTGTCATTTTATTTATCATCTCTGCTATCAATTGGGCTTCAGGCCTTGCTATAGGTGAGCTTGTAAGTTCCGTAATCCGTTTTAGATAATCTTGTATAATCCGGTGTTTTGTTATGTATAATTCCATGTCCATATGATTACCTCCATCTCAAATAAAATTTATCAAAATACAAAGAAAAAGGCAAGCAATATACATTAACTGCAAATGTACCCTATATTGACAAATATTGAATAAAGATATATTATTAAATTATAATTCAGTAGTGATAGAATAGAAAGGAGAACGTTTTGAGCGTGCGGGCGGTATGCAGGTTTTAA
>CAUURR010000069.1:0-9519 GCA_963547555.1 uncultured Treponema sp. | reverse complement strand
GCCTATGAATTACAGGGGAATCGTGTCGGTTCCCTGATGGAGCAATTGGTAAAAGGAGTGCTGGCCGTTCGTTCCCGGCTCGCCGAAGATAACCGGACCGGTTGCGTAATTGACAGCGCCTCCTGCACGGTTGACGCTTTTACCGTTAGACTCCATATCCGCCTGCTGTAAGTGGGCAGGAAAGCGGCTGAGCGCTTGGCTGTAGGGGAGTATTGCGGTTACAGGATATCCCTGCACATTACGCTCATAGATACCGATAAGGGCGTCGAGCATCGCCGTGTTTTTACCGATTTCTTTTTCGCACGCGTTTTTATCCTGAGCGTGGGCGCCCTTTAAAAACGCTTCAAATACGTCGGCTCCGAATGCAAGCGAAAGAACCGCACCTCCGACCGCCGATGTTGAAGAATAGCGGCCGCCGATAAAATCGTCTATGTAAAAGGAGGCAAGATAGGCTGGATTGTTTGCGAGGGGGCTGGTTTCCGAAGTTACGGCTATCATGTGTTTGGAAGCATCCAAGCCCGCCTTTTTCAAAAAGTCTTTAACCAGCAATTCGTTTGCCAAAGTTTCCTGAGTGGTTCCCGACTTTGAAACGAGGATAAAGAGGGTGCGCGATATGTCGCGGATTGAAACGTTTATAACGCGGTCGGCGTCGTCGGGGTCTACATTTGAAATAAAATAGGCGTCCATTTTTTGTTTACCCTGAACCCGTGCCCATTCTTCAAGGGCAAGGTAGATTGCCCGCGGCCCCAAGTCCGAGCCTCCGATACCGATTTGTACCACCGTGGTAAAAGTTTCACCCTTTTCGTTCAGGATTTTCCCTGCGTGAACTTTACGGGAAAAATCGGCAATAGCCGAACGCTGCTCTTCGTAAAAACTGCGCGCATTTTTTGTTCCCGACGGGGTTTCGTACAATACGTCTTTTCCAAGCTGACCGCGGAGCAAGTGGTGCAATACCTTGCGTTTTTCGCCTGTGTTTATGACTGCACCCTCGTATAAGGCTTTGAATTTTTCGGTCAACTGAGCTTCATCCGCCATTTCCTGCATAACCGACAGGATTTGACCGTTTACCTGTTTTGCCGCGTAATTGTAGTGCAGTCCTGCAGCGCCTTCGGCAGAAAAGCCCGATGCCCGTTCGGCGTTCAGTACTTCTTTAAGCGAAACCTGGCCTTTAAGCGATAAAAGCTTCTTAAAAGCTTCCAATGTATCCAAATTATCCCAATTTAATTCCATACTGAACCTCCGAAGGCGTGAGTGCCGTGTAATATAAAATCCGATATGTAGAATCGGATTGTCTTATTATACCCGATAAAAGTCCTTTATGAAAAGATACAAAGGACTTCTGAAAGTCCGTTTTGTATGATCGGGAAATCCTGTGACAGAATTACATTCAGGATTGTAACCATTGCGCTCATTTTGTATTATTACTATTATAAACACAATTTTTTAATGAGGTTATTAATGAACAAATCACACTCTTTTTTTAAAACGGCGGCTGTTTTTACCGCTTTGCTGATTTTTACCGTTTCGAGCTGCAATGCACTTCCCGGTACAAAAACGAACAAAAAATACGATGAAAAAGGTATGAAAACTCTTACCGGTCAAAAAATCAAGATAGATAAGCGCGATGATATCTATACCGATCAGGAATTCGGCTTCGGTTTTGTCGTTCCTTCTTCTTTAAAGTCATTGACGGCCGATGGTTTGTTGGAAATTCTTCCGCGTTCAAAGAGTATAACCTTTTTCAGTCTGTATTCCCAAAATCTTCAGGATTTGGTGACTCAAATGAACCCGGCAATGCTTACCGAAGAGGCGTTTCTGGATTTTGCACAAAAGGCCGAAAAGTACATTTTTGAAGCGGCTTTTTTATTCCGCCTGCCTTCGGGAGAACCTAAGGGTGAAGATGCCGAAATACTGGATTACCTGAAAAATCATTATTCGGTATGTGAAAAAATCGCCGATTTTTCCGGAAATGCCTACTATTTCGGCTACAACACCGATTATACAAATACCGAACTTTCGGATGACGAAAAGACAAAGGCCGGTACGCTTATAGACGAATTAAAAGACTTTAAAAAGAACATTTTTGTTTTTCCGCCGCTTGTACGTGCGGATGAAGCCGCTGCCGTACCGGATTCCGTTCCCGCATCGGCAGCATTAACGTCATTTGAAGCGCAAACCTTAACAGGCGAAACGGTAACTCAGGATATTTTTAAGGATTATAAGGTAACGATGATAAATATCTGGGCGCCGTGGTGTTCGCCCTGTGTAAAAGAAATGCCCGACCTTGCAAAACTTCATGATACCATGCTTCCCCAAGGAACGAACATGATAAGCATTTGTATCGATTCGGATTCCGACCCGCAGGGCGCCCGCGATATTTTGAATAAGGTATCGGCGCGTTTTACCACATTGATTCCGAATGCCGGCTTAGCCGAATTTTTAAACGGTTTTTCCGCTATTCCTTCAACGGTTTTTGTCGATTCCGAAGGAAACTTTATCGGTAAAACCGTTACGGGTGTGCCCGGCCGCGGCGAGCCGGCGGAAGCGTACGCAAAAATCCTTGCAGAGCTTGCTTCTTCTCAAAACTGACGGAATAGCCGGGATGAAAAAGCGTTCATCTTTGAACACATCTTTACAAAAAACCGCACCGGAAGCTTTACAAAAAAACGGCCGAGAGCCGGTACAAGAACCTGTGCAAGCGCCTTTGCAGGTGCCTGTTCCCCAAAAGCCGTTGTACAACAAGGTACGGTTCAACCTGCGGGCAAAAAATCTTGCCGCGGCCGGGCTTTTGGTGCTGGGAACAGCCTTTATCGTATTCGGCATTATGCGCGGCGAACAGCGTGTCGTTTTGCAAAAAGCGATACGCGTTTGCCTTGAATGTATCGGCATAGGCTGAGGGGGCGGCGGTGAAAGTTCATAAATGTGATAAAGCTCATAAAAAAGTTCTGCCGTTTTCGCATAGAACCCTTATACAAACCTGCGCTTCAATCGGCTCGAACGCCCATATTGCAGGTTTTATCCGCGGCGATATATTCAAAGGAAGCACAAAAACCGTCTGCGTTCCCGGATTAAACTGCTATTCATGCCCCGGTGCCGTCGGCTCCTGTCCCGTCGGTGCTTTTCAAGCGGTTGCGGGAAGCAAAAAATACGATTTCAGCTTTTATATAAGCGGCATTGCAATTATCTTCGGTACGGTTTTCGGCCGCTTTATATGCGGCTTTTTATGCCCTTTCGGCTTTGTACAGGACTTGCTGCATAAAATCAAGGTAAAGCGCATTAGAGTACCTGCAAAACTCGACCGTATTTTGCGCCTTTTAAAATATGTGCTGCTCGCCGTTTTTGTCGTACTGCTTCCCGCCCTTGTACACAACTCATTCGGCATAACCGATCCCTTTTTTTGTAAATGGGTGTGTCCTGCGGGTATCTTGGGCGGTGCTTTTCCCCTTATAGCGGCAAACGAAGCCCTGCGATCAAGCCTCGGCTTTTTGTTCGGCTGGAAAACGATCATATTGGCGGCGGTAGTGATTTTTTCGCTTTTTATCTACCGCCCCTTTTGCAAGTATCTTTGTCCGCTCGGCGCCTTTTACGCTTTTTTTAATAAAATCTCTTTGTACCGAATGAGATTGGACACTTCCCGCTGTACCCGCTGCGGCGCTTGTCAAAAATCCTGCCCCATGCAGGTTCCGATTATAAAACCTCTTAAAGGCAGCACACGTGAAGAACAAAATCCGCGCTTTTTTGACGTAACATCGCCTGAATGTATCCGCTGTAAAGAGTGTCAAAAATCCTGCCCACACGGCGCAATTTCGTTCGGCTTTAAGCGGAATTGTGAATAGTAAGAGAAGAGTTGGCAGGGGCTGCTGAAAACCGAACATCTTGCCCGCAGCTGGAGGTTCGACAAATTTTTTGTTTGCAAAAGAGGGGCGGGGCTGTCCTAAAAGCCGGTTACTTTTTCGACAGCCCCTAAGCTGCTTATACGTTCTCCTATCTTCT
Source organism: uncultured Treponema sp. (assembly GCA_963547555.1). GTDB lineage: Bacteria > Spirochaetota > Spirochaetia > Treponematales > Treponemataceae > Treponema_C. Next base: position 5,526 of record CAUURR010000069.1, on the reverse strand, counting down.
TTTTCCGAATAATCTCAAAAGCGACAAAAAGATATTTACAAAGTCCAGATACAGCTGTAATGCCCCGATGACGGCAACTTTTTGAAAGTTTTCGCTGCCGTCGGCATACACGGATATTGTCATAAGTTTTTGCGTGTCGTATGCGGTAAGACCGGTAAAGACAACTACCGTAACAATCGAAATAAGCCAATCGAGCTGACTCGACTTGAATATGATATTGATGATTGACGCCGCGATAATTCCTATTAAGGCCATCATTAAATAACGGCCGGCCGAACGCAAATCACTCTTCGTCTTCATACCGTATAAGCTCATACCGCCGAACATCAATGCCGAGGCCAAAAAGACTTTCGTGATTGAAGCGCTCGTATACATTAAAAAGATTGATGCAAGGGTTAAGCCGTTTATAAGCGAATAGGCTATAAAGGAACCCGCTGCTGCAGTACGGCTTATTGTGCGTATCCGTGCCGACAATATTATAACAAGGGCAAATTCGGCTATAATCAAACCGAAAAACACAATCGGGTTGCCGAATATCAATTTGAGCATTGTTTGGCTGTTCGCCGTTACAAAGGCCGCCGCGCCGCTTATTGCCAGGGCGAGCATCATCCATCCGTATACGCCGCTTATAAATCGGCGTCGAACGTCCTCGTTTGCTTGTTGCAAGCTGATTTTTTGTACATTGTATTCCATAGTTTGCCTCCTTAAGGTTTTAATTTTACATTTATCGGTTTTTAGGGCGGCTGAACCGGGCTTTTCGGGGTTCCGCCTTTCGGCTCCATTCCTCGCCGCGCTCGGAAGCGGGCAGTGCGTCAGCTTTGCCGCCGCGTCCGCCCCCTCCAATCCCTGCCGCATAAAAGTTAAAATGCGTATCGTTTTGCCGCCTATTGTTTTTCGGCGGTTTCAATTTCCGTTACGAGTGCCTGCGGTTCACTTTCTTCGCTTTGCGGTTCGGAAAGCGGCTCTTCGGCTTTGCGTTCCTTTAAGTCTTCAGCCGTTTTTAAAAAAGTGCTCTGCAAATCTCCTGCAGCAAGCAGCACCGTTTGCGACTTATCGAGAACCGCATAGGTTTGCATACTTGTTCCCGCCGTCTTGCCGACAAGAATTGTCCTAAGCTCTTTACCGTCTTTAAGTGCGCGAACTTCAAGTGCGTGTGCCGTATCCAAACCGAATCGTTCGGCAGCTTCAAGCGAGCCGACCTTGCCCAAAACCCGCACCTTTTGTACGGCATCGCGTATTTCCCGTGCGGCGTATGTGTCGGCGTTTTGCGGCGTTTCATTTTCCCAAGCAAAAAGCCAGGCATCACCTTCTTTTTTCAAAGTGTAAAAACCGCTGCCTGCAAGCTTTACTTCTATTGTATCGGCTTCAAGTTTTAAAGCTTCATCGCGCACGGCGTTTTTCTTTTCGCCGATTAACTGTAAAGCGTATATCAAAACCAAAACCGCAATGGCCGAAAGCAAAATTATTTTACGAAGTTTCAGCATATTCATTGTACAGCCTCCTGTGCGTTTCCGGCGTGTGCATATCGTTTTTGTATCGCTTTTTTGCGCCGATTTCTCATGTGCCGGCCGATAAGTCCCGCAACGGCGACAAGCAAGGGCAGAATATATTGGTTAAAAATCTTTGCAATGGCTGCCGATACGGGGTTGATCTTATTCAATACATTCAGCGAAAGTCCCTTGCTTCTCATATAGCAAAAGTCTTCGCTGCCGTTAAAAAAGTCGAAAACGTTGCGCACAAAAACGGCTACCGACTGTCCGCCTTCGCGGTCGATTAAGGCACCGCTTGTAATCTTGGAACTTCCCGCAACAAAAACCGCCGACTTTTGTATGCCCGATGATAAATGCGCTTCGGAAACGAGGGCGTTTTTTTGAGCGGCGTTCGCCGTTTCGCTCGTTTGTTTTTCGGGAGCGGTTGCAAAAGCGCTTTTAAAAGAGCCTTCTACAAGAACGGCAAGATTGTGTTCGGCCATATTTTCTTTTGCAGGCGGGAAAATATACGAAGGATCCAGCGCGGTAATTTCTTTTTGTAGCCAGCTTTCTTTACTTGTTTTTGCAAGTACGTGAGCTTCCATACCGGAAGCCGAAGCGGCATCGTTCAGCGTTAAGGCGCCGCTTTGCAAAAAGAGAACATACGAAAGGTTCGAGGTCAGCGGGTGATTTTTTTTCAAGCCGCTTTGATGAATGACGGGTGCAAAATAAAATTCGGTTTTACCCTTTCCGTTCGTGTTTTGGCTGTAGCACTGTTTGTCCATCACATAGCCTTCCGCCGGCTCAATGCCGTAAGCCTGTAAGAGCTTTTCCAATCCCGTTACGTTTTTTTCGTATGCGGGCGGCATACCGTAGTACATCGCCATTTGATCCTGCTTTTCGACAAAGGGGTCTAAAAAGACGGCAAGCTTTCCGCCTTTCATAACAAACTGGTCTATTTTGTACAATTCTTCTTTGCCGAATTCCTCAGTAGGCCCGTTTATAATCAGGGTCGATATGTTTGACGGAATGTCTTCTTCGGCAGTGTGAATTTCTTTAAAGGTGTACATATCCGACGCATAGGCGGCAAGGTTTGCAGCTCCCGATTGTGCGTCCTGCAAGCTCAATTCCCCGTGGCCGCTTACATAGCCGATTTCGGTTGAACGCGATACCAAAGCCGCGAGGTTTTCCGTGATGTTTTGTTCCAAATCGTCCAAGCCCGCAATCCCGTAAGAACCGAACAGGCTTTGCGACATTTGCAAAGGAATAAGGCGGAACGTACCGTTGTACGAAAGCACCAAACCGATGATTCCCTTGCCCGTCGAACCGTCCTTGTTGTTTGTCCAGCGGATAAGGGGAATACCGTAAGTTTCGCTTACACTTTCAACATCGGATTGAGCGGGTTTTATGTAATTATAGCGTATGCGGTTCATATTGGCTTTGTTTACCGCCTGCACCGCTTTTGATACGGCAGGTCCAATCGAAGAAAAGTCCTGAATATTAAAGGCGGCCAAATCTTCGCTTACATAGAGGTTTAAGTCGGCTTGTCCCTTTAAGCCTGCAAGGGCGCTTACCGCATTTATCATCGAAGCCATCTTTGTCGTCAGCTTGTATTCCAATCCTTCAGAGCTTGTAATGCCGTCGAGGATTTCTATGCGGTCGGCATACGTGAGTACCAGCCCCATCCATACATTTTTAAAGCCGACTTCATTATCCTTTAATTCCTGTATTTGAATTTGATTGAGCCGGTACGAGCGCGCCATGGACTGGCTTTCGGGATTGTTCATATCGAAGGTTTCCCAAGAAAAACTTTTGTTTGCCGCTCCCGCATATTCGCTCAATAAATCGCGCACATATTGGGCAGTGTTATTGTACGGAGAAGGCAGGTTTGACGAAAAAAACACCTTAACCGAAAGCGGCTGCTCCAGCGTGCGCACCAGCTGTTTACTCGACTGCGACAGGGAGTAGGACTTACTTTTTGTGGTATCGATGCGGAAAAAGGAGTGCATACCTACGAGGTTCAACAATACTAAAACGATAATAAAAAGTAAAAAATCGCTTTGAGGCCCTTTAAGCCGGTTTATAAATGCTTTCATTATGCAGCCCTCCGCGAATCGACGGTTTTAACCGTCAAAGTTAAAAATAAGGCGGTAAGCGAAATAAAGTAAATAAGGTCGCGGCTGTCGATAATGCCCCGGCTTATCGAGGTAAAATGAGCACCTGCGGAAATATACTGTAAAGCACTTACAAGCGCCGAAGGTAAAAAGAGCAAAAACTGGTCAATCATCGCCAAAAGCATACAAAGGGCAAAGGCGATAAAAAAAGCGACTATTTGATTCGCACTCGATGCCGAAGCGAACAAGCCCGCAGCGCAAAAGGCGGCCGCTAAAAAGAATGCGCCGATATAACCGCAAACCAGCGGCCCTGCTTCAAGGCTTCCGAAAGAGGCTGCCGTAATTGCGTAGGCGAGGGTGGGAACGGTCATAGAAGCCGTAAAAATAAGGGCGGCCGCAAATTTACCGATTACAACGTCAGCCGCGCCGACCGGAAGGGTCATCAATGTTTCCAAACTGCCGCTTTTGCGTTCTTCGGCAAAAAGCCGCATGGTTACCGCCGGAATAAAAAGAGCGTAGAGAACGGGCAGTATCGAAAAAAACTGCCTGAGTTCCGCACGGTTTGCCAAAAAGAATACGTTAAAAAATAAAAAGCCGGAAATGAGCAAAAACAAACCGATAACGATGTAGGCAACCGCTCCGGTAAAATATGCTCCCAGCTCGCGTTTTATAATAGCCGATTTTACGTTCATGCTTCGCCTCCTGTCGTCAATGTGCGGAATACGTCTTCAAGGCTGTTCCGTTGAAGCGAAAGTTCATACAGCGCCCAGCCCTTTTCCGAAACGTTTTTTGCAATGCCGGGGCGGATTTCTTTATCCGCATCGACGGACACACGCACCCCGTAGATACCGTTTTTTCCGCTTAAAAGCGTTTCGGCATAGGGAACGTCAAAGGCGGCGGCCGTTCCGTTTCCGCTCAGTTTTTCGATTTCTTGTATCAGTTCTTTTTGCGAGGGAGCGGCGGCAATAACGCTGACCGAAGCGCTTCGCATATAGCGGCTTGCAAGCTCCGAGGTGGGACTGTCGGCGGCAATCTTCCCGTGAGAAATGATGATAACGCGGTCACAAAGCATTTCGACTTCGCCCAAAATATGGGTCGATATGATAACCGTGCGCGTTTTTCCCAATTCTTTAATAAGACTGCGCACTTCCCCGATTTGGTTCGGGTCCAAGCCGCTCGTAGGCTCATCGAGGATTAGGATTTCAGGGTCGTTCATAAGTGCATGGGCAAGACCGACTCTTTGGCGGTAACCGCGCGAAAGCTCTGCAATATTTTTATGCATCACCTCGCTTAAACCGCAGGTACGGCATAAAAAGGGCACCCGTTCGGCGGCGTTTACGCCCTGCATCGAAGCGACGTAATTCAAATAGTCTTCGACAATCATATCGCCGTACAGGGGGGCCGATTCGGGCATATAGCCTATTTTCCGCTTTGAGCCTCGTTCGTCTTCCCGTATATCCCGGCCGTCGATTGTGATTGTACCCTCGTCGGGACTTAAAAAGCCGGTAATCATCCGCATGGTGGTTGTTTTACCCGCTCCGTTCGGCCCCAATAAGCCGACGATTTCTCCGGTGCGAATGGAGAAACTTATATCGTCGACCGCGCGGAAAGAACCGAATGAGCGCGAAACATGCGCCAGTTCAATCATAATATAATCCCCTTATAATCAATCTATTTAATAAATCAATCTATTCTATAAAGGTAACAATTCCCGCGCATTTCGTAAAGCCCTGCCTCCAAACTTGCAGCCAAACTCCGGGGTAAAAACGGTACAGGGACGTACCGTTTGAATCAAACCTTAAACTTTCCTACCTCTTTAGAGAGGTTTTCAATGCTCTCTTTATTCTTTTGGCTTATTGCATTTACTTCCTGTACGGCATTGCTGATCTGCACGGCACCGCTTGCCATCTCATTCATGCTGTCGCTGATAACACGAGTAAGTT
>CAUURR010000068.1:0-9627 GCA_963547555.1 uncultured Treponema sp. | reverse complement strand
GCAGCAAAACACAAGATTAGCAAAACCAGGGTCTCGTCGCGTTTTGTTTTAAACCGTAATGTTTTTGTCATATATAGGCCCTCTGTATAGTATTTTATTCTTTTGCGGAAAACGGTTTCGCCTATGCTGTTCATAAACGAAACCGTATAATAGAATTATCTCAAAATAATTTCCGCCTGTTTTTCAAAATCTTTAATCGCCGTATTAACTTCCGTTTTGGAGATAGTGATTGCTTGAACCGCTTTTGCCAATTCAAGGTGCAGTTTATTCATTGTGCCTATGTTCGTTTGTTTTGCAAGTTTTAATTTGCTTCCTTTAAGCGAATTCAAAATGGGATATAAAGTAATGCTGTCCAGCGATTTTAACGAAGGAAATGAGGGATACAGATTGGCAAGATAATCGCCCATAACTTCTTTACTCATAATAAACTGTACGAGAGCCGCCGTTCCTTCCGCCGATTTTTTGCCGTTGTTTGCAAGCAAAAAGCAGTTTGCCTGTATAAGGGTGGAGCCGTCGCCCGTTCCGCCTGAAACAGCCGGCGCTATAGCGGCAAAGTCTTTTGCGTTGGGATTGATGTTCGATACTCCCGAAAAACCGCCGCTTTGATCATAATACATGGCCAGGGATTGGGTCGCGAACATTTGGCGCAGGTTTTTAGGCAGACAGTTTTGCGGATTGTATTTGTTGTCGTCGAGCACTTTGTAAAAATTCATTGCATCTTTAAAGCCTTGATTATTGATGCTCAACTTTCCGTTGTCGTCTAAAAGTTTGCCGCCGAAAGATAAAATAACCGAGTTGATTGAATTGCCTGCCGCTACACCGCTTGCAAAGGGAAGTCCGAATGCGTATACTCTTTCGCCTTTGTCGGTTGTAAGTTTGGAAAGTTTTTCCGCATATTTGAGTATTTCCTCATATGTTTTCGGCGGCTTGTTCGGATCCAATCCGGCTTTTTTGAATAAGTTTTTGTTGTAAAACAATACCGTCGGAGAATAATAGCAGGGCATACCGACTATTTTACCTTTGTATTCAAATGAATTAAGTGCCGTAGGATGAAAATCGGCAAGAAAAGATTGCGGCAGTACCTGATCTACGGATGTAATGATTCCGCCGTCAGCCAAACCGGCTGCCCACGTTACTTCGCCGAAAATAATGTCGACTTTATCTCCACCGCCTACACGGTTTGTTACGAAAGACAACATATCATTGTATCCTGCCGTTAAGTATTCAACTTCGTATTGTGGATACTTTGCTTCAAAATCGGCTTTTACTTTTTCCCAAAAAGCGGTATAGGCTTTTTCCAAGAGGGCATAGTTTGCAAAATAGATTTTTGTTTTTCCGCCCTGAGCTTTTTCCTCACTTTGACCGCCTGCGAAAAGGGTCAAACTTACCGACATACAGAGTATTAATATACTCAGTATCTTTTTCATGTTTTTCATACTTTTCCTCCTTCAAGAAAATACGAATTATATTTCCAAGAGAATGTATGTTCAATTTTTTTACATTCTCCGGTAATACACAGCACAGGTTCGCCTTAAAAATGATTGTTTTTCGGCGTACCGTTTTATCTTATAAACTCTCCCGTATAATAAGTTCGGTATGCAGTTCTATATTAAGACAAGAAACGGTTGTTTTCTCATCGGTGTTGTTATCAATCAGTTTTTCCAAAAGTTCTACTGCATATTTTGCGGCTTCCGCCCGATTTATTTGAATGCTCGATAAGCGGGGGACTGTGTATTTACATTGGGGGGAATTATTAAAACCTATAACGGATACGTCTTTAGGAATCAAAAGCCCCGCCTGTTTTATTCCCTGCATTGCCGCACATGCGACCGAATCGGTACGGGCGAATATTCCGTCGGGATGATTGCGGGCTGAAAACCGTTTTTCTATTTTCCGTATCAATTCAGTTTCGTCGGCACAATTTTGTACAATATGTTTTGAAGAAAAATCAAGACCGAATTCTTTACATTGATCCGTAAATCCGCGCAAACGTTCATCTTGACTTATTTTGCCTGCCGGTTTTTCGCCTAAGCGGTCGATAAAAAGAAGGCTGCGCCGTCCTTTTTCATAGAGAGCCTTTACACATAAACGCGCACCCTCGTATAGTCCTGTGTTTATCTGTCCGTATTTTCCTTTAAAAGTACGATAGTTTCTTATTTTAAATAGAACAACGGGGATTTGTGACTCTATAAGGTTTTGTATATATTGTTCTGAAAAGGTACACGAGGCGATGATAATTCCGTCAAAAAACCGCTCAAAAATACGCTGTATAAAAAATTTGTCATTTTTATCGGAACACAGCGAAATAAAGTATCCTTTATCGTAGGCTATTCTATCCATTTCACTTATGATTTCACCGAAATGGTTGCCGGTTATATCATCGGCAATAAATAAAATATGGTTTGTTTTCTTTCCTTTGAGGGCGCGGGCCATTGTATTCGGGGTATAGTGAAGTTTTTTTATAGCGGCTTTGACACGGCGGCATTTTTCGCTGTCGACATAACGGTTCGCGTTTATAACATAAGAAACGATTGTTTCGGTTACACCGGCTTCACGTGCCACATCCGCACGTGTAACCCGCATGGGCTTTTGTGCCATAGCTTTTTGCCCTCTCTATGTTTGACCCGCAAGTTTTTTTATTTTCCGTTTATGCCGCACAAACTCGCTTATTTCCAACCCCGTATCGTAATCGAGCTGGCGTTTTTCGCCGGTACCGTTCGGTCTTTGACGCGTACACGCATCGACGTCCCAATCTGGTTTTTCTTTATCCTTATTCCATGAGCGAACCTTCCATTGATACCCCCGATACGGGTCGCGTGTATCGTTCATAAAATCGACAATCCTCCGGTGCAGCGCATCCCGTACCGTTTCACTTGCACTGTCGTAAATAAGATTTTTCATTTCGTCAGGATCGTTTACGGTGTCGTAAAGCTCATCCGTGTTTTCCAAAAGATGAATTGCCAATTTATGCGTATCGGTAACCGCTGCTCTCATAAACTGAATGCCGCCGAATCCGTCGTGATCGACTTCATAGCGGTGAAATTCGATAAAAACGGTATCGCGGAACGCGGAGCCGGGATTTTCTATAACGGGGCGCATACTTTTGCCCTGAAGTACGGGCGGAATTTCGCAGCCGAAATAATCGAGTATTGTCGGTGTAATATCGATATGACTTGTTACCGACTGATGCACGGCTCCCTGCGGCGACGGACAGTATGCTCCGCCTTTGATAATCAGCGGTATATGGGTAATTTCTTCATAAACCGAAGCCCCCTTCATAGTTAACGAATGGGCGCCGAGTGCTTCTCCGTGGTCGGATGTAAAAATAATCATTGCATCGGGAGCGTATTTTTTTATCGCTTCGGTGATCCGTCCTATTTCATAGTCGGCAAAAGAATTGCAGCCTAAAAAAAGACGAGGGCGTATGTGTACATTTTTTTTATCTTCATATAAATGTTCCTGCGCCCATAATTTTTGATATTCGGGTTTGCCTTCAAGGGTATCGTAAAAATTCGGCTTTTTCGGCATTTCATAATCTTTATACATTGATGCATAGGGTTCGGGACACAAATACGGCTGATGCGGTTCGTCAAACGATACGGTTAAAAAAAAGTCCGTATTTTGATGTTTTTCCAAAAAGTCGAGAGCCTTGTCGGTACAACGGTGAGCAAATGTAAATTTTTCGTCTATTCCGTCGAGCGATGCCGATTCTTTTCGCGAGTATACGCGTTCGTGTTCGCTCAATTCATCAAGATAGCAGCGCATATCATACCAATAATCGGGATCATATCCGCGAGGACAAACTCCGTTTCCGAAGTAGTCTCCGCCGTCCAAGTGCCATTTTCCGATATAGGCACTGTGAACACCCGCTTCCTGCACATATTCGCCTGCGGTTTTTACGTCCGCTCCCAAGGGCATACAGTTTGAAATACTTGCATTTGAATGAGGAAAGAGTCCCGTAAATATTGCACTGCGTGCAGGCCCGCATACCGGCTGGCATGAATACGCTTTTTCAAAACGGACTCCTTCGGCTGCAAGCGCGTCTATATTTGGTGTTTTCATATCGGGAAAACCGTAACAGCCGACCATATCGAAACGGGTGGTATCGGTCATAATAAATACAACTTGTTTTTTTGCATCCATTTTTTTTATCCTTTGTTGATATACACAGCAGTGTATATACATACCTGTGTATAAAGCATAAATCATAAATCGGGATTTGTCAAATAAAATGTTTTATGCCTTATGCTTTTTTATATTTTTTTGAAAAGGTGGTATAGTACGGAATCTTATCAGCCGAGCCGCTAGGCAATCGTACTTACAGTCATACCTACAGTCGTGCTTATGTTCCGTTTACAATCATACACGCCACGGTGCAGGCCGCTTCGACTATCGCCTTGTGTTCTTCGGGTGCAAGGCGGGCGGCGAGGCTTTCGGGTGTATCACCGGGCAAAACGGGAATCTTTTTTTGCAAAATGATTTTTCCCGTGTCGCAGCCGGAATTGACAAAGTGAACGGTACAGCCCGACTCCTTTTTACCCGATGCAAGGACTGCTTCATGGACGTGATGTCCCCACATACCTTCTCCGCCGAAGTCGGGAAGGAGGGCGGGGTGGAGGTTTATCATACGCCCGTCATATTCGCCGATAAGTTCTCCGCTTAAAACGGTTAAAAAGCCCGCCAAAACGATGAACTCTATGCCGCGCTCTTTACATAATGCAAGTATGCGCTTGGATACGGCTTGTCGTTTTTCATCTTTGGAAGCGTGAGCCGCTCCTTGTGCGCCGAGGATTGCGTAGGGACTGACGATTTCCGTGCGGATTCCCGTTTTGCCTGCGCGCTCAATGGCATAGGCTTTTTTTGTATCGCTGAACACCGCTTCAATACGGAAGGGACAGTCCGCATGAGTTTTTTCGTAATCGATTAAAGCTTGCAGATTTGTGCCGCCGCCGGACACGAGGACAGCCGTTTTACACGTTTTGTTTTGTTTGTGCACAGCGCTTTCGGACGAGCAAGTTTCGGCGGCTTTATTCATTTTTTTAAAGTCCTTATTCAAATAAAACGGCTTGTTCCTGCGTAAGAGCGGCCGACGCCCCCTCACGTAAGCCGGCAAGCTTGGAGGAAATCGAAGCGGTCGCAGCCGATACATCGACTTTTCCGATACTATAGGCTGCAATGCCGCGTTCTTTGAAAAACTCAAGAGCTTTTGCTTCATAATCGGGTGAAATGGCAAGCACAAAGCCGATTCCCATATTAAAGGTATAAAACATTTTGTCCGCGTCGGCACCGAGTTTAACCAATTCACCGAATATAGGCAGTACGGGCCAGCTGTCTTTGCGTATGCGGGCGCAAAGGGGAGCCTTGTCCTTACTTCGGCGCAGAGCGTCCGCTACGGTAAACATACGCGGAATATTTTCGTAAAAGCCGCCGCCTGTAATATGCACCATACCGCGCACCGCCGATGTTGCATGATTCTCGAAACTTTCCAACAAATCGAGGACGGGTTTAACGTAAATGCGTGTCGGCTCCAAAAGCGTAAGCCCGATGGAAGAAGCACCGAAGGGTTGGTGCAAGTCTTTTACGAGGCGGCGCACTAAAGAAAAGCCGTTTGAATGTACTCCGCTTGAAGCAAGACCGATAAGTACGTCGCCTTCGCTTATGTTTTCGCCGCTTATAATACGGGCTTTTTCGGCTATGCCGACACTGAATCCGGCTATATCGTATTTTCCTTTATCGTAAAAACCCGGCATTTCCGCGGTTTCTCCGCCCAAAAGGGCGCATCCCGACTGCACGCAGCCGTCGGCGATTCCTTTTACCAAATCGGCGGCGACCGACGAATCAAGATTTCCGCATGCGATGTAATCCAAAAAGTACAGGGGACGCGCACCGCAGCATAAAATATCGTTTACGCACATGGCAACACAGTCTATTCCGACCGTATCGTATTTTTTAAGGGCAAAGGCTATGTCGAGCTTTGTTCCCACACCGTCCGTACCTGAAACCATAACCGGTTCTTTATAGCCTTTCGGGACTTCAAACATACCCGCAAAATCGCCGATACCGTTTAAAACACCGGGAATAAGGGTGCGCTTTACCTCGGCTTTGTATTTTTCGACAGCGCGGTAACCCTCGTGTACGTCAACGCCTGCTTGCTTATAATCCATGTATTATATGCTCCTTATTTTTATCTGCGTTATTATATGCGTTTGCCGGACAATTCTCCGGGAGCCGGCATGGGATATTTTCCCGTAAAGCAGCCCGTGCAATAACCGTCAGATGCGGGACAGAGGCCCTGTAATGCGCTTATCATTCCTTCTATGGAAATAAAGGCAAGAGAATCCGCGCCGATTTTTTTACAAATTTGTTTTTCCGTCAATGAAGACGAAATCAAGTCCGCACGGCAGGGCGTGTCGATACCGAAATAGCAGGGAAACTTTACCGGGGGGGATGAAATACGGAAATGTACTTCTTTTGCTCCCGCGCGGCGCAGTACGTCGATAAGACGATGAGCCGTTGTTCCGCGCACAATCGAATCGTCTATAATCACCACGCGCTTGCCGTTTACGTCGCTTTTTAAAGCGTTTAATTTTACAAAGACGGTTTTTTCGCGCGCATCCTGTGTCGGAGCGATAAAGCTTCGGCCTATGTATTTGTTTTTGACGATTCCCATCGCATAAGGAATGCCCGAAGCGGCCGAATACCCCATCGCCGCTCCCAAGCCCGAATCGGGGACACCGATAACCACGTCGGCCTCAACGCCGCTTTCTTTTGCCAAAACCGCTCCCATACGCAATCGGGCTTCTTGAACGGGAATACCGTCGATAATCGAATCGGGGCGGGCAAAGTATATGTATTCGAATAAACAGGTTTGCTTTGCCGTGCGCTCGCCGAACTCAAAGGATAAGACGCCGTCTTCGTTTATAATGACGATTTCTCCGGGCTGAATGTCGCGTACCAATTCCGCGCCGACCGCATCGAGGGCGCAGCTTTCGCTTGCGATTACCCAGCCGTTTTCGGTTTTTCCCAAACAAAGGGGACGAATCCCCTGAGGGTCGCGCGCGCCGATTAAACACTTTTCGGTCATAACGCAAAGGGCAAACGAACCCTTTATCATTTGAATGGTATCGGTTAAAGCGCGCTCCATACCCTTTTTGTAGTTTTTACCGATAAATTTTATAATAACTTCCGAATCGCTTTCGGACACAAAGGTCGAGCCTGTTTCTTCGAGCAATTCTTTTAACTGCTCGTAGTTTACCAGATTTCCGTTATGAGAAACGGCAATGCCGCCGAGTTTCGACCTCGTTACAAAGGGTTGTGCATTTTCGATATGGGCGTGCTGCGAGGTAGAGTACAAAACGTGTCCGACGGCAATGTGGCCGTGAATGGGCTGAAGAACCGAAGCGTTAAAAACTTCGGGAACCAAGCCCATCGCCTTGTGGTACTCGATATTGGTACCGTCGGAAACGGCAATACCGGCGCTTTCCTGGCCGCGGTGCTGTAACGAATGAAGGGCGTAATAACACAGCTTTGCCGCACCGTCGGCGCTCTTATTCAAATAAATACCTACAACGCCGCATTCTTCATGCAGTTTATCGGAACATTCCGCTGTGCAGTCGTTTTTGCCGTTGTGCCGAATATCTTCGCACAATGTACTGCAGCTCAATTTTTCATCCTGTTAAGGATTTCGACATAGGCTTCTTTTACATTGCCCATATCGCGGCGGAAGCGGTCTTTGTCGAGTTTTTCGTTTGTTTTTGCGTCCCAAAAACGGCAGGTATCCGGCGATATTTCATCGGCAAGAAGGATATTGCCTTGTGCATCTTTACCGAATTCGATTTTAAAGTCGATTAAGCGTATGCCGCGCTCGATAAAAAAAGCGCTTAAAATATCGTTGATTTTTGCCGTTACCTCATAGATGATTTTAAGTTCATCCCACGTCGCCGCCCCGATTGCCACCGCATGATAATCGTTGATAAGCGGGTCTCCCAAAGCGTCGTCCTTATAGGAGATTTCGAATATTGTCGTTTTAAGGGCCGAGCCTTCGGGAACTCCCAGTCTTTTGCTGAACGAACCTGCGGCAACGTTTCGCACAATCACTTCGAGCGGAATAATGCTCACTTTTTTACACAGGGTTTCCCTCTCGCTTAGACGGCGCACGTAGTGGGTGTGAATGCCTTTTTTTTCAAGCAGTTCAAAAAGCATATCGGCGATGGTATTGTTCATAATGCCTTTTTCGTCGATTGTTCCCTTTTTTTCGCCGTTAAAAGCGGTGGCCGAATCCTTGTAATCAAGGATAACCAAATCGGGATTATCGGTTGCAAAAACCTTTTTTGCCTTGCCCTCGTAGAGCATATCCATTTTTTTTACAGTGCTTTCGCTCATAATGTTACCCCCGTTCCGCCGTTTTCGGCTGCATCGTGCGCCAAGCGAGTGCGGAATTGTTTTAATTTTTCTTTTAATTCAGGATATTTTACCGCAAGAATTTCGGCTGCCAAATATGCGGCATTCGCGGCATTGTTTATGCCGACAGAGGCGACCGGAATTTGTTTGGGCATTTGCACTATAGATAAAAGGGCGTCCATGCCGCCGAGGCCGTTGGAAGAACGCCCCTGCGAATCGGAAGAAAGACATTCGAGCGGAACTCCGATAACGGGCAGTACCGTAGCCGAAGCGATAACGCCGGGTAAGTGCGCGGCAAGACCGGCTCCGGCGATGATAACCTCGCAGCCTTCGTTTTCAACCTGCTTAACCGTTTGCACAAGCAAATTGGGCGTGCGGTGGGCGGACAGTACGTAAGCGGAATAATCTATGCCGAATTCGCGTAAAACGTCGGCAGCTTTTTTCATCGTACCCGTGTCCGATTTTGAACCGAAAAATATTGCAGCTTTCATTTTCGGAGTATAACATTTTTAACATCTTAGAGCAAGTGATACGAAAATGCATTGTTGATACGCTATTGACACAAAACGGTCTCTATGCTATTATTTCCCTCAATATGGCGGCATAGCTCAGTCGGTAGAGCAAACGGCTCATATCCGTTCGGTCATAGGTTCAAGTCCCATTGCCGCTATAATCGAAAAGCGTTCAAAAACTTCACGCTCAGGAGTTTTCGGGCGCTTTTTTTGTTTTTAAAACCGAATCAAAACCGAAACGTATCGCACCGCAGGGGCAGGCTTTTTTACAGTCGTGGCAGCGGATACATTCGGCGTTGTCAACCGACAAAAAAGCCGGCATTTTCGCGCCTTCGCCCGTAAAGGTGCCGTCTTTAAGCGGCTTTATAATCGGCACGTGCATGCGGCATGCGCGCTCGCATGCGCCGCACCTCGTACACTTCGCCGTGTCCACGTGCATGCGGTACAAACTTATTTTGTTAAAAAACGAATAAAATGCACCGAGCGGGCACACGTATTTGCAAAACGGACGGTACAAAAAAAGAGACGTTAAAACGGTCAGCGCCAAAAACGACGTTTTCCAGCCGAACAAAAAGCCGAGCGTATTGCGAAGACTTTCGTTTTTCGCTATAAGCGGCAGCGCGCCTTCAAGAATTCCGGCCGGGCACACCCATTTGCAAAAATACGGATCCCCTATGCCGAAGGCGCTGCGCACAAGGGCCGGAAGCGCAACGAC
>CAUURR010000067.1:0-9682 GCA_963547555.1 uncultured Treponema sp. | reverse complement strand
ATTATTAGGATTTATCCCAAATATACAGCTCTTTTGAAGCTTGCATTTCTTTTATTTGCTCATCGGTATATCCGATCTCTTTAAGTATTTCCGCTCCGTGCTCTCCGATAAGGGGCCCGCGTTTATATTCGGGAGTTCCCATTTCCTGAAATTTAACGGGTGTGCGGACAAGAGTTCGTGTGTTACCGTTGGGGTATGTCATGGAATAAAAACATTCATTTGCCCATGCCTGTTTATCTTCCAGTATTTCCTCCCACGATTGCGCTTTTGCAAAGGGTAAATCCGCTTCTACAAGTTTTTGAACCCAATATTCGGCATCATGTTGAATCATTGCTTCGCAAACAATATCGTGGAATTCCCTATTCAAGCCGTTTTTCTGCAGGTTTTGTATCGGATAGTATTTTTCGTTTTCGGCCAAATCACTTCTGCCGAGAACGTTGACAAAGGTTTTGTAATACACGTTGTAGTCGGGAAAACAAATTTGAATGTACCTGCCGTCTTTTGTTTTGAATGCGGCATTACAGGGGTTATCCGCTTCACGGATATCGATGGGATATTTTTTTCCGACATCGGTATATTGTGCCGCCTGTACCATCATTCCCATATTATATACGGCCGTTTCAAACAAACTGGTTTCCACTTTTTCGCCGTGTCCACTCACCTTTGCCTGATAGAGAGCCGCAAGAATTCCGGCCGCCAAATTCATACCGACATTGTGATCTCCCAGTCCGGGTGCAACATTCATCGGTCTGGAATCTGCCTGACGAAGCGTTTCCAAATAACCGCCCCGTGCAAAAAAAGCCGTAAAATCAAAGCCCGGTAAATCTTTGTCGGGACCATACTCGCCGTAACCGGTACACAGTGCATAAACCAGTTTGGGGTACTTTGTTTTCAATGTTTCATAATCAAGTCCCGCTCTTTGCAAAGCCTGTACGCGCCAGTTGGTGATTAAAACATCCGCAGTTTCCAAAAGTTTGAAAAACGCTTCACGTGCTTTTTCGCTTTTCAAATTGAGTGAAATACAGCGCTTGTTTCCATTCTCCAGTTCCCAAGTTGTATTTTCATACATATCGAGGGGACGTCCTTCCGAAGGAGCAGTGTAACGTAACGGATCGCCTCTTTCCGCTTCGATTTTGATGACATCCGCTCCCAAATCCGCCATAAAGCGGCCTGCCGTTGCCGCTGCAATAAAGTTTGCAAGTTCTATTACTCTTACCCCTTGCAGCGGTTTTCGCTTTTCATTCATACTTCCTCCTGTATTGTATCTAATGCTTCCAGTAAAGCAGGTATAACCGTGTATAAATCGCCTACAATGCCGTAGTCGGCGATTTCAAATATAGGCGCGTTTTCATTTGTATTGATGGCAACAATATAATCCGAATGCTGCATACCCGCCGCATGCTGAATTGCACCGGAAATACCGCAGGCAAAGTAAATCTTCGGTTTTACGGTAGTACCGGTTTGACCGACTTGATAGGCATGGTCTATCCAGCCGGCATCTACGGCAGCGCGGGACGAGCCGATGGTGCCGCCCATTTTAGCGGCGAGTTTTTTGAGCAATTCAAACCCTTCGGGACCGCCCAATCCCATACCTCCCGATACGATTACTTCGGCATCGGTTAAGCTGACCGTTTCTCCCGCTTTTTGTATCATTTCGAGGACGGTTGTCCGAATATCGCCGTCTTTAAAGCCGGTATTGATATTGACAACTTCTCCTTTTAATGAGGGATTATGTTCGGCTTTGCTCATAACGCCCGGACGCACGGTGGACATTTGCGGGCGGTGATTGGGGCAAATAATCGTTGCCATTAAGTTTCCGCCGAACGCGGGACGGGTTTGCTGTAACCCTTTCGTTTCGGGGTCTATGCGCAGTCCCGTACAGTCGGCGGTCAGTCCCGTGCCGCACTGAACGGCAATACAGGGGCCTAAATCCCGCCCGATATGAGTTGCACCTAAAAGCATAACTTCGGGTTTGTATTTTTTTATCGCTTCAACTATTACTTTGGTGTATGCGTCGGTTCGATAGGTTTTAAGTTCGCTTTGATCCGCCACATATACTTTGTCCGCACCGTATGAGATGAGCTCATCCGTAAGGTTTTTGACGTTTTCGCCGCATAAAACGGCAGCCAGTTCGCATCCGATTTCTTTTGCCAGTTTTTTGCCTTCGCCCAGTAATTCGATTACAACGGGCATAATTTTGTTATTCCGCTGTTCGGCAAAAACCCATACACCCTTGTAGTCTGCCGTGTTGCTCGGGGCTTTTGTTTCTTTTTCCTGTTCAATGGCCTTGAACGGACATTTTTCAACGCAAGCACCGCATCCGGTACAAGTTTCGCCTATGAGGGCAATTTTTCCGACCATAGTAATTGCATTAAACGGGCAGTTTTTTACACAAATGGTACAGCCCTTGCATTTTTCTTTTATTACTCTTACCGCCATATAGTTTTCCTCTCTGTGTATTTAGTCATATTTCAGCTTCCCGTATTTACAGCAAATGTTTTTCTTTAAACACGGAAACAAGCTTACCCGCCATTTCTTTAACGCTTCCTTCGAGCATAACACCCTTACCTTTCGGTTCGGGCGTAAAAGAGCGAAATACCTGTGTCGGACTTGCTTTAAGACCGCAGTCTTCCGGCGCAATTGCCAGATCGGCCTCGTTCCACACGGTGATTTCGGTATTGTATGCATCGATTATACCTTTAACGGTCATGTAACGGGGTGTGTTCAATTCCTTTACCGCGGTTAAAACACAGGGCTTTGTTACTTCTATGACTTCAAAACCGTTTTCCAGCTGCCGTTCAACAATGATACTTTTTTCTTTTATTTCCCGAACGGATTGGACATAAGTAACAACCGGCAACCCGAGTCTTTGAGCAATTTGCGGCCCGACTTGTGCCGTATCTCCGTCTATTGCCTGCCGTCCCGCAAAGATAATGTCGGCATCGCCTATTTTTCTGATACCGGCTGCAATCGTTGTTGATGTTGCACACGTATCGGCACCGCCGAATGCACGACTGGAAAGCAGGCATACATCGTCTGCTCCCATCGCAAGGCATTCACGCAACATCTCTTTTGCCTGCGGCGGTCCCATAGACACAACCGTTACCGTTGTACCGGGGGTATTATCCCGGACAGTCAATGCAGCTTCAAGCGCATTTGCATCATCCGGATTTAAAATCGACGGAACACCTTCCCGTATTAAGGTTCCTTTTACGGGGTCTATACGAACTTCATTGGTATCGGGAACCTGTTTTGCACAAACAACTATTTTCATCTTATAACCTCATTATTTCAATATTTGTCCGGCGATTACCATTTGCTGAACCTGACTGGTTCCCTCGTAAATGGTAAATATCCTGCAATCTCTATACAGCCGTTCGACAACGTAATCTTTAATAAAGCCGTAGCCGCCGTGGATTTGTATTGCTTTTGCACATATTTCGTTGCAGGTTTCCGCTGCAAAGAATTTTGCCATTGAAGCGACTTTTGTCGCATCCTGATTGGTGTCTTTAAGCCATGCGGCTTTGTAGGTAAGCAGACGTGCGGCTTCCAGCTTTGTCGCCATTTCGGCGAGCATAAAGCTTATCCCCTGATTTACGCAGATGGGTTTTCCGAACTGCTTGCGTTCTTTTGCGTATTTTACGGATTCTTCAAGTGCCCGTTGTGCGACACCGACGGATTGAGCGGCAACCCCGATGCGTCCGACATCCAGTGTTTTCATAGCGTTGATAAAGCCTTGACCTTCTTCACCCAAAAGGTCGTCTTTATGAACACGCACATTTGTTAATATAATATCGCTGGTCGGACAGCCGCGAACCCCCATTTTGTCTTCGGCCTTACCCGTAGATACACCGGGCAGTTTCATATCCACAATAAAGGCGGAAATACCTTTTGAGCCCTTTGTTCTATCGGTTTTGGCATAGACGATTGCATAGTCGGCAACCGGAGCCATGGTTATAAAACATTTTCGTCCGTTTATAACGTAATAATCACCGTCTTTTTCGGCTGTGCTTGTCATACTTCCCGCATCGGAGCCGGCACCGGGTTCGGTCAAAGCAAAACAAATGCGTTTTTTTCCGGTCGACAATTCCCTGATATATTTGTTTTTTTGTTCGTCCGTCCCCGCCAACAAAAGCGGTCCGCCTCCCAGAGAATTCGGTGTCAAAGCCCAAATGCACGATACGGCACTGATACGTGCAAACTCTTCCGCCATAACGACATAACTGCGAATATCACCGCCCTGTCCGCCGAATTCTTTCGGGACTTTCACGCCGAAAAAACCGCATTTTGCCATTTTATCAAGGACTTCGGCCGGATATTCCGCGCCGTTTTCAACGGCATCGAGAATATCATCTGTCAGCTCCGTTTCGGCAAAATTGCGAACCAGTTTTCGGATCATTTCGTGTTGTTCGCTTAAAAACATGTGTGTTTCCTCCTGATTATAGTTTTACTCTATTTTCATTTATACGGCTAAGCACCGTTTTTTTCTTTTTGTTTTTTCAACAAAGCCGCCGCTTCTTCTTTGAGTTTTTTTTTATTTACTTTTCCGTTTGCCGTAAACGGAAGGGCGGTAAAAAACAAAACCCGTTCGGGCACCTTGTATTTTGCAAGGCGGGCGGCAACGTGATTTTTTACGGCTGCTTCGTTTATATCGGTATTATTCGAACATATACACGCGACTATTTTTTCCTGAATAACCTTTTCCGGCAGACCGATGACTTTTACATTTTTAATTCCGTCCAGTTCCGAAATGCAGTTTTCAATTTCCTGCGGCGAAATATTTTCTCCGCCCCGTATGATTATATCTTTAATTCTTCCGGTAATGTGCAGGTACCCATCACTGTCCATATATCCGATGTCGCCGGTTTTAAGCCAGCCGTCATCCGTAAAAGTTTTTTTTGTCAGTTCGGGCATATTGTAATATCCCATCATGACGTTATAGCCCTTTACCAAAACCTCTCCGTGCCGCATTTTTGTGCACGGATTCCGTTCCGCATTCAAATCCGAATGCAGAATTTTTACCTGTACGTTTTCGATCGGTTTGCCGCAGCTGTCCGCCTTTTTTTCGGTTTCGTCATACGGCATAACGGTAACACACGGTGATGTTTCGGTTTGCCCGTAAGCTATTTGCAGTTTATCTATATTCAGTTCCCGTCTTATTTGCATATACTCTTTTTTACCGATATGCGAACCGGCAATTATGCCGCTTTTTAAACCGGTAATGCGGTATTTTTTAAAATTTTCGTTGTGAATCAACGCTAAAAACATGGAAGGAACGCCGTTCAGTACCGTACACGATTTTTCCTGAATAGCGGTCAAAACCTTTTCGCTTTTGTAATAACTGATAATTTCCAACGAAGCTCCGCTGTATACAGCTGCCAGCAAACAAGTCGTAATACCGAAGCAATGCATCAACGGAACGCACAGGCATATTTTATCACTGCTGTTCCAATGCATTATTTCCACATGAGCGTGTGCATTGTTTGTTAAACTGATATGGCTGAGCATAACTCCTTTGGGAACTGCCGTCGTACCGGATGTGTATAAGATTGCCGCACAGTCTTCGGGCTTTACGGCGTTCGACAATTCGGCTATAAGTACTTTGTCCGGTTTTATATCGGTTCCAAAATAATCCAGGGGACAAGGTTCGCCGTTTTCATCGGAATCGGGTTCAAACGGTATTACCGTTTTTAGTTCGGGAAAAAGCGAAAAATCAAGCCTATCGATAATAGTCTTGTAGCTTGTACCCTTTGCCGCCTTTCCGTACAACAAAATCCCGATGTTCGTGTTTTTCAATACTGCGGTTAGTTCCGTTTCCTGAAAGCAAATATTTATAAGAACCGGAACGGCACCCGCTTTGCACAAACCGAAAAACACAAAAACCCAATACGGCGAATTTATCCCCCAGATACCCGCGTTGCAGCCTTTGCCGGCACCCATATCGTGCAGTTGCTGCGCAATTTTGTCGGATATGGAATCCAGTTCATTCCAGCTGTATGATTTTCCCGCTTCGCTTAAAGCGATTCCATTGGGCGTAAGTGAAACTCTGTGTTTTAATCCTTGTACTATTGTTTCATAAAACAAAGCCATCTGATTTTCCCTTTAGTACATACAGCCGGAAGACCGTGTCGGCCGCATTCTGTTTTAGCGGCACATTTCGGCAAAACTTTGGATAATCGTACGGGCTTGATCGTAATTGGTCATCTGTCTGTCGATTTCGACAATGATATGCGGAATCTTTTTTGCGGCACAAGCTTCTTTTATGATAACATAATCGAATTCTTCCGGATCGCAAAATTTTGTCTGCATAACGATAACGCCGTCCGCCTTTCTGTCCGCAGCCAAATCGGTAATTAAATCGGCTCTCTTTTTATCCGCATCATATAAAACGGAACAGCAGTCCATGTGCGCGAATTTTTCCGCCAGTGCTCTCAAAGGCGGAGATTGCGTGCAGCAGTCGGTTCTGTATTGACGGGATTCCGCAGCAACATCATCACCGGCAATGATTATATTGTTGTCTTCAAGGATTTTAAGCAATGCGCCGTTGTCCGCCAAAATACCGGATGTAACAACCCGTATTTTATCGGTTTGCGCTGTCTTGCCGTTTTGTTTTTCGGCAGTCAGTGCGTCGTTAAGTTCGCGCATCAAAGCGTTATGTTCTTCTTTGAGCATAAATAAAGCACTTTTAAATACGGCACTTCTTTGGCGCGGCGTGATTTCCGTTTCGGCGGCAAGACTTGAAAATTCCCGCATAAGTTCGTTGTGCGTGTTGTATATTTCTATCGATTTTTTCAAAGATTCTTCGTCGAATTTTACGCCGCAAATGCGCTCCAGTTCTTTAATGACGATGAGGTATCCTTTTTCGGTGAAAGTAATACCGAAATCGGCAACCCTGTTTTGAGGATACGTCATAGGGATAAACGGAATTTCGGGAACTGCGTATTTCCAGTTTTGCCCGATACATTTTAAGGAGTCGCACAGGGACGGTACCACAATAGCACTTAATCCTTTGTAGCTTCCTTTCATTCCCAATTCAAGAACGCTTTGCATTATAGAACAGATGAATGCGGGAAAGAATTTTTTTGCATCTTTAATTTGAATATCCGCTCCCCACAATCCCATCGGTACCAAGCCCATCGAATGGATGAGTTCTTCAGGCGTGTATACCGGAACACAGCCTATAACTTTTTTCCCCGCACCTAAATATTTTTGCAACTGTGCTTTCGGCGAAGATGCAATTTTTTGTAATTCATTCAATATATCTTCTTTTGTCATGATTTACTCCGTTTTCAGTTTGATGATTTGTGAGAATCCATAATCTCCACCAAGCCTTCGACTCTGGTGTGATACTGCGCATCCGAAAAGTTGCGCGGATCGGCCTGATCTCCGTCAAAAGACACAACGGGAATATCGCAGTTTTTCCCGATTTGTCTGCTCATTTCAGCCATAAAACCGCTCCATAATTTACATGAACGGTTTGTATGAACAAGTATTCCTTCGGCATTCGTCCGCTTTACAATATCGATTCTGTTATCGCGTCCTTTTTCGAGAGATACGGAGTTGGGAACATTACAATAGCATTTTATCATTCCTTCAAAATCGTTGTAGAGAAGTCCGAACGCATCGGCGTATATGGTTGCAACCATATTGATACCTCTGTCGCGAAGTCCGAGTGCGGTTGTTTTAAGATGCGGCCAACAGGCAATACCTTCAAACATTATCCGGTACTTTTGCTCTCCCTTAAATGTACTGGTACCGTCTTTTACCGCCTGCTTGTATTCTTCAAGGAGGGTTTCGAACGCCTCTGCCGCTTCAACCGTTCCGCGCGCACATACTGCAACCGCCATGTGGTTTAATAAATCAAACCCGTTCAACGGTGACGGGGTGTATTTTGTGTATGCGGTTGCCTCCAGCCATGCTTTCGATGTTCTGTTTGATATTTTGCACACTTCTTCAAAGCGTTTTTCGTCCCATTTTTTTCCGGTAATTTTTTCCAGCTGTGCAATGGCTGCGCGGAATTGAGCCGCAACATAAGCCACCTTTTCGTCCGAAACTTCATAATCCGCATTGAAAGGAATGTCTATTAAAATCAACGGAATATTGCATTCTTTTGCAATATTTTCGTACCATTTTATCATACAGTTACATATATTGTTGCAGCAAAGCAAGAAGTCGGGCTGCGGCATATTTTGTTCGGGGATTTCTTTTGCATCAAGATATGCAAGATTTATCCGCGCATAAGCACAGATATCGTTCGAATATCCCTTGCTTTCGGCTTGCTCGCACATACGCTGTCCGCCGCCTCGTGCGGCAATGGCAGCTGCCTGGTTTTCAGGGTAGCAAACTTTTACGCCCAATGTTTGAAAAATCTCTTGCGGAAAGTTGCTTGCACACCAGCCGATTTTTTCACCGGCCTGTTTTGCTTCCTGTACTTCCCGATAGTGTTTCATTACAACACTGTTGAGTTTGTACTTCGCCGAATTCGGGTCCGGTGCAGGGGGTGCCGGCCGTTTTTCTTTTGCCTGTTCCATAATTTATACCTCCAAAATATAATAAGGGTGTGTGTACCCGAAATTTTTCAGATATTTTGCTCCTGTCCGTACAGAGCGGCACCGAGTGCACCCATAAGCTGCGCGTCTTCGGAATAAAGAATCCGCGTTCCGAGTTCCTTTTCCATAGCGGATCTGACACCGCCGTTCTTTGCAACACCGCCGCTCATGCATACCTTTTCTTCAATGCCGACCCTTCGGGCTAAAGAGGCAACCCGTCCGGCAACGGAAGCGCAAATTCCTGCGATTAAGTCGTTTATATTTGCACCGTTTGACAACTGACTGATTACTTCGGATTCCGCGAATACGGTACAGGTATTGGATATGGCAAGAATATTTTGGGCTTTTGCGGCGCAGATTTCAAAATCCTGTACTTGCAGCTGCAATATAGATGCCATTACGTCTAAAAATCTGCCCGTACCCGCAGCACATTTATCGTTCATAACGAAATTAGTCATTTTGCCCCGCTCGTCAACGGAAATGGCTTTTGCATCCTGCCCGCCTATATCGATAATCGTTCTTACTTCGGGAAAAGTGAAGTGGACACCTTTGGCATGACAGCTTAATTCGCTCAGTCTGTTTTGAGCGGCGGTAAAGTTGTTCCGCCCGTATCCCGTTGCCGTTATACAGGTTATATCGGATTGTTGTACATTTGCGTCTTTAAGAGCGGTTTCAAAAGCCTGTTCGGGTCCCTTTGTTCCCGTTCCGGCACGGATACATACCTTTGCGCATATTTCTTTGTTTTCATTGAGAATAATACATTTTGAAGTTGTGGAGCCTATATCTATTCCTAAAAAATACATAGGCTGTCCTGTATTATAGTATACTTGTATACAAGCAAAGGAAATAAAACAACCATAAAAAAATCGTCCTTTTTTTACACTGTTTTTATCTATATATATTTATATAATAAACTCAAAACGTAATTTTGTCAACATTTATTTTACATAAATGATTCTTTTAGCCGAGAAATTTCCGCATGCGGCTCAAGGAGAGGAATCGGAGTTTGTATGCATACGAAGGAGTTTTGCGGGCCCTACATTATTTTACATATAATTTTATGCGCGCCCTTGACTTATATATATCTTTGGCTTATTCTAACGGTAAGGAGTATATAAATGAAAAAAATATTT
>CAUURR010000066.1:0-9899 GCA_963547555.1 uncultured Treponema sp. | reverse complement strand
TGTTCGGCGCCTTCCTTATCCTCATGGCCTTGGGTGTTTCAATCGCAACCATCGCAAACAGCGGCACCCGCCCGATGATGGAACTTACCCTTGCAAATCTCTATCCGAGCGCAACGCAAAAACCGATTTGGCCGCTTATGTTCATTACCGTTGCATGCGGCGCCATTTCGGGTTTCCATGCGACCCAATCGCCGATTGTATCGCGCACGCTTAAAAACGAAAAAGAAGGCCGCTGGGTTTTTTACGGCGCAATGGTAGCCGAAGGTATTATCGCCATGGTATGGGCTTCAGCCGCAATCGCTTTCTTTTGGAATAAAGACGGCTCGGGAACCGGTCTTCAAGCTTTGCTCACACTTGGAGGAGGAAATTCGAAGTCGGTATATGCAATCTGTACGGGACTTCTCGGTCCGATAGGAGGCGCAATCGCCATGATCGGTGTTATTGCATGCCCGATTACCTCCGGCGATACGGCTTTCCGCAGTGCACGTATGATTATCTTCGATTGGTTTAAGCTCGACGAAAAGAAACTGAACGTGCGGCTTTCGATAGCGGCTCCCCTTCTTATCATCGGCTACGGTATTTCGCTCATCAATTACAGTGTCGTCTGGCGCTATTTTTCATGGTCGAACCAAACCCTTGCGATGATTGTATTGTGGACGGCGGCGGCATATCTTGCGACAAACTATCCGGAAAAGAACCGCTGTTGGCTTGCCGCAATTCCCGCAACCTTCATGTCGGCTGTTTCCGTTACCTATCTGATGTATGCAAAAGAATGCTTTAATCTCGTTCGTTTGGGAAACAAGGGCGTTACGATTTCATACGCGGTCGGTATCGCGTTCGCCCTCGTATTTTTGATGCTGTTTATCATCAGAATATATATGAACCCGAAGCGCAGTCTTGAGCTTCAAAGCAAAATCGTCATAGGACGCAAACATTAAGATTTGCCGTTCAATATGAATGAGGGGCAGGCCTTCGGTAAACGGAGCCTGCCTTTTTTATTTTCCGGTTTTGTTTTTCTGCTGCTTTTCCTGCGGCGGGACTTTCCCGCCCGGCGGTTTTCCTTGAATATTGCCGGCGCAGTTTTTTTTACGCTTATAAGCGTTCATTTTATAAACGTTTATAGAATAAGCGCTTATAAAATAAAGCTTTCCGACTTTTCCGTGTTTAAACAAAAACGATTTTTTTCGGTTGCAAGAAGACCCTCTTTTTGCATTTTACTCAATTCATTCGACAAAGCGCTTCTGTCTACGCTTAAATAATCGGCAAGTTCCTGACGGTTAAACGGTATCAAAAAAGTTCCGCATCCGCATTGTGCCGCCCGGTGCGATAAATACGACATAAGACGACCGCGTATCGATTTTGACGATGTATGAAAAATCCTTCGCGACAAATGAAGATTTTTTTGAGCAACGATAAAAAACAAATTGCGAATAAGCCTATTGTGGCAGGAACAGGCGCGGGAACAGACGGTCATCACACGTTTTGCGTTAAAAAACAGCACTTCGCTTTGCTCGGTTGCCGTTACATCCACCATCAAAGCTTCATTTTCGGCAAAGGCATAGGATTCCGCACAGGTTTGCCCCGCACCGATTTTATCCAAAACGCTCGTGTTTCCCCAAAAATCGGTATTTTCGATTATAACGCTTCCGGACAATATCAGGGCAAAGGACTGAACGATTTTGCCCGCACGGAATACTGTTTCGCCTTTTGCAAACCGCCGTTGTTCAAAGCCCAAACATTCAATCGCCTTTTTTATTTCATCGACTTCGATACCCGAAAAAAGCTCCGTGTTTGCCAATAATAAAAAATTCATATATTTTCCCGTTTTGTTGTTATAACAACATCTTTATATTTTCAACAATAGTATATTAACGGTGAAACATCAAGGGGGAGACACCAATATAGGAGACGATTATGGAAAACAAGATGTTCTGCTGGCAATGCCAGGAAACCGCAGGCAACAAGGGCTGCACCCAATCGGGTGTATGCGGGAAAAAACCCGAAACCGCCGCCTTACAGGATTTGTTGATTTATGTAACAAAAGGACTTTCGGCCGTAACGAGCAGACTGCGCTCCGAAGGCACAAACGTAGAGCGCGCAATCAACCGATTGGTTACGCAAAATCTTTTTACGACAATTACAAATGCAAACTTCGACGATGATGCAATTACAAATCGTATTTGCTTTACTCTTGACACAAAGAAAGCTTTGTTATCCCGAGTAAAGGATAAATCTTCTTTACCCGAAGCCGCACTGTGGAACGGCGAAAAAAATACGTTTGCGCAAAAAGCAGCACAAGTCGGCGTTCTTTCTCAGGAAAATGAAGACATCCGCAGCTTGCGCGAATTGATTACCTACGGTTTAAAAGGATTGGCGGCTTATTCAAAACATGCAAACGTGTTATTGCATTACGACGATGAAACCGACGCCTTTATTCAAACCGCTCTTGCAAAAACATTGGATGAAACTTTAAGCGTAAACGACTTAATCGCCTTAACGCTGGAAACGGGAAAATTCGGCGTTACCGGCATGGCCCTCTTGGATAGGGCAAACACCGAAACCTACGGCAATCCCGAAATCACCAAGGTAAATATCGGCGTCAGTACGAGACCCGGTATCCTTATATCCGGTCACGATTTACGCGATATGGAAATGCTTCTTAAACAAACCGAAGGAAGCGGCGTTGACGTCTACACTCACTCGGA
The DNA here is from genome assembly GCA_963547555.1 of uncultured Treponema sp. Taxonomy (GTDB): domain Bacteria; phylum Spirochaetota; class Spirochaetia; order Treponematales; family Treponemataceae; genus Treponema_C. The sequence goes on along the minus strand of CAUURR010000066.1, from coordinate 7,194 downwards.
AATGCTGCCTGCACATTATTATCCCGCGTTTAAAAAGTATACGCATTTTGTCGGAAACTACGGTAATGCATGGTGGAAGCAAAAAGAAGAGTTTGAAAGTTTTAACGGCCCCATACTGATGACCACAAACTGTATCGTTCCTCCGAAAGAAAGTTATAAAAACCGCTTATATACGACCGGAACGGCAGGCTTCCCCGGCTGTCCTCATATTGAAGGCGATGTCGGTGAAGAAAAAGATTTTTCACAGATTATAGAACATGCCAAACGCTGTAATCCTCCCGAAGAAATTGAAACAGGAGAAATTGTCGGCGGTTTTGCCCATAATCAAGTGCTCGCATTGGCGGATAAAGTTGTAGATGCGGTTAAATCCGGCGCTATTAGAAAATTCATCGTTATGGGCGGCTGCGACGGGCGCGCAAAATCGCGCAATTACTATACGGAATTTGCCGAAAAGCTGCCCCGCGATACGGTTATTTTAACGGCGGGCTGTGCAAAGTATAAATACAATAAATTAAAGCTCGGCGATATCGGAGGCATTCCCCGCGTTTTGGACGCAGGTCAATGCAACGATTCATACTCCTTAGCTTTAATTGCTTTAAAATTAAAAGAAGCGTTCGGCTTAAACGATATCAATGAACTTCCCATCATATACAATATTGCATGGTATGAACAAAAAGCCGTTATCGTATTGCTGGCCCTGCTTTATTTAGGTGTAAAAAATATTCACTTAGGCCCGACCCTGCCGGCATTTCTCAGTCCGAACGTCGCAAAAGTTCTGGTCGAACAATTCGGAATAAGCGGAATCGGCAGCGTCGAAGACGACCTCAAGCTCTTTTTTCCCCAAGAGGAAGATGAGTCAGAAAACACAGGAGAACAAAGTTCAAAAAACGTCGGCGTAAACTCGGATATGCTTATGGGCGATATATTGCGCGCCTTCCCCGATGCTGCCTCCGTTTTGACTTCTTTCGGTATGCATTGTTTGGGCTGTCCCTCGGCACAGGCGGAATCTTTAGCCGATGCCTGTATCGTACACGGCCTCGATACGGACGCAGTGGTAAACGCACTGAATCGAAAAGCGGCAGTATAACCGTACGGGGCTGCCTCAAAGACGGCTTTAAGGCAGCCCTTATAATGGAGTAGTTATGAGTACATTTTTAGGTCCTATTCATTACATGATGTATGACAAAATTCGCCGGCAGGAGGATTTTTGCACATACTTGCTTGAAGCGGCGGCATCAGAAAAAATGCGGGAAAAAATCCGCAGCCGTCTCGAAGAATCCTACGGCACAAACGAATGTAAACCATTGGAACAGGTCATAGATACGGGAAACATTCACGGCTGGATTCAAAAAAGAATTGACAGGGCTGAAAGCAGGCTTGCTCTTGCGGTACGTTTATTGATAGAGGAAGCGGGTGTAAGTACGGAGGACTTAAAACAATATGCTTTTACGTTCGGTACTCACAGCGCCCTCGAAAAAGATACAAGCCCCGAAGAAGCTTTTAAAACATACAATACCGTATTTTTGGACGGGATGCCCTGCGACCGCATAAACGAAATTACCGAACAAAGCGACAGCGCTATTACGTGGCGCAGAACGCGTTGTGTACACCGGCAGTACTGGGATAATGGCGGAGCAGATATAAACGATTATTATGCACTGCGTTCGGCATGGATACAGGGAATGTTTTCCGGCAGCAATCTGCGTTTTGACAACAACGGGGAACTGTATCGAATTACAAGGAAGGTGAACAATGTACAGCATTGATTTAATGATTGAAGAACATAAAAATATTTTAGCAGTGATTAAGGTTATGCGCACCGTATGCTGCGGGATTCTTGAAGGGAAGCCGATTGACGAAGAAGACTTTAGAAACCTGATTTATTTTGCCCGAACCTATGCGGATCGTCATCATCACCGAAAAGAAGAAAATATTTTATTCCGCGATATGTCGGAAAAACTCGGAAACGCCGCACAAACGCTTATCAGGCACGGAATGCTGGTCGAACACGATTTAGGCAGATTTTATATAAACGAATTGGAAAAAGCATTAAACCGCTATGCACAAAATCCGGACACGGAAACCAAATTGGATATTTTGGCGCGTACGGCACAATGGTCGGATCTTTTGACACGCCATATCGAAAAAGAAAACGAAGCGGTATATCCTTTTGCGCAGCGCGGTTTAAGCAAAGATGTTTTACAAAAAATAGATAAAGAAGTTCATCTGTTTGAAATAAAAGCGGAACAAGCAGGCATACAAAAAACAAATCTGCACATACTGCGGACTTTGTCGGAAAAATATGCTTGAAATAAATAAACGGAGGTTTTTATGAGTTACGAAAATTGGAAAGACAAAACCGCAGGTTTTGAAAAAATCGATGTGCGCCAGCTGCAGGGCAATTTTTTTCCCGGTCTTAAAAAAAAGGCGGAATCCTTAAAGGCGGGAGAAGGATTGGTTATAATACAGCGCTTTGAACCCCACCCCCTTTATGAGGTGTTTGAAAAACTGGGCTTCGAGCACCACACCGAAAAAATAGCGGAACATGAATTTCACGCATTTTTCTACCGCAGCGAAATTATAGCCGGCGATGACGACGAAACGCCTTTTCGCCCGATAGCCCTTTTAAATTACCCTCTTATCGATGAGGACTTGGGAAAAATTGCCGTCGATTTTTGGAATTTAACATGGAAAAGCGAAAAACGCAGCCTTCCTTACGAAATGCGGCTTTTATTGTCGCTGACAAATGCGGTCGGTGCCGGCCGTATGCGGCAGGCATCACGGGAGCTGATAAAAGCTTATGCGCGCGGTGTCGATTCAACCGTTTTTGACGATGTATTTGAACTTTTGGCATGGAATCAGGGAATCGGCTTTTTCAGTTCGGAAATAGGCCCCTCCCCGCTGTTTCAAGCTTATAAGATGATAAAAACGGCGGAAAAGCGCGGCAAAGAGCGTACGGAAATTATCGAAAGCTTAACCGAAAAATTTGGTGAAAAAAATCCCGAAGTCGGGGTGCAATAAAGTTTATAAAAAAAGTAATCGGGCTGTCGAATATTTTTCGGCAGCCTTTTTTCACTCTCTCCAACTTCTCCAATTTCTCTTTTCATAAAATTTTTTTTGTGGTATACTGCCCGAACTTTATTTAGGAGTATGTAAATGAAAAAACACTTTTCTCTACGTTATAAACTTATCAGTATTTTCGGAATCTTGATTTTACTGGCAGGTATGATCGAATCTTTGCTTGCACTGCGTTCCGCCCGTAAAGCGGTTACCGAAAAAATTGAAGAACACTTGCTCGACAAAGCTGCCGACACGGCGGAAATTGTCGACGGACGATTTGCAACCTTTATTCAACTTCTTGAAGGTATTTCGCGGGAATCGATTTTAAAAGATCCGACGGTGTCCTATCAGGAAAAAGCACGTTTTTTACAAAACGAAGTTTCTTCCAATGAAAAAATCGAACAGCTTAATTTATACGGACTTTCCGGTGTGCGTACAACGAGCGACGGAAAAATCGTCGATGTACACGATCGGGACTGGTTTAAAGCCGCTTCCGCAGGCAATAAATTTATTTCGGAACCGCTGCTTTCAAGGTCATTAAATAAATTTGTGATTATACTTGCGCTTCCTCTATATGATGATAACAATACCATGCTCGGCATATTGAACTGTGTTATCGATGCAAAGCGTCTTTCGAATATTATTTCCGATATTGTTGTCGGTAAAACGGGAGAATGTTATATTTTGGATAAATCCGGCTGTACTGTCGCTGACAGAGACTTCAGTTTGGTCGAAGCCCGTTCAAATTCCTATGAGGAATCAAAAACCGATCCGACGCTTAAATCCGCAGGTGCATTTGAAAAAATGGCGGTTGAAGCTGAAAAATCGGCAGTCGGATATTTTGAATACGACGGCAAAAAAAACATAGCCTCTTATGCAAAAATGAAAACAGTCGGCTGGACGGTAATTATTGACGCTCCTTACGATGAATTTATGGGAACGATCAATGATTTGCGCCTTTCGATGGTGAATCTTTCCGTGATTATTTTAATTGCCGCGCTCGTCGTTACCTATTTTGTTGCGGGTGCTATTATCAAGCCGATTCAAAATGCCGTCGGCATCTTGCGGAATATTGCTCAGGGCGAAGGCGATTTAACGGTTCATCTGCCGGTAACGGGCAACGATGAAATCAGCGATATGGCTGAATACTTCAACCAAACGATTGAGAAAATCGCCCTTTCCATAAAAACGGTCGGTGAAAATTCAGGTCTAATGGAAGCTATCGGTAACGAGCTTGCTTCGAATATGACCCAAACGGCAAGCGCCGTGCATGAAATAAGCGCCAATATCGACGGAGTTAAACAGCAGGCACTGACTCAAGCTGCAAGCGTTACCGAAACAGCCGCAACAGTTGAACAGATCGTGCACAGAATAAATCAGCTTAACGAGAGTATCGAAACGCAGGCATCCAGTGTTACCGAGTCGTCCGCCGCTATTGAACAGATGGTTGCAAACATCGGTTCAATAGGACAAACGCTTGAAAAAACCGACGAGGTAATCAAAACGCTTGCGAATGCAACCGGAGACGGCAGGGAAACCGTCGTTAATGCCAACAGCGTAACTCAAAAGATAGCCGAGGAATCGGGAGGTCTTTTGGAAGCTTCAAACGTGATTCAACATATCGCAAGTCAAACAAACCTGCTTGCGATGAACGCTGCCATAGAAGCCGCTCATGCAGGAGAGGCGGGAAAGGGCTTTGCCGTTGTTGCTGATGAAATCAGAAAACTTGCCGAGGATTCGGCAGCGCAGGGCAAAAAAATAACCGCTACGCTTAAAATCCTGTCCGGAGAAATTGAAATGCTGTCGACTTCTTCAAAAACCGCGGAGGAAAAATTCAACATTATTTTTAATTTGGCGGAACAGGTAAAAGATATGAGTACCAGGCTTACCGATGCAATGCGGGAACAGGAAAACGGCAGTAAAGAAGTACTTATAGCGATTCGGAACATCAACTCGGTAACGGTTGATGTAAAAGCGGGTTCCGATGAGATGCTTAAAGGCGGGGAAGGGGTTGCAGACGAAATGCGTAAACTGGACGGACTTACCCGAACCATTACCGACAGCATGAACGAAATGGCCGCCGGCGCAATTCAGATAAATAATGCCATACAGGAAGTTAATGAAATTACGCAAAAGAACAAACAAAATATTCGCAATCTTGCGGAAGAAGTAGGAAAGGTTAAGGTATAATTATTCCCAAGTCAAATTAAAAGGGGGCTAAAAAACGAATTTTTTTGCCCCCTTTTTTATTACAGTTCCTTTTTCCACAAACCGTGAAGGTTACAGTATTCGTATGCCGCAACAGGCTTGTCGTCCGCAGTAAGCGAAAAAAGAACTTCGGGTTTTTCACCGGGTTTCAGGCACTTTCGCTGGGCGCCCTTTTCGGTTTGCAGATATACCCACTGAATGAAGTGCTTTTCTTCCATCGGGTGGGAAACCGATCCGACGGTTACCTTTACTTCGCTTCCGTTTACTTCAACAACCGGAACGTGTTTTTCCTGAGCAGCGTCCGTGCTTCCGGCAATAAGTTCACTCATTTTTTCACCGCAGCACACAAGGGGAACTCCGGCATCGTGAACCAAAGCGGCGATATTGCCGCAATGTTTACAGATAAAAAAACGTACTTTACACATATGAGCCTCCATGCCCTCAATTATAACACATGATAGACAGGAGGGAAAGTGCGGTTATCACAGTTACGCTTATCACGGTTAATATACCCTGCACACAAAGAAGCAGCGAAAAAAATCCAAACAGGACAAGTGTTTTCCGTTTAGGGGATTCACTGTTTCAGTTCTTTAAACAGCCGATGGGAACAACGAGGATGCCGTCTTCCCTTTTGTACGCATATTGCCCCACGCCGGTTAAAACCATTAAAAAAGCCGGTTCTTTCATTTTTACGGTGTCGATTTTATTTCGCAGTTTTAAAAGATTGACCGCCCCCTCATTGATAAAATCATCACCGCCGAGCTTTATTTCAATCAGGCCGTAGGAACCGTTCCTCAAGTGAATAACGGTATCGCATTCAAGGCTTGCGTTATCCCGATAATGGTATACCGAACCGTCAAGACTTTCGGCAAAAACGCGCAAATCGCGCACGCACATTGTTTCAAAAAACAAGCCGAATGTTTTTAAATCGTTTATAAGGTCTTCGGGTCCGACTCCCAAACTCGCGGCGGCAATCGAAGAATCGGCATAGTATCTGGTATCGGATGTTCTGATTGCAGCTCTGGAGCGGAGATTCGGATTCCACGCGGGCATATCTTCGACAACAAATATTTTTTTTAAGGCGGTAATATATGTATGCACCGTATCTTCATTAACCGTTTCAACATCGTTTGCCGCTATATCCTGAGCAATTACCGTATGTGCAGCCTGAGTACCCTGATGCCGCGCATAGGACTGCATGATTTTTTTTACCCGTTCGGGATTTTTATTGATCCCGTCCGCACGGTTTATGTCCGATTTGACAACCGCATCATAATAGTCGAATGCTTGCTGTAAGGCAGCTTCTCTTTTTAAATCGACGGATTGCGGCCAGCCGCCGCGGCAGACAAGAAAAGCAATCTGTTCAATACACAGTTTGTTTTCACCGTCTATATTCACATTTCCGGCAAACAATTCTTTAAGGCTGACTTCTCCGCTTGATTCGCCCGATTCATACAAACTCATCGGCCGCATTGTCAGCCAGGTAAATCTTCCCGTCCCCGAATGGGTTATTTCCCTTGTATCGGGCGGTACGGCCGAACCGGTAAGAATAAATTGCCCCGTTTTGCCGCGCGTGTCAACTTCATACCGTACTGCATCCCACAAAACGGGTGCTATTTGCCATTCATCGATGAGGCGCGGCGTACTTCCTTTTAAAAGCCGCTGCGGGTTTAACTTCGCCAAATTCAGATTTTGTTCTTTTGTTTGAGGATTATCCATCCTTAAAACGCCGGCAGCCTGTTGCAACGCGGTGGTTGTCTTACCGCACCACTTAGGGCCTTCAATCAATACCGCCCCCTTAGCTTCAAGCTTTTTTTGCAGTATTTTATCCGCAATACGGGGTTTATAGGAACTCATACCTACATTATACGGTTTTTCGGCGTTTTGTAAAGATTTTTTTCGGCGTTTTGTAAAGATTTTTTTCGG
>CAUURR010000065.1:0-9933 GCA_963547555.1 uncultured Treponema sp. | reverse complement strand
AAAACAGTGCGGGTAAAACCGAATGCTGGTACATTTTGGACGCAAAGGAAGGTGCAAGCCTCATTTACGGTTTAAACGGCATGTACAGCCGTGAGGAATTAAAACAAGCTATAGAAAATCAAACGCTTGACGGCTGTCTTCGAAGCGTTCCCGTATCAAAGGGCGACTTTGTCTTTATTCCCGCGGGAACCGTTCACGCCATTCAGGGCGGTTTACGGCTTTTGGAAATTCAGCAATCGAGCGATATAACCTACCGGCTCTACGATTGGGGCCGTCCGCGCGAAATTCACGTTGAAAAAAGCCTTGACGTTATTAAGCCCGTGCCGCCCGATTCTTTAAACGCCGAACATCCTTTCAGCGGTGCCTTTTCGTGTCCGTATTTTAACTTGGAAAAGTACGATTATACGGTGCGCGGTTCAATCTGTTTTGCAAAAAAAGCCGCCTTGCAGCAGCAAGAGCCGACTCCCGCAATGAAAACGTCTTGGTTAAGCCTCTTTGTTATAAGCGGTACGGGAACTCTCGAGTCGAATACGGGCGAGCGCATTTCGGTAAAAGCCGAGGACTGTATTATAGTCGGCTCCGAAGAAAAAATCGCCGTTATTCCGGATTCGGGCAGTACGCTTTCGATTATGCATATAAGCTGAAGACTTCATCATTGCCGAAAATATCGCTTTGCAATGCGGTTTCGGCCTTGCTTTAAGGACACTTTTACAGGCGCATAAAACTGTAGACACTGCGCCTTATTTTTTGTATGCTTATGTCATGCATTTGATTATTTTAGCTTTGCCCTATATTTTGCAGCTTGCACTTATTATTCACATTATAAAAACAAACAAGCCCTTTTATTGGCTCTATTTGATTATTTTTATTCCCTATTTGGGCGGGGCGGCCTATATTTTACTTGAATTATTGCCCGCCGTTCTTTCAAGCAGGGAAATCCGCCGGGCGGGTGAAAATCTTGCGCGCACCCTTAATCCCTCTGCCGAACTTAAAAAACTTGAAGAACAGCTTAAAAATCAGGATACGGTCAATAATAGAAGCGCGCTTGCTCAAGCTTATATCGAGGCCGAGCGTTTTACCGACGCCCTGCCGCTTTTACAGTCCTGTTTAGCCGGCCCCTTCGCGGACGATGCTTCACTTTTATTTTTGCACGCTCAAGCCTTGTACGTAAGCGGCAGGGTGGAAGAGGCGGCTGCGATTATTAAAAAGCTGCAAAAAAAACACGCTCTTTCTTCGATAAAAGAAAAATTGTTTGAATTGCAAGTACGCTCTTCGCTTTTAAAGCAACCGCTAATTGAAGACTTTGAAAAACTCTGGAACGAATCGAAAAATTTTGAAGCGGGTTTTTATTACGTAAAAGCCCTCGCCGAAACGAGCGGCCCCGATGACGATGCAGCCTTTCAAAATGTTGAGGCAAACCGCGAAAAAGCCCGCCTCGTTATAGAAGATATGCAGCGTATCTTAAAAACTTACCGCAATTTCAGCCGCTCAATGGGTGCCGAATGGCTTAAAAAAGCAAAGTCGTTGGTGTAAAAGAAAAAAAGCAAATATTAAAACAGAGTACGGGACTCCCGTAAAGCGGGAAGGTCCGAAAATCATCCAACTTTTAGACCTCCCCGATACGGTGAGTTTTGCTTTTTAATCCTCGCCCGAAGCAATCGTGATAAACTCTTTTGCGGCGGCGATAACATCGTCGGCAATCTTACCGCTTATCGGATCGTAGTGGTCGAATGACGTTTCAAAGCTGCCGGTGCCGCTGGTCATCGAGCGCAAATCTATGGCGTATTTTAACAATTCGGCTTGCGGTGCCTGCGCGCGGATTTCTTCAATGCCGCTTCCCAGGGGACTTTGTCCGAGAATACGGCCGCGCTTTCCCGATATATCCGACATAATGTCGCCCAAGTATTTCGACTCGACCCAAACGGTGATGTTCATAATCGGTTCAAGCAGGATGGGACCTGCGGCGCGCATTGCATCGCGGAATGCGTTGCGGGCGGCGATTTTAAAAGCCATTTCGGACGAGTCTACCGGGTGTTCTTTTCCGTCCAAAACGGTGATGCTCGCATCCACAACGGGATAGCCTGCCAAAACGCCGTTTTCCATCGCTTCTTTAACGCCCTTTTCAACACCGGGAATATAGCTTTTTGATATGGCACCGCCGAAAACTGCATTCGTAAATTTGTAGTTTTCGCCGCGGGGCAGGGCGTCCACCGAAAGAACAACGCGGGCATATTGACCGTGGCCGCCGGACTGCTTTTTATGCGTGTATTCGGCCTGGGCTTTGCGCTGTATCGTTTCGCGGTAGGCTACGCGAGGAACCGCCGTGTCGATGTTGATTTTTGTCTGTGCTTTGATTTTATCGAGGATGATGTTGATATGAAGTTCACCCATACCGGAAACGACGTTTTGTTTGGTTTCGGCATTGTACTTATACATAAGGGTGCGGTCTTCTTCGGATATGCGGGCAAGCATTTCGCTCATCTTGTCTTCATCGCGCTTTTCTTTTGCCGAAACGGCCATCGAATAAACGGGCTCAGGATGCCTCAGGCGCACAAAGGGCAGGGTATTCGCAACGGATGAAAGGGTAGCACCGGTGCGTGCGGCGGCAAGTTTTACGGCAATTCCTATATCGCCTGCACAAAGCGATTTTATTTCTTCAAGTTTTTTACCCGTACAGCGGTACAGTTTTCCGACCTTTTCTTTTTTGCTTTCGCCGATATTGAATACTTCCGTGTCGGCGTTAAAGGTTCCGCTTATAACTTTGATATACGAAAGCCTGCCTGAAAACTGGTCGCTGGAGGTTTTAACGACTAATGCACTCATCGCACCGTCCGCATTTATTTTTACCGCGGAGGTTTGACCGTCCGTACCGACTGCCGTTTCTATAGCTTGAGCGGGAGAAGGAACGATTTCTACGATAAAATCGAGCAGGGCCGTGAACCCCGAATTCCGTATGGTACTTCCTGCAAAGGCGGGAACAACGCGGTTGTTTTGCAAAGCGATTTTTAAGCCGCGCTCGATTTCTTCGTCGGTCAATTCGCCGTCATCGATGAATTTTACCAGCAAGTCGTCATCGCCTTCGGCGGCGGCTCCGGCCAAAACGGCACGCGCATCTTCATAGGCGCTGCGGTATTCTTCGGGAATTTCTCCTGCAGTTTCTTTTTGACCTGCGGCGTCAAGGGTATAGGCTTTTCCGTGCAGTACGTCGATAACGCCCTTATAAGAAGCACCCTTTCCCATAGGAATCGTAACGGGGCATAGTTCGACCTTAAACTTTTCGCGTATATCTTTTAAAACCGCATCGATATCGGTTCTGTCTTCTTCGCAGCGGTTGATAAAAATCATACGCGGCTTATTGCGCCGGTCAAGGTCGCGCCACAGTTTAATCGTTTCGATTTGTGCGCCGCTTCTTCCGTCAATCAGTATGAGGGCGCTTTCGGTCGAACGGAAGGCGGAGATAACTTCACCTGCAAAGTCCGAAGAACCGGGAGTGTCCCAGATATTTATATTTACATCTTTCCACGTTATGTGCGCAAGAGAAGCGTAGATAGAGATTTTCCGTTCTATTTCTTCGGGCGAATTATCGCTGACCGTTTTTCCCGATTCAACGCTTTCGGGTTTTGCAAGAGTACCGCCTGCAAACAAAAGACGTTCAAACAGGGTGGTTTTACCGGTTTGTCCGTGACCCGCAAGTGTGATGTTTCTGATTTGATCCGTTTTGAAATCCATTAAAGGCTCCTCCAGAACGGCAACAGCAGCATACCGTTCTCATCTTGTCTTATGCGCACTTCCAAAAATCCGAATAAATCTTTAGAAGTATACCATTATATAATAAGGCGTGAAAAAGGTTATTGTCAAGTCAAAAAAAATATTTTTATCGATAAAAAGAAATTTAAAAAAGGCATTAAAAAAAAGCATTGCAGCGGCCTGTTGTGCTTTCGTCGGCGAAACCATAACCGGAAAATCAACAACCTGAACGCAGAGCGGTACCGAGAACCGGCGGGTAGTAAACCCTCCGCACGAATAAAATTCTTAAAATAAAGTTTAAAAAGCTGGACAAACTGAAAAAGAGGAAGTATTATAAAATCGGAAGCCTGTATAAAAAGAGGTATATATGAAAGATAACGTAAAAAACGCCCTTATAAAGATTTTCGGACATTACGAGCCGGCTGATTGGATGCGCACAAGCGCTTCTGCGGTAAAAAAGATCATCAAACCCGTATTAAAGATTTTACTGGTACTGGTTTCTTTGTGCATATTGGGCGTGATTGCTCTGTTTGTTGCCCTTTTTATCGAATCCACGCGGCCGGTCAATATGGCTCTTGACTATGATGTATATCCTCCGATTGTATCCGAAGATGCCCGCGCTCCGCTTACGGTTTTGTTTTCCGGATCTGCTGCAAAGCTTGAAGATGCGGATTCGGAAGTTATGGATAATATTGAAATAAAGCCTGATTTAAAGGGGCGCTGGAAGTGGGACGGAGAAGATTCCCTTGTATTTGTTCCCGAATCTCCGTGGCCTCTGGGGACAAAATATCAGGTTGTGTTTTCAAAAAAATTGTTTCCGTCGCATGTAAGTGTCAAACCCCTGTCCCTTAAATTTACAACCGAAGCGTTTGATGTACGGATTGAAGATGTACATTTCGTTATCGATGATGTAAATCCCGATAAAAAATACATCGAATTTACAATCGCTTCGAATTTCCCGATGAACACGGAGGATCTAAAAAGCAAAATTACTTTGGTGCCTGATATGCAAAATCCTCAAAACGGTACCTTTGTTAAAAAAAATTACGAAGTAACGCTTTCATATAATGAAGATAAAACCGCCGCCTATGCACTCAGCGAAACGCTCGGAGTCCCCGCAAAGGATGTGGGAATGTTTATAAAACTTGCAAAAGGGGTAAAAACCCTTAGGGGCGATTCAACCGGAAAGGAAGCGCAGACCTATGTAACCGTTCCGGGAGCTTCAAGTTTTGTACAAATCGACAATGCCGAAATAGCGGCGGTAAAAAACGAAACCGGCGAGTATGAGCGGGTGCTTTCCGTGTTTTCTACGGCTAAAATCAGTGCGGCGGATCTTTTACAAATGACCGAGGTATATGTTCTCCCGAAAGATAAGCCTGCCGAACCGGGACAAAGAGGGGCGGAAAATATTCAATGGGACAATGTGTCTCCGAATCTTATTACCGCATCGGTACTCAAAGATGCGAAGCGCGTTACGCTGAATGCCCTGCCTTCCGAAAACGAATATCAAAATTTTCAAAGTTACAGTTTGGATGTTCCTGCCGATTCGTATGTATATGTGTATATACAAAAAGGCGCCAAATTCTACGGCGGTTACCGTTTGACCGAAGATTATCAAACGGTTCAGCGTATAGGCGCTTTCCCTAAAGAAGTGCGCATTCTTTCCGAAGGTGCTTTGATTTCGATGAACGGCAGCCGTAAAATCCCCGTTTTGACGCGCGGAGTTGAAAAAATCAAATATACTCTGTGGCGCATGAAGCCCGATGAAATAAACCATATCGTTTCAATGTCGAACGGCGATATGAAAGATTTTGAATTCAGCGTTCCATGGCTTTTTGACCAAAAAAATGTAAGTGAAGTTTATACGTCAACGCAATCGGTTCCTTCCATAAATAGTAATAAAATACGGTATGCGCATTTTGATTTTTCGGATTATTTGAACACGATTCCCGAAAAAAATCTGCGTGCCGGATTGTTTTTGCTCCGTGTTGCGGGCGTAGAAAAAGATTCGCGCCTCTATGATCAGCGTCTTATTTTGGTTACGGATCAAGCCTTGATTATTAAAAAAGATACGGGAAAAGAACGCGATGTATTTGTGCAATCGATTTCCACAGGCTCTCCTGTTGCGGGTTCAACGGTCAGGTTGATTGCCTTAAACGGTAATACGCTTTTTGCCGGAACAACCGATTCTTCCGGTCATGTACGCGTACCGTATTTTAAATATGATGATACGAATCTTGAGCCGACCTGTTTTACCGCCTCTTACGGAAGCGATTTTACCTTTATGCCTTACGATGCACGGGGACGGATGCTTGATTATTCCGATTTTAATGTCGGCGGCTTATACAGTATTCAGGATCCGGAAAAACTGCAAGCTTATTTGTTCAGCGACCGCGGTATATACAGACCGGGCGATGAAATTAAAATCGGTATGATTGTAAAAGCGGGAAATTGGAACAGAAATACCGCAGGTTTGCCCTTTGCATGTGTTGTAACCGATCCGAACGGAAATGAAATATACGACACCGAATTTACTTTAAGCCGCGAATCCTTTGAAGAAATAAAGTTTTCAACACGGGATTATTCTCCGACCGGTTACTATAATATTTCCGTATATTTGAAAAAAAACGATGCCCGAAATCGGATTAAAAGGCTGCATATTGCAAGTCAAACGGTTAAGGTGGAAGAATTCCTTCCCGATACGCTGAATATTACCGCCGCTTTTTCGCCGCTTCCTTCAAAGGGATGGATACGGCCGGAACATTTAAGTGCGGTTGTAAAACTGAAGAATTTGTTCGGGACGCCGGCTGCAGGCAATACCGTAAAAGCGGATATAACTTTAACCCCCGGTTATATGCGCCCCGAAAAATATCGGGACTATGTTTTCTCCGATCCTTTAAAAACAAAGGACTCTTTTGATTTTTCGCTTGCCGATACGGTAACGGATGAAAACGGTGCGGCGGAATTTGCGATAGATACGGAAAAATTCGCGCATGCTTCATACCGTTTAACCTTTTCCGCTTCGGGCTTGGAAAAGGCGGGCGGAAGAGCCGTTACGGCAATGGCGTCGGTGTACGTTTCTCCTTTGGAATATCTTATAGGGGCAAAGGCCGACGGGGATTTATCCTATATACGAAAAGATTCAAAGCGGGTGATAAAATTTATCGCCGTAGGGCCCGATCTTGATCCGTGCGCGGTTGAAAATGCTGAACTTTCGATTATCGAAAAAAGATATGTGTCCGTCCTTGTAAAACAGCCGAACGGGGTGTATAAATACCAATCCGTTAAAAAAGAGTTTCCCGTAGAAAACCGTAAACTTTCCATTCCGGCACGGGGTTTGAATTACGAACTTCCCGTTTCCGCCGAGGGTGATTTTATACTTTCGCTGAAAAATAAAGACGGAATAGAATTCAATTCGATTGAATTTTCGGTTATAGGTGAAAAAAACGTAGAGCGCAGTCTTTCAAGAACCGCCGAGTTGGAGTTAAAGCTTCAAAAATCCGATTTGCGGCAAGGAGAAACGGCGCAGTTGTTTATAAAGGCACCCTATGCGGGAAGCGGTCTTATAGCGGTTGAACGCGATAAGGTATATACATATAAGTGGTTTAAATCGAACGGGCTTTCTTCGGTACAAAGCATCGATATTCCCTACGGCTTGGAAGGCAACGGTTACATAACGGTTATGTACACCCGTGCCTACGATTCTTCTGAAATTTATATGAGTCCTTTTTGTTATGCCGCCGTACCTTTTTCCGTGAATTTGGATAACCGCACAAACAAAATCCGTCTTGATGTGCCCGAGCGCATAAAGCCCGGGGAAGATTATACGATTACCTATTCGTCGTCAAAACCGGGAAAAATCGTTATTATGGCGGTTGATGAAGGAATTTTGCAGGTTGCGCGCTATAAAACACCCGACCCGTTGTCCTTTTTCTTCCAAAAACGGGCCTTGGAAGTTTCCACCGCCCAGCTTGCGGATTTGATTCTTCCCGAATTCAATATTCTTAAAACATTGGCGGCGGCCGGCGGCGGCGGCGACTACGATGATATGCTGGCGCGCCGTTTGAACCCCTTTAAACGCAAACAAAATGCTCCTGCGGCGTATTGGTCGGGTATCATCGATACCGACGGTTCGGAACGTTCCGTTGTGTACCGAATCCCCGATTATTTTAACGGCAGGCTGCGCGTTATGGCTGTCGCCGTTTCCGATGATGCCGTCGGTACCGCCGAAACGTCTACGGAAGTTCGGGATACCTATATCATTATGCCGAATGTGCCGGTATTTGCCTCGCCTAAAGACCGCTTTACGGTTTCCGCTTCGGTTACCAATAACGATAAGGGAAGCGGTCAGGATGCCGCTGTTACACTGACGGCAAAAACAACGGGCGGTATCAAACTTCTGTCCGATGCGGTGCAAAAAATCACTGTTCCCGAAGGAAAAGACGTAACCGTTACTTACGAGGCGGAAGCGCAGGATATACTCGGCAATGCCGATATAATATTGACGGCTTCAAACGGTGTAAAATCTTCACGCATTACCTCATCGGTAAGTATTCGCCCCTCGATGTCCTATCAAGTCAGGCTTACGTCGGGCTCGGTACGAAAAGACGAAACGAAGAAAAAAGAAATAGATGTCAAATACGATTTTTACGATGAATTCGCTTCACGTGAAGAAAATCTTTCGTATGTGCCGCTGGGAAAAGCAAAAGGTTAGTATCTGTATCATGAAAAATATCCTTACGGCTGTTCCGAACAGATTACGAGTGCCGCCTATCCGTATCTGTTTCCCGATATATTAAAGGAAACGGGTAAGGCCCGCAGCGAAGCCGAAGAAGCGGTAAACAATGCCGTTTCCGTTTTACAGTCGCGGCAAAAAGCGGACGGTACTATCGGATATTGGACTTATAAGTCGGATTCTTATCCCGAACTGGATCCGTATTACGCTTTATTTTTAACCGAAGCGCGCAAAAAAGGATTTTATGTTCCCGACGCTTTTATGGACAGGTTGTTATCGGCCCTGGAAAATCATGCCCAAAATGAAAATCTCGGAGTATACGCACGGGCTTTTTCCATCTTTGTTCTTACGCAAAACTGAAAAAGGAAGCAGATAAGGACGATAAGATCTCGGTTGCGGGAATGTATCTTGCCGCCTCATATAAGATGATGCAAATGGATAAGGAAGGAGAAAAAATACTGGCAAAGGTAAAGCGCGGGGCAAAACGTTCGGATACGGTTTACCGTTTTGAAGATGAGCTTTATTTCCAAAGTGTATATTTGTATTTGCTTTCCGTCTACTATCCTGAGCATTTGAGTGCCGTTTCGGACGAGCTGCTTTTGAACATTGAAAAACATATTGCAAACAGACGCTATGCTTCGTTTTCTTCGGCTTTTGCGTTGCTTGCAATTCAAAGTTTTATCGATGCCGTGCCTGCATCCGCGGAAGGTCATTTTATTTTAACCGAACAGTTCGATAAAAATTCTTCACAGCCGCTTTCGCCCGAAGGCTCTCCCGTTTTTTCGGCACAGTTCAGTCCTAAAGCGGAAAAACTCGTGCTTGAAAATACCGAAAAGCGGGATTTGTTTTATCAAACCGTACAATCGGGCTTTTTAAAGCGTATCCCTGAAAAGGCGGAAAAAGAAGGAATCGAAGTCTATAAGGAATTCTTAAACGGTACAAAGGCTTCAAACCGCTTTTCCTTGGGGGATGAAATCACCGTAAAAATACGGGTGCGTTCAACGGGCAAACAAAGCGTACATAATGTCGCGCTTATAGATATGCTTCCGGCAGGTTTTGAAGCGGATATCGAATCGATACGCGACGGTTCGGGGGACTGGACTCCCGATTATATCGATATACGGGAGGACCGTGTCGTCTTTTTCGGAACCTTTACCGAAAAAATGCAAACCTTTATGTACAAGGCTCGTGCAGTTACAAACGGAACCTTTACCGTTCCGCCCTTGTATGCCGAAGCGATGTATGATCAAACGGTACGGGCGCTCGTTCCTATGGATGCGGTAAAACTGGAGAAAAAATAAGGTGTATGCGTTTTTTGCGTCGAAAAAAAATAATTATTCTTTTGCTTGTTTTATGCGCTGCGCTGATTGTTTTTTTTATCGACTTTAATACCGCGCGTTCAAAGGGAATTTTATACGGTATAGATTTTTCGGGTGCTTATACCGATAGAA
>CAUURR010000064.1:0-9995 GCA_963547555.1 uncultured Treponema sp. | reverse complement strand
CGTTTTTTTCTCTGGAAGCAAAAATGCTGTTTGTGTATAAATTAAAAACGGGAACATTATCGATACCGAAAAGAGAACCTGCGGCAAAGTCCGAAAAAAAAGCGGGATTTTTTACAAGCAGGGTTTTGGAGGCAATACCTTCTTTTTGCATACCGGACGCGAGAGGACAAACAAGCAATCCGAGTTTATTCACCAAAAAATATCCGGTGCCGTCTATGAGTACTGAAGAAGTAATGCGCACGGCTTCCGTCCACGGTTTTTTTTGTACCTTCGGCGCATTTCGCGGCACATCGATTTCTTTAAAACCTTCATCCGTAAAATAAAACCAGCGATGGGTCGGTTCTCCGGAGCGCGAAGCCGACTTTAAAATACGCGAATATTCAACCGGCAAGCTGTCGGTCTTTTTTCCGAAACAGGCGGCAGAGAATATCAAAGCACAAAAACCGCATACTAAAAATGCTTTTTTCATCTTATACAGTGTACTCGGCATGCCGTCTAAAATCAAGTACCGAAGTGCTAAGTCGGCACTAACATACAGGCGGCCGCATTTGATCAAACGAGTGCCTTTTTTTTATTCTGTGTAAATTTTGTATCCGTTTCCGATTTTAAAACGGTAAACAGACGCCGAGCTTCGTTTTTATCAAAATGGTTATGCGAGGCAATCTTACCCGCTTCCATTAAAATAACTTCATCGGCAACAAAGCTTAAAAATTCAAAATCGTGGCTGATAATTAAAATCAGGGTTTCAGGCGAGCGTATCGAATTGATGAGGGCGGCAGTTTCTTTCATGTGAAAATAATCCATACCCGAAGTAGGCTCATCCATAATGATGATATTCGCACCGGAGGCGAGCGCGGCTCCTATCGAAACGCGCTGTTTTTGTCCGCCCGATAAGCTCAGCGGATGCCGTTCCTTTACTTCGCTCAAATTCATTTTTTGTAAAATTTCGTCTGTGGTAAGCGTGCGGGAACATTCGGAACTGCGCTCTTTATTTTTGCCCAATTCGATTTCATCGGCAACGCTTTCCGTAAAAAGTTGATAACCTACATCCTGCATAACAAGGTAAGAAAGTTCAAGGCGTTTTTTAGCGCTTATTTTTTTACCGCCGTAAAAAATACTGTCCCGTTTCGGTCTAAGCAAACCGGCAAGACATTGAGCAAAGGTGCTTTTCCCCTGACCGTTTTTTCCCGTAAGCGCGATAATCTTGCCGAAATCAAGGCGTACATTACGGATATCCAAAAAATCGGCTTTTGATTTCGGAAAGCGGTATGCAAGATGTTCTATGTTTAAAGAAAGAGGCGCTCCGGCAGATGCTTTAGACGCGCTTTGATTTTGCACTTCTCCTGCGGCAAAATCGGCATCTTTTTTTTCATCCGTTTTTTCCGGTACAAAAAAATCGGTATCGAGGGGACGCAGCAAAAGTTCTTTGCATTTTTTTTCGCCGAGATTTATAAATTCCTTTCGGGTAAAGGACAGCGCAATTTTTCCATCCTTAATTAAAAAAGCGCGGTCGATTATATCTTTGAGAAAATACAGGCGGTGCTCGCTTATAATCAGAGTTTTCCCCGCTTCTTTTAAAAGCCGCAGCGCATCCGCAATTTTTTCGATATAATATAAATCGAGATTTGAAGTCGGTTCATCGAATACGATAATATCGGTGTCGGATGCAAGAGCGGAGGCAATCGCTATCATTTGTTTTTCCCCGCCGGAAAGGTTAAAAATATTGCGGTCGAGAAGCCGCTCAATATCGAGAAAATCAGATACAAAGCGAAGGCGTTCGTGCATTTTTTCAAAGGGCGTTCCCGTATTTTCGAGAAAAAACAGTATCTCGGAAGTAGTGTCCAAATTGAAAAACTGGGACTTGGGATTTTGGAAAACGGTTGCAACTTTTTTCGAAATTTCGTAGATGGGTTTTTCCGCGCTGTTTTCGTTGAGAAGCCGGATTTCACCCGACAACTTTCCTTCATAGTAATTGGGAATCAAGCCGTTTATCGCCCGCAAAAGACTCGTTTTTCCGCAGCCGGATATACCGGTAAGTAAAACGCATTCGCCCTTGCGCACTTGAAAGGACACGTCGTTTATTACCGCAGCATCGCTTTGCGCTGCATAGTTAAAAATAATATTTTTTATTTCCGCCGCAGGTGAAGTGTCGCTTGCAAGCGGGGTATCTACCGGCATATCATTATCCGGCCTTATGTCGGTTGTCATAAAAATTCCTTAGACACTTTCCTTTATGCGCTTTTCAAGCATTGCACGATATGCCTTTTTTTCGGCCGCCATATACTGACAATGCCCATACCCTTTATGTAGTGCGATATGCACAAAAGGGTAGCGGCGCAAAATAGTCTTTGCCTGCCGCGCGTCTATTTCTTTACTGCCGAACTCAAAATACATACGCTGCTGCACATCTTTTGAATACGGATAAAAATCGAAACGGCTGCATGCCGATATGATATTCCGCAGGCTTTTTTCACTCATATTTTCAAACGTGTTTCCCATCACCTCGCCCGCTTCGCCGAACAATGCGGTCATTTTCTTTTGGGCAATCCCCTTGCATTTTCGCGCCTTTTTCCATTTGCTTAAAAAAATGATGTTATACACGAAGCGCAAAAAGCGGGCATTTTTGTATACCGGCGCACCGTCTAAAACAATGCATTTCCACTGTATGCTGTCATCCTTTAACAGCTCCAGCGCAACCCGTGCCCCTAAGGAAATACCGAGCATCAATGCAATATCCGTATAGCCTTTTTCTTTTAAAGAGCGAAGAATTGCTGCAGCTTCGTTTTCGGCAGAAATAAATTCGCTCGAAGCCGCTTGCCCGTGAGCCGATAAATCCGGCGCAATAATGCAGTACCGCTCACTCAACGGTGCCAAAAACTTTGCTGAAGAGGCACCTGTCAGCAGCATCGGATGCAAAACCAGTATTTTTTCCGAACCGGTGTTTCCGTATTCATGAATGACCATATCGCCTATTCTCCTGTAAAGATGTTAAGACCGAATAAATTCCGTATCCGTTACCATGCATTCAGCCGCGAACCGATGACTGCGCAAAAACCGGTGGCAATGTACAGCGACACAAACACATCGGCAAGCGTAAAACGGGCGGTTTTATAGCGGATTTTTTTCCCGGGAGCGTCGATACCCCGTGTATGTCCCGCCGCAGCAAGCTCGTCTCCTATGCGGGACGACGAAGACAAAAGGGGGACCATCACGTATTCAAGGGTAAGCAAGGGTTTTCGAATAACATTTGCCGCATTAAGCCCGATACCGCGCATTTTCATTGCGTTTTTTATATGTGCGAATTCTTCTTTTAGAGTGGGAAAAAAGCGGAACATAACCGCAACGGTGATAACAAGCGAATACGGCAGTTTGAGTTTTTCGAGGGCGTTTATTAAAAGACCGACGGGAGTGGAATCGATTAAGTATTTTCCCGCGACAATCGGCAGCATAAAACGCCGTACCATAAATGCCGCCGGCAATACGATGCCGCCCAAAAAGCCTGCATCTTGCGGCACATACGAGAGCGCGGCCAGTACGCCGAAAAAGAGTAGCAGTTTTACCGCCGTTTTTGCCTGTCCGTTTAAGAAAAACAAACAAGCGAAAAACGTTATATTGACCGCTTCAACATACATCGGAACGGGAAGCGCAATCGAAAGCCCCATGCACAGCACCAAAAAAAGTTTTGTACGCGGGTCAAGAACGAGTTTTGCCTGTTGTTCCAATTACACCAGCCCCGCTTTCACAAAATGCTTTTTTAACACCTTGGCGCCCAAAAGACCGCCGAGAAGACCGCCTATAAAAGTGCTTGCGTATAGCAGCGGCATAATCCATATCGGAAGGCTGACAAGCTGCGTTGCGTATTCGGCTCCTATCATCTTTTCGGTCAGGGCATAGTATTGATCTTTTAAGATATAAATCTGCCAAAAAGCACCGCACAGCCCCAGAGACATAAGCGCATAGCCTACAATGCTCCCCTTGACGGTTTTATAGCCGATTGCTTTGCGTACCAGTTCTGCAAGTGCTGCAACGATAAGCGAGTGAACCGCTACCACCGGCGTGTGCCCCATCAGTGTCATAAGGCAGCCGGGAAGGGCCGCAAAGATAAACAGTGCAAAGGGCTTCGGCGTTTTAGCCAAAAAGAACAAGGCAACGATACCCAAAAGCAAACTTGCCGCAAAGGGGAAAAACAAATACGTTACTACTAAAAAGCCGAATGGCATGCCGACGACAAAAAGCCCTACAAAATAAATAACGGCAAAGATACCGATATTTATAAAATCCTTTAAAACCAATTTGTTGTTCATAAAACCTCCAAGAAAAAGTTTTTGAAAAAGTTTCAACTTCCGATGTTGACTTTTTTACGCACTTTCGCAATGCAAATGAGAAAGTGCATACAATAAATGATGTTTTGGCAGCGCAAGCCTGACAAAAATCAAGTTGAAGCGAGCGGTGCCATTTGCGCTGTGAGCTTCAACAAACCTCCTAAAAAATTAGATGAGCAATTTATTAAAGCTTATCAACTCCAAAACAATGCAGTTTGTAATCCTAGCGTATTTATGCCGACCATGATTCGCTTTCCTTTTGTAACTGATACATCCTCGGATACGACGACTTTCCTTTCATCAATTCCTCATGTGTGCCGATTTCTTCTATTGCGCCTTCTTTAAGGACGACGATTTTATCGGCATGTTCGACGGTGCGCAGACGGTGAGCAATAACGATAACGGTTTTATTTTTGATAAGTTTTGTCAGCGCTTCCTGAATAAGGGTTTCGTTTTCGGGGTCGAGGGCTGCGGTCGCTTCGTCCAAAAGGATAATCGGTGCGTCCTTTAAAAGAGCGCGGGCGATGGAAAGCCGCTGACGCTCTCCGCCTGAAAGCGTGTACCCGTTTTCGCCGATTACCGTGTCAAAGCCCTCAGGCAGTTTTTCGATAAAGTCGGTACAGCGGGCGGCTTGTGCGGCGGCAAGCACCTGCTCCTTGGTTGCGTCCTTATTTCCGACGAGGATATTGTTGTACACCGTGTCATTAAAAAGCACAACGTCCTGAAACACGATAGAAAACGCGCTCAAAAGCGTTTCCGGTTCTACGGTAGAAACGTCGACACCTCCTATCCTGACCGCTCCGGATGCGGTATCCCAAAAGCGGGATGCAAGACGGGCAATCGTCGACTTGCCGCAGCCCGAATGTCCGACAAGGGCGGTGATTTCTCCCTGTTTTGCGGTAAAGCTGATATTGCGTACCGTGTCGCGCTCGGCATCGTTATTGTACGAAAACGACACATTGTCATATTGAATATCGTAGCCGTCGGGTTTAAAGGTTTCGCTTCCGCTTTGTTTGGGATAGTTTATAATTTCCAACTGACGCTCTACCGCCGTGCGCGCATAGAAAAATTCGCCGAGCATCATAAAGACTGCGGTTAGCGGCTCAAAAATTCTTCCTGCAATCAGTAAAAATACAAGATAGGTAAAAAGCGGAAGACTGCCCTGTGCATACAAAACCGCCCCGACCGCAATAACCAGCGGAAAGCCGAAACGGATAACGATAATCGAACCTGTCATAGTCGAGCCGACAAATAATTCGGCTTTCACCGCTTCCTTTGTGCTGTGTGCAATATCATCTTTCACTTTTTGCACGTAGCTTTCTTTTTTGTCGGAAGACTTGAGCACTTTAATATTGTCGAGCATTTGCTGAATTGAATTGTACACACCGAAAAGTATACCGTTCATACGGACCGCATAACGGCGCGATTGCTTACGCGACATATATACGAAAAAAAAGCCGAGGGCGGCACAGGTAAAAAGAGCAAGCGTCATACGCCAATCGAAAAAAGCGAGCATTGCAGCCGATATAATAATTGAAGCTATCGCCCCGAATAAATCTGCCCCCGTGTGTCCGAGCGCGTGCTCTATTGTTGTAACATCGTTTAAAAGCGTTGCCGTCAAATCGGACAAATCTTTTTTTCCGAAATACGAAAGCGGCAATTTACGGATACTTTCGGCAAGCGAGATACGCACGTTCGCCGACTCCTCGTAGCAGGTATTGAACGTTTTGCGGTACTTGAGTTTTTCAATCAAAAACAACACAAAAATAATGAGCAACGCCAAGCCTGCAAAAAGCAGGGGATTAAGTGATGCGGACGAATCTCCCTGAAGCGGTTTTAAAAACTCCTGCAAAGCATAAAATGAAAGTCCCAGCGGTACAATCAAAAACAGATTTCCGAAAGTTGCAATAATAACCGCCTTATGTAAATCTTTTGCACCCTTATCCGATAATGAAAAATATTTTTTTAACATAAAAATCAAAAACCTCCTGTAACCAATTTATGAAACGTGCCTTTTATACCGTACAAGTTTCCCCAAAATTACATATTACCGATTATCCGTTAACATTCAGCTTCCAGCTTATACCCGCTTGAAAGTTGTTCCACATTTTGCCGTACATACCGCCCTTTGCTAAAAGTTCGGTGTGTGTGCCGATCTCTGCGATTTTGCCTTCGTTGATGACGCAGATTTGATCCGCATTTACAATCGAAGAAAGGCGATGTGCAATCATAATAACGGTTTTATTTTTCAACAGTTGACTGAACGTCTTTTTGATTTTGTACTCGTTTTCGGCATCGGCAAAACTGGTCGCCTCATCAAGTACGACAATGGGAGCATCCTGTAAAAGAGCCCGGGCAATCGCAAGCCGCTGTGCCTCTCCGCCTGAAAGATATGTCCCCTTGGTGCCGTACACGGTGTCTATGCCGTTCGGCAGTTTTTCGATAATGTCCATGCACTCGGCCTTTTCGAGTACCGCAAGCACTTCCTCGCGCGTTGCGTCTTTTTTTCCGTAGCGGATATTTTCAAAAATGCTTTCTTTAAAGAGCGTATTTTCCTGAAATACAAAGCCGATAAGGTGCATAAGGTCGTCGGTTTTAATATCTTTTATGTTCACACCGCCGATAGTAATTTCACCTGAATCGAGTTCCCAAAAGCGTCCGAGCAAATTAACGAGCGTCGTCTTTCCGCCGCCTGAAGGTCCGACAAGGGCGGTAAGCGAATGTTCGGGAAGCTTGAGCGAAATGCCGTTGACGGCTTTTTTAAAAGACCCTGCAACTTTTTCTTCCGTACCGGCTTCTTCTTTATACGAAAAAACAACGTTTTTAAACTCAATATCGAACTTTTGCGGCCTAACGGACTTTTCCGGTTCGGGGGCTGCCTTTTCATTTAAAATCGCTTCGATACGGTTAAGCGCATCGCCGCCTTGTATATTCAAACTTGAACCCCACATAATTTTTATCATCATGTTGAGCATAAGCGGCGATAAAGAAAGATAAAAAATAAAGCCGTATAAAAACTTCACATAGCTTTCACCCTGCCCTACCGTTCCCGCAAAAATAGCGGCGGCGGGAACCAAAAAGACAAAGCCCGCTTTTAAGAGCGAAAGAAAAACGGAATAACCGTTTTCCCAACTCATCGAATATTTTAAAACATAATCGCGGTAGTTTATAATCGAAGTATAAAAATCCTTAAAGCGGTGAACCGATTGATTAAAAGTTTTGATAACCGAAATACCGCGGATATATTCCGTACCGGCGCTGTTCATCTTTTCAAGAGCATTTTCATATTTTTCCATAAAGCCCGTTTTTTGCGACTTTGCCATCAGCACGCCCTGCAGTATAAAAGCAAGCAGCACAGGCAAAAACGAAATAAGACCGAAACGCCAATCGAAAAAGAACATCAAAAACAAAAGCGCAATAGGACTTACCGCATTTTGTACAACATCCGGCAGCATATGTGCAATAAGTCCTTCAAACGAATGTACGTTTTTTTCAAAAACCTTGCGCACCGAACCGCTTGCGTGCGTCGTATGCCAACCGACCGGAAGCTGTGCAAAGGTTTCCGCCAAGCGCATATTCATATTCCCCATTAAATTGAATGCGGTAATATGAGAACACATAAGTGCGCCGAAATAAAGGATAAACCCCGCCGCAGCCGAAGCTAAAGCCGTTCCCCCGTAAATCATCATCTGCCTGATGTCCGGCGCAGTACCTGCCGTATATGCCGAAATAATATCGCGCATAACATAAAACACAAGCGCATACGGAATAAGCATTGCAATCATACTCAGTGCCGATAAAAAGAACGACACAT
The DNA here is from genome assembly GCA_963547555.1 of uncultured Treponema sp. Lineage (GTDB taxonomy): Bacteria > Spirochaetota > Spirochaetia > Treponematales > Treponemataceae > Treponema_C. The sequence goes on along the minus strand of CAUURR010000064.1, from coordinate 1,859 downwards.
AAATAAAAGGCTTGTACTTACCCGCATAAACGAGAATGCGGCTTACAACCCCCGGCTGCTTTACCTTTTTAGGCGTCTTTTTCTTTTCTTCGGTTTGACTCATTTTATGCTCCTCTAAAATAATTCGGCTTTCCTCATTGATTGCGGACTTCCGAATTATTAGTTTTTACTAACATAACTGTGTTATGTTAGTAATTTTAGACGGATTTGTCAAGAGCGGATTACAATGGATTATAAATGAATTATAATGGAAACAACGGAAACTAGAAAATCTTATTTATACGGCGTGTATTCGGCGGGTTCAATGCAAATCTTCCGCCAGCCCGCCTCATAAAAATCGTCAAGAATTAAAATATAATGTTTTGCTCTTTCATAAGGAACATCCTGACGGATAATTTCAAACAGGCACTCCCAAAAGCCGCTATCGATAATAATAAACAAGGGTAAATCGATACGGGGCAGTTTTTGCATAACGGAAGATTCGTTATAGGCATAGGCATCGGCTTTTCTAAGAGTATTCATCATTTTATCCGATAAATCGGCATACTTTGTGCCTTCGGCTGCACACAAAAGCAATTTCATCGCATCAAAATGGCTGTATGCGTAGTCAAGCATTGACTTTCGTTCTTCCAAACGAAAAGCCCTGCGTTTTTCCGTTTCGGATATGGGAATCGCAAAATGCCGTTTATACATCAGCTTTTGTTTTTCCAAAAGTTCACGGTATGTATCTCTAACCAAGTCATCAAACAAGGCTTCTTTATTTTTAAAATGAAAATACACCGCCCCCGTAGTAAGACCGGCTTTTTTTGCAATATTGCGTATATTGCTTTTTTCCCAGCCCTTTTTTAGAAATTCTTTGGCGGCATATTTTAATATGCGTTCTTTGGACGACTGTCCGTTTCTCTTATTATTGTCCTTTCCGGAAGAAGTTTTTACAGCCGCAGGCATTTTTCCCATAACAATGTTATGCTAAGTTATTTTAATTTTTTTGTCAAGAAAACCCCGCATATTATGGATTTAAAGATAACATCTTTAATTTTCTCCCTCGAAATCAAATGAACATATATTAATCTTTCCGACTTCAATCTTGAGCGGTGTATCCGACATTCCATATCTGATTATCAAGTATTCATCTTTTAGTTCAAATTCCAACCACAAATACAAATACATTTTGGATAAGTCGGGTCTATATTTATCCAAACGAAAAGTTTTTATTAAAGTTTGATTTTTCAACTCATATATTGATATATCCAGGGGAGCTCCCTTGGAGAAATTCATATTAAAAACATCCGCTATTTCATTATGAGTTTCAACGGCACATAAAGAAGAGGTTATTATTTTGGAATCCTTTGTGATGAAGAATGCATAACCTGTTTCAATTTGTGTATAAATAATTTCTTTTTTTTTCACATCATAAAACAATAATCTTCCGTACTCGGAAATGCGTGAGTTTCCCGTATCAATAAAATAAATTCGGTCATTATGAATTTGATAGCCATAAAAATAACTAAACGGCAAGACTTCAACAACATTATTATTAAGAACTATTTCATATTCCATAGTTTCAAAATTTTCATGTACTTTTATCGAATAAGATTCTGCCGCACATAAAGCACTCAAAAGAATCACAGTTATCGGCATCAATAATAATTTTTTCATATTCTACGCCTTATACACTTTCTTCTAAAGCTTACATTAAACTCCTTAAAATTTCTACATATCTCCGGTTCCCTTCCCTATTGCATTCCGTGTAAATTGCAACAATATTTACAAAACAATTTTGCAGTTACAGTATGTCCGAATGCAACTCATGAAATACTTCTAAATAAGTTTCATATTCATTTTCAATGAAAACGTTG
>CAUURR010000063.1:0-10120 GCA_963547555.1 uncultured Treponema sp. | reverse complement strand
ACTTTAACTCCCATATCGACCACCGATTCCCTCTACCCTTCTCCGGCGGTTTTTGCGCGTTTTCGTTCAAATCTTATAGAAACTTCAATCAGTCCCGACGGCAACTGGATTTGTGTGTGCAGAAAAACGGATTCCGTCTTCGGCAATCTTGTACTGGCTTCAACAAAAACGGGAAAAGAAATTGTCTTAATCGACCGGCTCGGTTTCAGTTTGAGCAATATCCCCGTGTTATGGTCTCCCGATTCGCGGGTTTTAATTTACGAAAAAAACAATCGGCTTTATTTTATTGAACCCGAAAACGCCTTTGATCCGGCTCTTGCCGAAGAACGCTTCCGCTCATTGGGAGAAGGCTCGATTGCTTCCATCCGCTGGGCCGATGAAAAAAAATTGATTTATATCCGCGACAATTCGATTTTTACGATTTTTTCGCATGAATTGTATACAAGGAGCCTGTATTCGGCTATGCTCGGAACCGGAAAAATCACGGGTCGGCTGCCTCTTTTTTTTAACGACCGCGAAGATTTGTTTTGGACCGATAACAGCGGAACCCGGCTGGTAGTTATTCAAGGCGGAAAAAATATTTTTTATTTTGATCTTACCGATAAAAGTTCCGCATATAACGCCGCGTTTTTTTCTCTGCAAAGCAGTCCCGCCGATTTTTCGGTTTTTTGGATTCCATCGAATAATGAAAAATCCGCCGTTCATACGGAAACAGCAAACACCATTCCTCTTGTATGGACGGAATATTTTTCGGTTGAAGGTACGCGTAAAAGTGCAGCCTATGTTTTAAGCAATGTGCTTCCGAAATCGGATTCCGTATCAAGTGTACGGTTTTTAGCCCGCACTTTACCGGAAGGGGCGGCAAATCCCGCAATGTCCCCCGATAATACAAAAATCGCTTTTTGTACCGAAGACGCTTTGTATGTGTATAATCCCCGCTCTTGGACAGCCGAACATGTCTTTTCCGATGAAAAAATCGTTTCTTTTTGTTGGAAAAACTCTTCTTCATTATACGCAGGCGGAAATGAAAGCGTGCGTTTATGGAACCTTGCCGAAAATACAAAAAAAGTATTGTTTTTATCTTGTGCAGGCGATTTTATGTGGGCTTCGGACGGTATTTCCATAATCAGCAAAATAAAAGCAGGCAACTTTTTATACAGCCCCGACACAAATACGTGGCAGCCTTCCGATATCGAGCCGGGCCGATCACGTCAAAATATGAACAGCCGCTGGCGTATTATAAGTGAAAACCGTGTATCGGGAACTTATAAAAATCTTTTTTTTGTCAGATCTCTTAAAGGGCCGGGAAAAACACTGCCCCTACTCGCCGATATAGCGGCTCCTAAAAAAACAAAAGGTGCCGTTGCCCTTGCGTTTGAAGCTTTTGACAATAATGAAAGTACCGCCTGTATCTTGGATATGCTTCGCGCGCGCGGCTTGTCTGCAACATTTTTTATAAACGGCGAGTTTTTGCGCCGCTTTCCCGATACGGTGCAGGCGATTGCGGCCGATAAGCATGAATGTGTTTCTTCTTTTTATACAACCGTTGATTTATTGTCGGATGATTTTATTATCGACGAAAACTTTATCCGCCGCGGCTTGGCACGAAACGAAGATGAATTTTACGCTCTTACTCAACAGGACTTAAAGCTTTTATGGTATCCGCCCTACGGGAGATTCTCGGAATTTATAGAAAAAGCCGGAGCGGCGGCAGGTTACAAAATGATTAAAAATCCGATACGTCCGCATACGTCCGCTACACCTGACGGAAGCTCTTGCACCGATGTTTTATCTTCCGAATCGATTGCCCGTATATGTGCCGATTTAAAAGCCGGCGATGTGGTTCTTCTTCCGTGCGGCGGCAAAGGTTCTTGTTTTTCATCGCGTATATGTGATAAAATAGATGTGCTGATAAACGCTGTTTTGGAATCGGGATATACGTTGCTTCCGGTATCGGCATTGGTATATTAAATGGGAATCCTAAAAACGCAAGTCGGATTTCATAAAGATTCTTCTCTTTCTTCCGAAACACGCTCCTTTCAGGCAGCCGAAAAAGAACTATATGATTGTACACAGATGATTGAAATCGCTAAAAGTCTTTCTTCGCTTCTTGATTTTCCGGTCTTAATTGAATCGATTTTGCTTACGTGTATGTGCCAAATGCGTGTTCTCGGTGCCGGAATGTATATACAGAAAACATTCGATTCCGGATTTCTTACTTTGGAAAGCGATTACAATACTTTTTCGCTTAATCCCGACGAAGTCTACACTATCGATATTTCAGACCCGCTGATTTTATATCTGGCCGAAGAAAATCGCCCCCATACCGTAAAAGACCTGCCGAAACGGTTCAAAAAAGGCAGCGCGTGGAAGCAGCTTTGTTCATTAAATCCCTCGCTGATTGTACCGCTTAAACAAAAAACGCATTTAAACGGTATTTTGCTGCTGGGAGAACGTATAAATCCCGAAGAAGCCGTTTACAGCGATTATGAATGTTGTCAAATATCGACGGTAGCATCGCTTTCCGCCATTGCAATCAACAACGCCGCCCTTGTCGAAATGACAACGACCGATGCCATGACGCAGCTGAAAATGAAGCATTTTTTTTATACCGCTTTGGCGGATAAGCTGGAAAAATCGGCAAAGCATAAACTGCCTTTAAGCCTTGTTATGTTTGATATAGATTTTTTTAAAAACGTGAACGATACCTACGGACATGCCTGCGGCGATACCATTCTTAAAGAGATAGCGTCATTGATTTTCGGCGGCATCCGCGGACAGGATATGGCGGCCCGTTACGGCGGTGAAGAATTCATTGTTATGCTTCTTGACACGGATGAACACGCAGCCTTTAAAGTTGCGGAGCGTATTCGTCATGTAATTGAAAAACATTGTTTTACCCATGAGGATGTATGCATTCACTTGACCATTTCCGCCGGCATTTCGGTATTTTCTCCCGAACATAACGAAGTTGCCGTTCGTACTTTGATTGATCAGGCCGACCGGGCTTTGTACAACTCAAAACGAACAGGCAGAAACCGTGTTACCGTATTCAATCCCTCAATCGCGGGAAATATGCCCGAAGAATACGTTTTTTCTTCTGCACTGCCGAATCCTTCCGAAAAAGTTGAAACTCCCGCCGCCCGATAACCGCGTTTGTCAAGAATCAAGCTCCTTGAACGCCGGTGTTCACCCAAACCGAGTTCTTTGAACTCCGTATTTGCAAAAATCCCGATTGCAAAAAAATAAGCGATTTTTTGACAACCACGGTTCACAGAATCCGATTGTCATGTTATGCTGTATCTATGGCATTAATCAGCAATCCGGCCCAAGCCGCCGGCAAAAGAGTTTTTTTATTTTCCGAAAATAAACTGCTTGTATGTGCGGGCACACAAAACGAATTGCCCGATGCCGAACTGTTTGAACGCTGTATGCGTCATCATTTTATCGCCGATTGGCTGTACGATACCGATTATGACTATACCGCCGCCCGCCTTGAAAAAGACGTGCCCGTCGGTGAAAGCTTTTATTGGCTTCCGCTGCGCAGTGTTTTTGCCGCCGAAGAAATCTATGCTTTTGAAGCTTCGCGCGCTTATGCTCTTTTGAATTGGAAAGAGCGCACCCGATTTTGTTCCTGCTGCGGTAATGCCCTCAAAGATGCCGAAGATGAAACCGCCCGCATATGCGTACAGTGTACACGGCGCGTTTATCCTTCGCTTTCGCCTGCAATAATCGTCTTGGTGAAAAAAGAAGGCAAACTGCTTTTGGCAAAGCACAGCAGACGCAATAGCGACGTGTACACCTGTCTTGCAGGCTACGTTGAACCGGGCGAAACCCTCGAATCCTGTGTTGCACGGGAAATAAAAGAAGAAACGGGAATTGAAGTTACGAATATACGCTATGTAACCAGTCAAAGCTGGCCATTTCCGGATCAGCTTATGGCAGGCTTCCGCGCGGATTGGAAAAACGGCGATATATGCGTTCAGGAAAATGAAATAAGCGACGCCCGATGGTTTTCCAAAGACACCCTTCCCGAAATCCCCAAACCCGGCTCCCTTGCATATAAGCTCATAACGGAGGCTTTAGAGGAATGATAAAAACGGGAGTACAAGCGCACCGGATAACGAATGGGAAACGGCCGCCGGACAATCAGTCCCCGCATGGCGCGGAAGTTGGCGGATATTTTCGGCACAAGTTATCACAATTTTTTATAAGGACTGCGGTATTTATTCGAAAAAGCCCTGTGCGTCCAAAAGCTCGGCGTTTAAAATACCGCCGAGGGCGGCACCGCGCTTGGTGTTGTGGCTCAAGGCAACAAAGCGTATATCGAAAATCGGACATTTGCGAAGCCTGCCGACCGTAACGGCCATACCTTTGTCCGTGTCGCGGTCGCGTACCGGTTGGGGTCTGTTCGCTTCATGGCGTATGTGAATCGGCTGAATCGGTGCGGAGGGAAGCTTTAATTCCTGCGGCAGTGCGCGGAAAGACGTCCAGATTTTTTCAATTTGCTCAAGCGAGGGCTTTTTTTCGCCGGGAAGGTCGAATTCCAAACTGACGCAGGCGGTGTGTCCGTCTATAACGGGTACGCGGTTGCAGTGGGCGGCGACGAGGGGACCTGAAGCATTTTCTATTTTGCCGTCTTTTACCCGCCCCAGAATTTTCAAACACTCTTTTTCGGTTTTTTCTTCTTCGCCGCCGATGTAGGGTACGATATTGTCAATCATATCGAAAGACGGAACACCCGGATAACCCGCACCGCTTACCGCCTGCATTGTCGAAACAATCATCCGTTTAACGGGAAAGCCCGCCTTTTGCAGGGCAAAAACGGGCGTCATATAGGACTGAAGCGAACAGTTCGGCTTTACCGCAATAAAGCCCTTGTTCCAGCCGTGGTGTTTTTTTTGCGCAGCGATAACGTCCGTGTGCTCGGGGTTTATTTCGGGAATCAGCATGGGAACGTCTTCCGTCCAGCGGTTTGCGCTTGCATTGGAGACAACCGGAATATCTGCGGCCGCATACGCTTCTTCAAGCTTTTTAATGCTGTCCTTATCCATTTCGAGGGCGCTGAACACAAAGCGGCATTTTCCCTTGGCCGCCGATACGTCGTTTGCGTCCTGCACAGTTAAACGGCGCACGCCGTCGGGAATATCGCTTCCGATGTGCCAGCGGCCTTCGACAGCCTCCTCAAAGGTTTTGCCGGCAGAGCGCGCACTTGCGGCCGTATAGGTAACTTCAAATCGGGGATGATTTGCCAATAAATAAATATAGCGCTGACCGACCATACCGGTTGCGCCCAAAACTCCTACAGGTATTTTTTCCATTATAAATCACATTCCTTATAAACGTTTCGTTTTTTTTATTTTGTACAAGCATTCCGCATCATACAACTGTCATACAGCCCTAATGCGGCTCTTGCGTTGTATGTAAAAATTATTGCATTTTTGTGTATAAAAAGCAAGGGGAAAAAAGCGGGTGAAAATAAAAAGTCCGGGAAAATTGATCTCCTTACGCTTCTTATACCGTTGTCATTTTTTTAAATTTGACAACCGAACAAAATATCAATTTTCATTTTGATTTAACGTGATCCAATACGGCCGCTGTGAATGCAGCCGCTTGTTTTAAACATTCCTTTTGCTGTATCATAGTTATATTATGACTACCGATTACGAAAAAATAAAACAAACGGCTGTAACCGTTATACGCGATGTGTGCGCTCTTCAAAAAGGTGAGCGCGTGTTGATTATTACGAATCCCGAAGACGAAACCCTTGAAATAAGCCGCAGACTCTATGAAGCTGCCGACGAATTGGGCGGCAAAGCGGTTATCGTTATGCAAAAAACCAAAACCCTGCTCGACTTTGCCGAGCCTGAAGTTATTGCGGCGCTTCACACCGAGCCGGATATTTGCCTTTCCGTGTCCGCAAACAAGCTCGGAAAAGATGAAGCCGGATCGAAAAAGCCCTTTGTTGCCGAAAACGGCGAAGAGTTCAGCCATATTTTCAATTACAATTATGAAGGCAAAAAAAACATGCGGGCAGTGTGGACGCCCGGCTTGACGATAGATATGTTTGTGCGCACTGCGGGCATCGATTATAAACTGCTGCAAAAACGCTGCCGCATATTGGCGGATAAGTTTAAAGGCGCATCCTTTGTGCGCGTAACTTCTCCTTCCGGAACCGACATTACCGTTCCCGTAAAAGGCCGGGAAGCCTTTTGCGACGACGGCGATTTTTCAAAGCCGGGAAGCGGCGGAAATATTCCCGCAGGAGAAGTGTTTATAAGTCCGCTTACGCCGAAAACGTCGGAAGGCTGCCAAGGGCGCATTGTGTTCGACGGTTCAATGAGCGTTGCCGAAGGAACGCTCATTATCGACGATCCGATTGTCGTCGATGTGGATAAAGGATACGTAACATCGATTGCGAATAAATCCGGAAAGCCCCTCGATACAAGCGGCGAAAACTGTGTAGCCTTGCGCTTGCTGCAATCGATTAGTACGGCCGAAAAGCAAGCTGTCGAAATGGAAAAAGACGGACGCCTTCCGGCCGGAAAGGGTGCCGAATACGCGCGCAACGCACGCAATATAGGAGAGCTCGGTATCGGACTCAACCCCGCCGCACGTATTACGGGAAAAATGCTTGAAGACGAAAAAGCGTTTAAAACCTGCCACTTTGCCATCGGCAGCAATTACGACAACGATGCGAAAAGCCTCATTCACTACGACGGCGTCGTGCGCAATCCGACCATCGTCATTCACTACGAAGACGGAAGCGAGTTTGTCGCCGAAAAAGACGGCGAATTGAACGACGTGCTTAAATAATACATATATGACCTTTTTTTTTGAAACCTACGGCTGTCAGATGAATAAAGCCGAATCCTCCGCAATAGAGCAGCTTTTGCTTGCGCGCGGATGGAGCGCGGCGGACTCGGCTCAAACGGCCGATTTGATTATCATAAATACGTGTTCCGTGCGCGCCACTGCCGAAAGCCGCGTAAACGGCCGGCTCGGCTGGTACACGGCTTTGCGCAAAGAACGGTGCGAAGGCAAGCCCTTTGTGCTCGCCGTTACCGGCTGTATGGCCGAAAGGCTCAAAGAAAAGATACGGGAACGCTTTCCCGCAGTCGACTATGTAGTCGGCAATTTTGAAAAAGAACGTTTTGCCGATATTGCCGCCGCGGCCGAAAGCGCCGGCATAAAAACGAATGAAAATATAAACGCATCCCCGTTCCGTGCGGCCGTTTTTCGACTCCCGGCGGCGGGCAAAAAGCCGGCGGCCGTACAAAACGTTCCGCCGTATACGGTCGGTGCCGGTCTGCAAAGCGCGCGCACCTACGGCTGGCAGGCGGAAAACGATAAACAGGATTTTCCCGACGCGCCCGCATACAGTTTTGCCCCCCTTTCTTTGGAGCCGGGCGCCTTCCAAGCCTTTGTGCCGATTATGCACGGGTGCAATAATTTTTGTACCTATTGTATCGTGCCCTATGTACGCGGCAGGGAAATCTCGCGTCCCTTTGCCGAAATCGTTAAAGAACTCGATGTGCTTTCGGAACGGAATGTGTGCGAAATTACTCTTTTGGGGCAAAACGTCAATTCGTACAGGCACGCAGGTCAAGTCCCGCAAGCCGAGCAAGCAGAACAAACAGGACAAGGCCGCACAATTGATTTTCCGCTGCTTTTGGACCGCATAGCCGATCATTTGGAAAAAACATCTTCCCCGATTAAATGGATACGCTTTATGTCGAGCCATCCGAAGGATTTTTCCGACAGCTTAATCGATGTGATTAAAAATCGGCCGCGCGTATGCCGGCACATTCACTTGCCCGTTCAGCACGGTTCGAGCCGAATTTTGCAAAAAATGAACCGGCACTACAGCCGTGAAACCTATCTCGATTTGGTAGACCGCATCCGTTCGGCGCTGCCCGACGTATCGCTTACGACCGACATTCTTATAGGCTTCCCCGGCGAAACGGAAGAAGATGTCGAGCAAACGCTTTCTTTGATGCGCCGCGTGCGCTACGAAGCGGCCTTTATGTATTACTACAACCCGCGCGAAGGAACGCCCGCCTGTTCGTTTGCCGATCAGGTTCCCACGGACGAAAAAAAAGCGCGATTGCAAAAAGTCATAGATCTTCAGCAGGTTATTACGAAAGAAGAAGCTTTGAAAAAGCTCGGGCAAACGGTAACGGTGTTGGCCGAAAGTCCGTCGCGCGACGACAAGGCCGAACTTTTGGGACATACGGAACGCGACTTCCGCGTAGTGTTTGCCGCCGGAAAAGAACTGTGCGGGCATTTTGTGCAAGTGCGTTTGGATAAACTGCACGGAAATACGTTCCGCGGTACAATCATATGAATTACGAGTTACAGAGTTGCCGAATACGGTGCATTCATGGTAAAATAAGGTAAGGTGAGAAAATTATGCCGTGGAAATTTATTCTGTTTATATTTTTTTTGATTTTGGGAGCCGTGTTTACGGGCTTGAATTTGGGAAACGCCTGCAACATCAATTTGGGATTTAAAACCTTTGAGCAAATTCCGGTTTTCTTAACCATTCTATTTGCATTTTTGGCCGGAATTCTCGTAACGCTGCCGTTCGCGCTGAGCCGCGGCAAAAAAGAGCCTGCAATAAAACCGGAAAAAGGGCTTAAAAACAAAAAGCAGCTTTCCCCGGAAGTTCTTGCGGCCGTTGAAGATTTGCCTTATGCCGAAGCCGTCGAAAGAGTTAAGGCTTCGAAAAACAACAAACGACCATAAGCGGCCGCGGCGGAAGGTAACGGAATTGTTTTGTTATAAAAAAAGCGCGGCGTCGGTTTTGCTCGTTTTTATGCTGTCCGTTTTTCTTTTTGCGCAAAAGGCCGGCGCTTCAAAAGCTTCGGGCGGCGCCAAAGGTACGGCGGCGGGCTTGCAGCCGTATATGGAATCGCTTGCAAAAACCTTAAAAACCGCGGCCGCTTCGGAAGACAGGCTCAAAGCCGGCGAAGCGCTCGCGCCGCTTCAAGAACAAATCGGCCTTTATGCGGAGGCGGCTGCAACCTATTCTTCTGCGGCTTCTTTGGCCGGCGTTCAAAGTCTGCGCGGGCAAAAACTGTTGCTCGGCAGTGTCCGCTGTTCGCTTTCATGCGGCGACGTATCGGGTGCCGACTTTTTGCTCAGTACGGCGTTTGCATCCGCTTCCGACGCGAATATAAAAGCGTCCGTAAAGCTCTATGCGTTGTGGAGTTGGATTATAAAGGCTCAAACCGAAAAAGAACTTGAAGGTCCCGTGTCGGTACTGCAAACCTACGTTTCTTCGCAGGATATGCTCAGTGTAAGACCGGCGCTGCTTTTAACCCTGTACCATATAACGGGCGAAAAAAAATGGGCTCAAAAGCTGCAAAGCGATTTTCCCGATTCCCCCGAAGCCGCAGTCTGTGCGGGCAACGCCCGGTTGCTGCCGGCTCCGTTTTGGTTTTTCTTTAATCCTGCACCGTTTCCAATTCAAGCTGAAGGCTCTTGACCGCCGCCGGCTCTATTTGCGAAAGGCTTACCGTAACCGGATGCAAAACGATGCGTGTCCCGTTTGCGCTCTTTCCCGTTTCGGCATCGGTTACCGGTCCCGCAGTGATTTCCGTACGGTAAAATCCCGAAAAGACGCCGCCGTTTTGCCGGCTGTTAAATTGCAGCAGGTTTTCGCCGAAAATCGTCAGCGGTGAAAATACGCCGATTTCCGCAGCCGTCCCGTTTTTTGCCGAATAAGCGCTGCCCGAAAAAGTTATGTTCCAGCCGTTATCGCATTTCCAAAAAGTTCTGCTTGTTGTTTGCAAAACGGCGGTAATGTCGGAACGCTTTTCTTCTTTTTTGCTTGTGTCCGTAGAAAGCGTTTCGGTATTTTGCTTTTTGTAATTTCCGTCCCAGAGCGTTTCCGAACCGATGAGCATGCCCAAATCATCGACAACTTTTATGCGTATTTCATCGGCGGAAACAAGCGCTATGTCGAAACGGCGTGAAATATTCGACATAGACCGGTTTGTTGTGTATACGAGAATGCCGTTTCTGCGCAGCGTGCTGCGTTCCCATGTATAAATTTCCTGCCGATCGTTTTGAAAAAAGATAACTTCTTTTTTGTCGTAATCGCAAAACAAATAGC
>CAUURR010000062.1:0-10167 GCA_963547555.1 uncultured Treponema sp. | reverse complement strand
GTGCCGCCGTACTTGTACAAGAGGTCGAAAAGTTTACGATTGAATAAGAGTATAAAAGTATCGGAATTGCAGTGCAAAAAAGGCTTGCGGAAAAGGAAGGTGTAACATGAAATCTTTTGTTTTTTCTTTGCTGTTTTTTGCGGCGGGACTTTTTTGCATTGCTGCATCTTTTTTTGTTCGGCGTAAAAAAATAACCGAAGATATGCCTCCTGCTATGCGCCGCCTGACGCGTATAAGTTGCGGTTTTATCTTTGTTTTGGGCTTGTCTACGATTCTTGCCGGTATAGCGGTTTCAGTGTTTCGCCCGTACACGGATTTTATTACCCTCGGATATATCGTTTTTTTAACCCTCCTTTTAATTGTGCTGATTATCTTCATCTATAGCGATACAAAAAAGCGATAATTGAGTATATTTTGGTGATTTTCTTGTAAAATACCGCTTTTTTTGTGTTAAATTTGTTTTTTTCCTTGCGTGATTGGAATTCCCGTGTTAAAATATTTTAATCTGATTATTATTTTTTAACATAAAGGAGTGCAAAACATGAAAAAAAATCGGATGTATGCGGTTTTAGCCGCATGTATTGTTTCAGCGCTTTTATTCACGGCTTGTGCCAAAAAGACCGAAACAAAGGACAACAAGGTAGTCAACCTGTGGGCAACCGGTTCCGACAATGTTCGTCAAATTTTTGAAGCCTTGGCTGCGGACTTCAATACCGCTTCCGAATATGCCGGAAAATATGAAGTAAAGCTGAATTTTATGCTTACCGGTACGGGTACCCAAACGTTGGTTGATATGGTTTCCGCCGCTTATAAGGCAAAGCAGACAAATACCGACTACGATATAGTGGACCTCGGCGGAGACGATTTATCCCGAGTTGTTTCGCTTATCGGCGAAGAAGCTTTTGTAAAGCTTGATCCTGCCAAAATTCCGAATGCTGCCGGTGTTTCCGCTCAGCCGCCGGTTGCCAAAGGTTATTTGCAGCCTTACCGCGGAACAACCGTTGTTTTGGCATATAATTCAAAAAAGGTTTCTACACCGCCGAAAACAACCGATGAATTGACAAAATGGATTATGAATAACCCCGGCCGTTTTGTATATAACACTCCGGGTACCGGCGGTTCCGGCGATTCCTTTGTTCGCACTGCCGTTTATAACTTTATCGACGATGCATCCGCGGTTATGAGCGATGATGAAAAATGGATGAAAGAATGGGATCCCGGTTTTGCATATTTGGCAAAAATTCATCCTTTTATGTATAAGTCCGGAGGCTCCGTTGTGTATCCCAATAAAAATCAGGGAACACTTGATTTACTTTCAAACGGCGAAATCGATATGTGCCCGACATGGGCGGATATGCTCCTTTCACAGCGTGCGGCGGGAACCGTTCCCGAATATATCAAAATGACGACGATTCAGCCCTCATTTACCGGATCCGTTCAGGGATTGATTGTTCCCTCTTTCGGTTCCAATAAGGACGGAGCTTTCGCTTTTATTAACTACATTTTAAGTGAGCAGGCTCAAACCATGCTTGTGCGCAAAATGGCTGCAATCCCCCTCGTCGATACTACAAAGATGGATTTGACCGGTTACGAAGATTTACGCGATCTGGATGTAAGTAAGTTCCGCGTTATGTCTATCGGAAACCTGTCGACTTCTTTTAACGAACGCTGGGATACCGAAATAAGTACTCTGCCTTAATCTCCGGAACAGTTCACCGCTGTTTTATCTTTTCGGGCGGTATGCGCAGTGTGCGTGTACCGCCCCCGTATCATAAAGAAATAATGCCGGTCGGATATTTGAGAATCGGTATTTCCGTAAGCGGCAGATGCCGATGTCGTTTAAAGATTTGAATGATTTATTAACGGAGATTTTATGTTCAAATATTTAAATCCCAAACGTTTTTATTTTGCCGTCGGGCAAAAGCGTTTTTTTGAGTTTATCGTGTTTGCCGTATTTATTTTATTTTTTTACGGCCCGCTTTTGAATATGGTTATGCTTGCTTTTGCCGATACCTATACGGTTCCGGCCGTTTTGCCGCAGGAATGGGGTATAAAATGGTGGAAATTTATTTTTAAACAGCAAAGTTTGGTATCCTCCATTGTGCAGTCGTTTACGGTGGCCGCCATTACGACAATCTGTTCAATGTGCTTGTGCATACCTGCCGCCTATGCCCTTGCCCGTTTTAAATTTCCGGGCAGAAAAATTTTTATGCTTTCGTTTTTATTGACGAATGCGTTTCCGAAGTTGGGAATCTATACGTCGATAGGTATTTTATTTTATAAATATAATCTTATGGGAACTTTGACGGGTGTTGTTATTATCCATATGATTAACTCAATGATGTTTATGGTATGGCTTCCTGCAAGCGCTTTTCGAGCCGTACACCGCCAACAGGAAGAAGCCGCCCGTGATGCCGGTGCCGGCCCCTTAAGGACTTTTTTTTCCGTTACCCTGCCTATGGCTATGCCCGGTATTGCCGTTGCAACCCTCTATACCTTTTTAGGTTCAATGGAAGAAGCCCAGGGAACTATGCTTGTCGGACTCGGACGCATAAAAACCATGCCCGTTGAGATGTACGGCATTATTCTCGATTATCCGGGGCAAGCCGGTGCCGTATTTGCCCTTATACTGATTGTTCCATCTTTAGTGTTGATATTGGCAATGAGAAAATACATAGGCCCTGCCGCTATTGCAGGCGGTTTTAAAATGAAATAAAAATGCGAGGAGGCTGTAATGAGTGAGCATAAAGATACCCGACCCGTAAAACTTGAAATCCGCGATATGACAAAACTGTACAAAAACGGCGACGGGGTGCAAAATATCAATTTAAGTATTTATGAAGGTGAAATCGTAACCATGTTGGGCCCCTCTGGCTGCGGAAAAAGTACGATTTTGCGCACTATCGGCGGCTTTTTGGACATAACTTCGGGAGATATTTTAATCGATAATAAATCCGTTGTGCATTTGCCGCCCGAAAAACGGCCGACCGCAATGGTGTTCCAAAGCTATAACTTGTGGACTCATATGACGATTTACGAAAATCTTGCTTTCGGTCTAAAGCTTCGGAAAACGCCGAAACCCGTAATAAAAACCGAAGTTGAAAAATATTTGGAACTTGTATCGATGAGCGGCTGTGAAAAAAAATATCCCGGTCAGCTTTCGGGCGGACAGCAACAGCGCATTGCGATTGCACGTTCTTTAATGCTAAAACCGGAAGTGCTTTTGCTTGACGAACCCTTTTCCGCCCTTGATGCGAAAATTCGCCAGCAAATGCGCGAAGAATTGAAAAAGATACAATCGGAATTGGGTATTACGGTTGTTTTTGTTACCCATGATCAGGAAGAAGCGATGGCGATTTCTCACCGCATTGTAGTTATGAACAAGGGCGTGTTTGAGCAAATCGGAACTCCGACCGAAATATATGACAAACCGGCATCTCGCTATGTCGCTTCATTTATCGGAGAGATGAATTTTTTAAATCACAACGGAAAAATAATCGCCGCCCGTCCCGAAGATATTACAATAAGCGATACCGCTTCCGATTTTACGGGCACTATCCGCACTCTTATGGTGCTTGGTCATTATGAAGAAGTTACGATACAGTGCGGTTCTTCGATTGTCCGCTGTTTTGCCACACGGGAGCAGGCTAAAAATCTCGTACCCGGGCAGCAGGTGCATTTGGGCGTAAATCGCTATCATGAATTTTAAGGCAGGGAATTATGTTTGATAAAACGGTAAAACAGCGGTTGACCGCTTATGCTTTGGTAATGCCCGCCTTTTTAACGGTTATGGCTGTGGTTGCAGTTCCGATTTTGACTGCGCTCAAAAAAAGCTTCACGGATCCGAAAACAGGCGGCTTTACTTTCGACAATTATCTTTTCTTTTTTACAACCAAAAGAGAGTTGACGAATTTGGGGTATACCCTTTTTGTAGTAGTGATGACGGTTGTGATTGCCGTCTTTGTAGCATATCTTTTAGCACTCTTTTTGCGATTTGTAGACTCACCTTTTTCACGGGCAATCGGCAGTCTGTATTTACTGCCGCGGTTTATACCCGGCCTTGTTGCAGTCTATGCGATGATTACGATTATCCGCGATTCGGGACTTATAAACCGCATTTCAAACCTTTTCGGCACCGATCTAAAATTGGGGCTTATGTATCATGCAGGCGGTATGATTTTAATGAACCTGTGGTTTAACATTCCGTTTGCCGCCCTTATGATTACCGCCGGGTTAAGTGCCGTTCCCGATTCCATAATCGAAAGCGCTCGTGATGTGGGCGCAGGTAAGGTGCGTGTATTTTTTTCGATGATTTTACCTTTGTCGCTAAAGGATATTGTCGTTGCCGGAACTTTCGTGTTTATGTCGAATGTCGGTGCTTTTACGACGCCTTACTTAATGGGCGGTAATTTTCCGAAAATGCTCGGTATATCCCTCTTCGACCAGTTCAATAAATATTTACGCTATGAGCGGGCGGCAGCTCTTTCGGTCATTATGTTTTTGCTGTGCTCCGTTTCGGCCGGTGTATATATTTATACAAACTTAAAAGAAAAGGCTTGGGAAAAGGATTAGCCGAAAAATAATTGCCGATAAAGCAATTTAGCTGTTTCCGGCTCCGGCTAAGAAAAATTCCCGGCACGGATGCCGGAAATGCAAAAAATCGCCGAAACCGTCCAAAGACTTCAGTTTTTGGACGGTTTTCTTAATTACTATATTTTTGCGTGTTCTTGTATAAAAGCACGTGCCATTTTTGCGTATTTAAACGGATTTGCCTTTGCGGGATCCTGTTCGGCTTCCACCAAAAGCCAGCCGGTGTAAGCGTTGTCGGCAAGCAGCTTAAATACCGTGTCAAAGTCAATGCAGCCGTCGCCGGGAACGGTAAAAGCTCCGTTTTTAACCGCCGTTAAAAAGCTCCATTTATTTTCTTTTACTTTTTTTAATACATCAGCTCTTACGTCTTTTAAGTGCACATGACCGATCCGTTTTACGTGTTTTTTAAGAATTGCTGCGGGATCTTCTCCTGCAAAGGTAAAGTGTCCCGTGTCGTAGCAAAGATGAACGTATTCTGGATCTGTTTCTTCCATCATTCGTTCCGTTTCGGCAAGAGTTTGTACAACCGTTCCCATGTGATGGTGGAAGCACAGTTTAAAGCCCCTGTCCGCAGCGATTTTTCCCAATTCATTCAAACCCGTTGTGAACGTTTTCCATTCGCTTTCGTTCATAACATATTTTTCTTTTTCCAAAACGGGTACGTCCGTTTTTCCTTGAATGCTGTAGCTTTGTTCGCTTACATTTATGCGGTTGGCTTTTACCGCGCTTAAAAAATCCAATTCTTTTTTGAAAGATGCAACGTTTTCGTTCAAAGGCTTTGTAATTAAAAAAGAACTGAACCAGCGGCTGGCTATGCGCATACCGCGTAAATCCAAAGCTTCTTTTAATACTGCCGGGTCGGACGGATATTTATTCCCTATTTCGCATCCGGTAAAACCCGCCAAAGCCATTTCGCTGATTGTCTGTTCGAAAGTGTTTTCTTTGCCCAATTCCGGCATATCGTCATTACACCAGCCAATCGGGGCAATACCCAAAAAAACCGAGTCTTTATTAAACATAGTACACTCCTATAATATGTTTCTTAAAATATGATAGACTATGTTGCGAAATTTTGCAAGAAAAATCATAAATATTTATAGATTTACTCAAAATATGGGTAAATCTTGAAAAACTATTTAAAATGTTTGACAGCTGAGAATTCCCATGCTATACTTTAAATACATTTATCCGATTTTTACTATTATTTTTACTATTACATGAAAATATTTCTTATAAATCATAGTCAGGTTTATTTGAAATCCTGTTTTTTATTTATGCAAAGGAGTTTTATATGTCTGAAAAATTATGTATATTAACCGCTCACAGCGGCTGTGAAAATACCGTGCCGAATTCGAAGGGGTATATAGAAAAAGCTCTGGATTCGGGCTGCGATGTTGTGGAAGTGGATATACGGAAAAATGAGCGGGGCTTTTATCTTTCGCACGATATGCCTTCTTCCGATGCCGTTCTTTTCTTTTTGGAAGACGCGCTGAAACTGTTTGAGAGCGCTCCTTCAGTCTGCATCAATTTTGATTTAAAAGAAGATGTGTTACCCTCTCTTATTGAATTTTTGGAGCAAAAAGATTTTATCCACCGCGCCTTTTTCAGCGGCTGTGTCTCTTCCGAAACCTTCCGCTCGCTTACGAAGGCAAAAGACCGGGTTTTATATAACGTATCCTTATCCGAAAAAAAGGATGAAACCGCTTCATTTTTAAGTGAGCTCAAACATAACCTGCCCGGTTTAAAAGCGCTTAATCTGTCTTTTGAAGAAGTTACAAAGGACTTTGTTTTTGCCTGCCACAGACAGGGCTTACAGGTATTTGTGTGGACGCCGGATAATGAAAATGATATTAAGCGGATGATTGATTATGCCGTTGACGGTATTACGACAAACCGTGTAACAACAGCACTTGAATATACTTCCGGTGCGGGCAAAAAACAAAACGCAGTTCCGTACGACATCGTCTGTATCGGGCCGGTATCGAAGGATATTATGATTGACCATTTGGGACATGAAGACCGTCTGCTCGGCGGTGCTATAATTCAGTCAGGCTATGCCGCCTCCGGTGCAGGTTTTAAAACAGCCGTTTGTACCAAGTGCAACGATACGGATGCGACGGTTCTTGCCGAATTGGATGAGGCTCCCATGGATGTCTATCGCTTATACAGTGCCGACACCACTTCGATACGCAATACCTATTTTACGGCGGATAAAGAACAAAGAAGCTGCGATTTAATCAGTGAATCCGCCCCCTTTTATTTGTGCGATATTTTAAAAGTACCCGCCCTTATTTACCACTTTGCCGGATTAACTACGGGCGATTTTGACGATGTGCTTTTTAAGGCGATTTACGGCCGCGGAAAAATCGCCGTAGATGCCCAGTGTCTGCTCCGACGACCTTCGGCAGGCGGTTCAATGGACTATGACGATTGGAAGCATAAACGCGATTATATATCTTATATCGATTATTTTAAGGCGGACGCAAAAGAAGCTGAAATACTGACAGGCTTGTCGAATACGCACGAGGCCGCCGAGCGGCTTTGCGAGTGGGGAGCAAAAGAAGTGCTCATAACCCATAATACGGAAGTTATCGCGCGTACAAAAGATGTGTTTTACAGCTGTCCGATAAAAGCACGCTCTTTAGACGGCCGTACCGGACGCGGAGATACAACCTTTGCATCCTATATTGCATCGCGCAATACCGCAGATATTCCCGAGTCCCTTTTGTTTGCAACGGCGCTCGTATCGCTTAAAATGGAAACAAAGGGGCCTTTCCGCGGAAAGCGTTCCGATATTGAACGCTATATTGCCGACTTTTATACGGACAACGATGTGCGTTCTCTTATATAAGGGGAGGAAAGTATGAGAAAAAGAATGCAGCCGTGGAAAGCGGTTTTTCTTGCATTGATTTTAATTTGGACGCTGTTTCCGATTTATTGGATGCTTTCGCTTTCCATCCGCAGTGCCGCCGAACTTGAAACAAAATTATCGATTGTTCCGCAGTCGTTTACGGTAAAACACTTTATCTCGCTTTTTACGGTTAAAAATATCGGCGGTTCAATTATAAACAGTCTGCAAACCGCTTTAATTTCTTTGGCAATAGCCGTTTGTGCAGGCGTTCCCTGTGCATATATATTTTCACGTGCACGTTTTACTTTCTTGTTAAAAAAGAGCGGTATTTTGTGGGTACTGTTACTGCGTGTTCTTCCGCCGATTGCTTTTGCAATTCCCCTGTATGTTATGATGAACCGTGTCGGCTTACTCGGCACAAAGATACCGACAGTGTTATCGCACGTTCTTTTGAATATTCCCTTTATCATCTGGTACTTAATAAGTTTTTTTGCAAATCAGCCCAAAGAATTGGAAGAAAGTGCAAAAATCGACGGTGCCGGTGAATGGGCGGTTTTCAGAAGGATTATTTTACCCTTGATTTTACCCGGTCTTGCGGCGGTTTTGATTTTAACTTTTATGACTTCTTGGAATGAATATTTATACGGCGTTATTTTTGTGCAAAAATCGGAGCATTACACCGTTCCTCTTGTATTGGCGACTTTAAACAGCGAACAGGAGCTTGCGCAATGGGGAAATATTGCTGCAGGCGGTGTGCTTTCGGTTATTCCCGTTTCGCTTTTTGTACTTTTTGCTCAAACCTATCTTATTAAAGGCCTGGCGGGAGGTGCGGTAAAGGGCTGATAATTCGTGCTTTCGATGCCGGCGGCTAAAAAGCACGGAATATAAAAGGTATTTTTTCATCACATCAAAGGAGGCAGAGATGAAAAGAGAAAGATGGGTAAAAGGTTTTGCAATTATTGCGGCCGGAATCGTATGTTTTTCAGCTTGCAGTAAAAAGGATGAAGAAAAGGCCGAAGCGGCTTCTGCGGAAAAGATTGTATTAACCGTTGCCGCCCGTGGAGGAACGCACACCGATGTTATTCAAGCTATGAAAGGAGAGTTTGAACAAAAGCATAATTGTACGGTAAATGTGCTCGGTTTCGGTGCGGACGATTTAAAACAGCGTGCGGCTCTCGATTCAATCAACAGTAAGGGCGTATACGATCTTGTAATGATAGACGATCCGGTTATGCCCGAATTTACCGAAAACGGTGTTTTGCAAAATTTGACGGCTATGGGCTATAAGGACGATAAGGATTTTGTGGAAAAGTCCGCCGCTTTGGGAAAAAGTCCTTATGCAAAGGGCGATACTTATGCCTTGCCCTTTACGGGAAATGTTCAGCTTTTTTTCTATAACGAATCCGTATTAAAAGAAAGCGGTACGGCTCTCCCCGCTTCTTGGGAAGATGTGTTAAACACCGCAAAAAAAATAAAATCGGCGGGCAAAGCCGGTTATGTAATTCGCGGACAGCAGGGAAACCCGATTGTTTCGGATTTTTTACCCGTTTTGTGGGCTTACGGCGGCAATGTGTTTGACGAAAACTGGAATGTTATTGTGGATTCTCCGGAAGCAAAAAAGGCGCTTAAAATGTACTGCGATTTGTTTGCGGCCGGCGCCAATTACGAAAAAAACGATATAGTCGCTTCGGTTGCAAACGGCAATGCGGGTATGGCTTTAGGCTGGCCTTCATGGTTTATTTCATCGGCAAATGCGCAAGCCGCCTATGCCGCTATCCCCGACCGCGTATCGGCTTCTTCCGCACAAAATGCAACCGGTATGATCGGCAACTGGATGATGGGTATTACCGCAAACAGTACGCATAAAGAGCTTGCCTTAAAGCTTTTAACGTATTTAACCAGCGCGGAAGTGCAAAAAGCCGCGGTTGATAAGGGAGGCGTTCCTACGCGCACAAGCGTTTTTACCGATTCCGTAATAACGGCAAAATATCCCTATTTCAGCGTTATTTATGAAGGTACAAAAAATTCGGTAGTACGTCCCCGTACACCGAAATGGTCGGCTGTTGAAAATGCTTTCGGTATAGAACTTTCAAATGTCGTTTCGGCAGGAAAGAACATAGACACCGGTTTGGCCGACGCCAAAAAGGCTATTGAAGAAATAATGAAAAAATAAAAGGAATCTTTGAAAACTTCGGTTTTTAGAGTTACCCTAAAATAAGGTAAGGCACAGGAGCCGTTAAAAAACGGGATTGTTCAAAAAACAATCGATTGCTTTGGCAATTCCGGTTCCTGTGCTTTTGCCTAGGCGAGGATTTCAGATGATAAAGACACATAAAGGTTTTATATATTCGATGATTTTACCTGCGGCGGTTTTGCTGACGGTACTCAGCCTTTTTCCTCTTTTTTTTACGATAAGAAACGGCTTTACCGATTATTACCTGTTGTCCAAAAAAAGTGCGCATTTTATCGGTGTTAAAAATTATATCAATATTTTTAAAGATGCTTATTTTCAAAGGGCATTGTGGAATACGGTTAAATTTACCGTCTTTGCCGTTATTATTGAAACTTTTATCGGTCTTGTGTTGGCCCTTTTTGTCAACAGTTTACATACGGGGCAAAGTTTGGTGCGCACTCTCTTGCTTTTGCCCATGCTGGTTCCGACCGTTACAACAGCCCTTATCTGGCAAACGATGTTTTCGAATAACAACGGAATTATCAATCAAATG
>CAUURR010000061.1:0-10482 GCA_963547555.1 uncultured Treponema sp. | reverse complement strand
ATAAATAAAAACTTACACAAAAGACTTCCGCTTGAAACGCTTGCAAAAATGTCGTATATGAGTCCTTCAAAATTTAAATATGTTTTTAAAGCCGTTACCGGTTTCCCGCTCACCGATTATCTTGTTAATAAAAAGATGGAAAAAGCCTGCTCCTTGCTTTTTAATACTAATATGTATGTTGCAAACATCGCCCAAAGTCTAGGCTACAGCAGCACCGGCTATTTTTCGGCCTGTTTTGAAAAGTATACAGGTATGCTTCCGAATAAATATAGAAAGAGGTGAAAGGTTAGTTTTCTTCGGTGTAAATATGCGGGGGAATAATGAAACTATTTTTATTTATCCTCGATATAGTAAGGGCCGGAAATTGAATCATTTTTACTCACTTTTGCGATGATAGCCTTTGTTTTTTCAAGCGGATAAGGCGTATTGTCCCAACGGCAAAATTCAACGGTTTTTATATATGCAATACGCTCATCGTTGTCCGCACCGACCGGCACAATTACCCTGTCCCCGACCGCAATGTCCAAATTATCGGTGCGGTAATGATACAGGTGTCCGCCCGATGAAAATTCCACTCCGCAATATTTTACTTCACCCGTATTCATAGCGTTCATAAAAATGCCCGTGTTGATAGCGTATGAGTTTATAAAATCGTTAAAAAAAATCCGAATGGTTTCGATTACCGAAAGCCATTCTTTTTCGGGAAGATGTACTCTATTATATACACCGAAATGTTCATATACGGATTTATCTTCCGCGATTGCCTGTAAACGGAAACGCACAGCGGATTCGGTAACTTCATTCGTATCTTTCCATAATGAGGATTCAAGAGCTTCACGAATTTTCATACATATTCCGGCTATAATAACGGCGTATTTTCCCGAAGAAAAATTAAACGTATGCCGTATCGAAAATTCATCGACATCATCAATGGAAAGCGATACCATGCCTTCTTCTATTTTAAAAACTTCAATTCTGTTACCGCAGAGGACTTCCAAATGCACATCGGTTATATCGGGAAAATCGGTTTCAGCCTTAGCCTCTTTATCTATCGTTTTTAAACTTTTGAGCCAACGTTTTAATACGCCTTTATAAATTAATATATCTAAAACTCCGGGACTCAAATAATCGGCTCTAAAAACGGCCATAATACAAGCCAAAAGGGTTCTTGCGTCAAAATTCTTTGAGTCGGTCTTTGTTAAAGAATCTTCCGTCCAACTGATTTCCCTTGATTGCAGAATGTGTTCGTAATCTTCCAATTCGTACTCGCTATGTGTTTTCGCAAAAAATAAAAATTCATTCTGAAAACAAAACAAATCCTGATCGGAGTCTAACCGCGAAACATATTTTGTTAAAATTCCGAAAGGAGTTTTTTTATTAAAATCTTTTATATACAGTTTCCATGCCCTGTAAAGAGAACGTAAAGATTCCGGCAAAAACAGTATATATTTTTTTTCAAATACATTCGGAATGCCGTAATAGGCTTCAGCCAAACAACCTGCAAACGCACAAATAATGCCGTCGCCTTTGTCAAAACGCGAAGCATGATACAACGTATCTTCAAATGATTCGGCTTGTAAAAATGCATATACAGCTTCAATAAATACCGTATCCGGCGAACGCGCCGATCCTGCCGGAATAATTTCCTTGAGTTTTGCTTCACCGGGATAATCATCGTTCTCATCGCTATAAACTTCATCTTCGTTATCTGCGGCATTTTTGTTCTCAAATTTGAAGATAAACGACGGCCCGAAACACAAGTCGGAGATTTCAGATTTTACAGCCCCGTGATAAGCGGCAAATACAGCGGCAGCAAACAATTCCGCCGTTTTAAGAGCATCGGAATCGGAAGATAACATATCGAGAGTTTTTTTAACCTCTTTCGGTATTTCATGAGAGTTTTTACAAAGCGCACCTATGGACGCGGCCGCTAAAACAAAGCGGTCGTCATATATTTTCAAAGGCGGACTTTTATCCGCCTCTATCCATGTTTTAAAAATATCGGAGTATGTTCCTGCGGCAAAGTCGTTAAAATTTTTCCGCAATAAATTTAAAAAATCATCTTCGGCGGATACGGTTCCGCTATGTATATCGGCGAATGTCTTGTCAAAACATAAAACAGCCGCGGCATCTTTGATAACCGGATTTTCATTAATAACGGTATTAAAATCCTTTCCCTTGCATCCGTCAAACCGATAATGAGATTGAAACAAACTTCCGATTACTGCACCGCGCATATCACCTTCCTCATAGATGTATCAAGCAAAAAATATGATATTTATTATATCCCGTTTTTCTCAAACCCGCAAGTTTGTTATACACTGATACCGGCACAAGCTGCATATCGGCATAAAATCGGACAGGACATATCTTCACGGTTCCTCCTCTTCTTTTACCGCCGGCACGGATGCCGGCACAAGCTGTATACCCCCGATTATTAGGCGGTGAATACCGTCTAATAATCGTTGCTGAAAAGCGCACACGGAGGTGCGCTTTTCAGCTCTTTACCCTTTCCGTAATCTATGGTACAATATCGCAGTATTTGCAAGACTTTACATATAAATCAAATATAAAAGAGATACTATGGACTTTAGTGAATTGAATTTAGATACCGCTCTTATGGAGGGTATACAAAAAGCGGGGTATGTAACCTGCACGCCCGTTCAGGAACGGGTATTAACAGGCGCCTTTGAGGGCGCGGACTTGTATGTCCAATCGCAAACGGGCACGGGAAAAACCGCCGCCTATTTAATTACCGTTATTCAGCAAATGCTCGCCAATCCCAAAATGACCGGCAAAAAAGCCCTTGTTATGGTTCCCACGCGCGAGCTTACGGTACAAGTGGAAGAAGAAGCGAAAAACCTTTTATCGGCAACAAAATTAAAAGCCGCAAGTTTTTACGGCGGTGTCGGTTACACTAAACAGACAGCCCTTTTAAAAAAAGGCGTAGACATCATTATCGGAACCCCCGGCCGTCTTATAGACTTGCAGGAGTCGGGTATTATGGATTTGAGTACCGTAGGCTTTTTGGTTGTCGATGAAGCCGACCGTATGTTCGACATGGGATTTTATCCCGATTTACGAAAGCTCATCAAGGTGCTGCCGAAAACCGAAGAGCGGCAAACCATGCTGTTCAGTGCGACTTTAAATACCTATGTAAAAAATCTTGCATGGGAATACACGGATAACGCTCAGGAAATTACAATCGAAGCAGAACACATTACAGTCGACGAAATCGACCAAATGCTCCTGCACGTTTCAAGTGACGATAAAATCAAACTTTTACTGGGAATCCTTAAAAAAGAAAAAGCCGAAAGCGTACTGATTTTTTGCAATACAAAACGAAGCTGCGAAGTGATTGCCAAACGCTTAGGCCTTAACGGCATAGAATCGGAATTCATCATCGGCGATTTACCTCAGTCGAAGCGCCTGCAAGTACTCAACTCGTTTAAAAGCGGCTCGCTTACCTGTTTGGTTGCAACCGATGTTGCAGCCCGCGGCATAGACGTCAACGACCTTGCGATGGTTATCAACTTCGATTTACCGAACGAAGCGGAAAACTACGTCCACCGCATCGGAAGAACCGCCCGCGCGGGAAAAAGCGGCAAGGCCTATACCTTTTGCTCCGAGCAGGACGTATACAATTTGCCTGCAATCGAGCGTTATTTGGGAAATTCGATACCCTCCTCGGTTGCCTGCGAAGAACAATTTGCCGAAGACAAAAGTGCGGGCGTATATATTAAAACCGGCTTTTACCGCGAAGACAACGATTACGAGCGGGGCTCGGGACGCGGCGGAAAGCGTGCCAAAGGCCCCGGGGCAAAGTCGGGACGCTTTGAGCGCTCTTCTTCCGGACGATCGGCAGGACGCTTCGGTAAAAGAGACGGCGATTCCGCAAGCGGTTTTGAAGGAAGCAAAAAGCATTCACGTACCGATTCCACCCTCGGTGCTGCCGGTACCGTATCCGAAAAGCCCTATAAATCGGCACGGGATATAAGCAGCCTGTCGTTTGAAGAGCGTATGAAATTCTACCGCGAAAAATACGGCGGTGAAGGCGGTACCTGCAAAGCGGACGAAAACCGCGGCGGTTTTGATGAGCGCGGTAAAAAGAATGATAAGGCTCAAGGCGGTTTTAAACGCAGGGGCAATAAAAAAGAGCGCTTTACCAAAAAACGGGACGGAAAAAATTACGGCGCTGCCGACAATGCCGCCGCCAAAGCCGCGCATTCGGGTAATGCGGATAAAAGAGCCAAAACTTCGGCGAAGGGCGCTCAAAATAAAGCGGTTCAATCAGGCAAAACCGGACAGGCTCCCGCTAAAAAAGGTCTTTTTGCCGCTATCAAAGGCTTATTCGGCAAAAGAAAATAAAGCGGTAATCGGTATAAAAGCCGCGCGCTCACAAAAACTTACATAAATCGGCCGAGGAGAAAGCATGTTACACGTAAGCGATATCAGTTTAAAATTCGGGGAACGCTCCCTTTTTAAAGACGTAAATCTTAAATTTACACCGGGCAACTGCTACGGCATTATCGGCGCAAACGGTGCGGGAAAATCCACCTTTTTAAAAATTCTTTCGGGCGAACTTGAACACGATTCGGGTCAAATCATTATGACACCAGGCGAGCGTATGGCGGTTCTCAAACAGGACCACTTTGCCTTTGACGAGTTTTCGGTAAAGGACACGGTAATGTCCGGCTACCCCAAGCTGTACGAATGTGCCAAAGCGCGCGAAGCGATTTACGCAAAAGAAGATTTCAGCGAAGAAGACGGCATCCGCGCAAGCGAACTTGAAGCCGAGTTTGCCGAATTGGGCGGATGGGAAGCCGAAAATCAAATCGAACAAATGCTTTCGGGCTTGGGCCTTGAAGAAGAGTATCACAACCGCATGATGAGCGAACTCGACGAAAGCCAAAAGGTGCGCGTTTTGCTTGCCCAAGCCATTTTCGGAGAGCCGGATATCCTTCTTTTGGACGAACCGACCAACGGCTTGGATTTGGAATCAATCACTTGGCTTGAAGATTTTTTAATCGATTTTCCGAATACCGTCATTGTCGTCAGCCACGACCGCCACTTTTTGAATGCGGTATGTACCTATATTTGCGACATCGACTACGGTAAAATCAGCCAATTCACGGGCAACTATGACTTTTGGTATCAGATGAGCCAAATTATGCAGCGTCAGGCAAAGGATCAGGCAAAAAAGCGCGAAGAAAAAATGAAGGATTTGCGCGAGTTTATTTTGCGCTTTGCTTCGAACGCCGCAAAAAGCCGCCAAGCGACAAGCCGCAAAAAAATATACGACAAGCTGGCCCTCGAAGAATTGCAGGTTACGAGCCGCAAATTTCCCTATGTAAACTTTAAGCCCTCACGCGACATCGGCAACAACGTTTTACGCGTCGAAAAACTGAACTACGCCCACGAAGGCATTACCCTCTTAAAGGACTTCAGTCTGGTTGTCAATAAAACCGATAAAATCGCCTTTGTCGGTTTGGAGCATAAGTCAAAATCCGCCTTTTTCGACATTATAAGCGAAACGATTAAGCCGGATTCGGGAGACGTCTACTGGGGACAAACCTGTACCCACGCGTACCTTTCGATAGACAACTCCGCTTATTTTGACAACGATTTGAACATCACCGATTGGCTTCGCCAATATTCGCCCGAACAGGATGACGCCTATGTGCGCGGATTTTTAGGCCGTATGCTGTTTACCGGCGACGAATCCTTAAAGCCCGTTCGCGTATTGTCCGGAGGCGAAAAGGTACGCTGTATGCTGTCAAAGCTTATGCTTTCCGGAGCAAACGTATTGATTTTGGACGAACCGACCAATCACTTGGACTTGGAAGCCATCACCAGCTT
The DNA here is from genome assembly GCA_963547555.1 of uncultured Treponema sp. GTDB lineage: Bacteria > Spirochaetota > Spirochaetia > Treponematales > Treponemataceae > Treponema_C. Next base: position 4,623 of record CAUURR010000061.1, on the reverse strand, counting down.
AAACGAAGCGTTGACCGATTTTCCCGGCGTTATACTGTTTAACAGCCACGACCACGAGTTTATAAGCTCCGTTGCAAACCGCATTATAGAAATCACCCCCGCAGGCATTATCGACCGCATGATGAACTTCGACGACTACCTTGCCGACGAACAGGTAAAAGAACTGCGAAGCGAATACTACAAGGACAGCGGCAAAAAGGTGAAGTTTAATATATAAGAGTATTTTTTCCGAGATACAGAAACCAACAACCCCGACGCGAGCGTCGGGGTATTAAACCTTCCGCACGAATGAGATATTGACAAAATAACAGTATCATATATAATACCAAATATGAGGATTCCGACTGTTGTTATAGATACAAATGTAGTTTTATCCGCATTACAAAGTATCAACGGAAAGTCAAATCAATTATTACAAAAAATAGGTACGGGTGTATTTGATTTTGCGCTTTCCGTCCCCCTTTTTTTGGAATATGAAGCAATTTTAAAAACATATTTAGACAAAAATATCTATTCCGATACGGATATTGATGATTTTTTAAATTATCTGTGCCGAGAAGGAAAACACATAAAACTTTTTTATTTATGGCGGCCGTATTTAAAGGATCCCTATGATGACCATATATTGGAGGTCGCAATTCAAAGCAACAGCAGTATAATCATCACGTACAATAAAAAAGATTTTAAAAAAGCGGAAACTATGGGCATAGAAGCAATGACACCGAAAGAGTTTTTAAACTATATCGAAAGGAGGCACTGATGGGAACTTTAAGTATCAGAATTCCCGACTCTTATCACCAAATGGTAAAAGAAGCTGCAAAAACGGATAACATTTCCATAAATCAATTCATCTCATCCGCTATCGGAGAAAAACTGACTGCAATGCAGACGGAAAACTATCTTCAAAAAAGGGGGACACTCGGCTCTCGAAATAAATTTTTAGAGGTACTGCATAAGGCACCGAATACCCCCGCACAAGAAGACTAGGTCTTTTACATCTTATACCACTTTATTTCGTTAGCTTCCATGTTCAAATCGAAGTGTGAGCCGTCGCCGCGGTACACGACGGTTGACTGCGGCTCATAGGTATTGTTTACAATGCAGTATTTGCCGTTTTCGACGTATGCGTGAACTTCGACATTGCAGTTCGTGCTAAACCAGCGCTCAAGAGCTCTTTCGCTGTGTGTACTCCACAACACACAGCGGTGCAACAGCCGGTTGTTTTCAAAACTGTAGGGTAAGCCGCTTATGTACACCGCCCTACCCTTTCCGTACTCGTTGACAGCAAGCTGAACTTCTTTATCTTTTTGGACGATAACGTGGGCGCCCTCAAGGGCGTACATACTCTTTTTTCCTTCGCCGAAATCGATTTCCGATTTTACGTCTTCGGTAATAAAATGCGGACGGGAATCCCAATTGTATTTATCGTAGTTCAGCGTAAAGCCCTTTTCTTTTTCGATACCGAGTACGTCCGCAAGCTGAATAAAACGCCCCTGATACTGATGCCCCGAAGGTTCTCCGACACCGATAAAGCCGCCGCCTTTCCACACGAATTTGCGCACCGCAGCCGTAATATCTGCATCTTCCCAATAAGAGCCGCCGGTGTGCGCGGTGTCTCCGTCGCCGACATTGATAAGTACGTCTACCCCGTCAAGGACGGAAGGTGAAGCTTTTATATCGTCAAACGAAATAAAGCGCACATCGAAAGGCGCGCCCGAAAGCGCTTCTATAATACCCGCATAGCTGTAGTTTTGCTTTTGATAGAGGGCGTGGTGAACCATGTGGCAGCCCCAAGCGCGCATTTTTCCCCAGCAGTTTAAAACCGCAACGGTTTTAACGCAATAGGGAACCGTTCCTTTAATATTATCGTAGAGGGTGCGGAACTCGTCGCAAACGCTTTGCACGTAGTCGATAAAATCGGGAAAATCGAGGGCAAGCTTTAAATAACCGCCGTAGCCGATACGGTCAATGGGTTTACGCAAAATGGCACGCCGCGCGGTTACCCAGTTAACCTTTGCTTCTTTTATCGGATCCCCTCCTTCGTGAAAAGTGTCGGGGAAAAAATACGGCAAAAAGCGTCCCTCGGTATATTTTACTCCGGGAATATCGCTTATAAGGCGCAGGGTACTTCCGTTTCCGACGCTTCCGACTACCGCATCCAAGCCGACGCTTTTAAAACCGTCCAAAAAGGGTTCCATGCCTATCCAGTGGTCGCCCAAAAACATCATAGCTTCTTTTCCGCACTCGTGCGTAATATCGACTATTTCTTTGGCAAGTTTTACCACTTCGCGGTGCTGGAAGGCTAAAAAGTCCTTGTATTCCTTTGAGGGTACGCGGTACTGATTGTTAAAATAGCCCTGATCGATAATGTATTCGGGACGGAAGGGATAACCGGCTTCTTTTTCAAATTGTTCAAGAATATAGGGCGACACGGAAGCCGAATATCCGTACCAATCGACAAACTTTTCGCGCGCCTGTTCGTCAAAAACAAGGGTAAACTGATGAAAAAAGGTGGTAAAGCGGATAACATCCACATAGGGATGCTCGGCTATAAAGGCGCGCAAACGCTTCATTGTGAATTCCCGCGTTTTGGGCTGGCGCACGTCGAAAGTGATTTGATGCTCGACATCTTTCCAATCGTTGACAACCGCATTGTACATGTGTACGGGATCCCACATAATAAAGGCTAAAAAGCTGACCGTATACTCGTGAAATTCCTTTGTATCCCGGATAAGGACGGTGCAGTCCTCTTCATTATACGACCACTGCGAGGGGGGAACAATGCTCCCGTCCGTGCGGTCGATAACCTCCCACCAGCGCTCGCAGTCCCCTGCATTGACTTTAAGCATAGCCGGATACAAGCCCTTCATCAGCGGAATGCGTAAGGTGTTTTCGGCCGCCGTATAAAAAGGGGTCATTAAATACATTTGCTGCACTTCGTCGGGATTCGCTTTTGCCCATGCGTTATCTTTGCGGGTGGTGTAATAGGTGGCGTATATTTTTGCATCCGTATCTTTTAATTCTTTGGGAAAGTCGGTGCCGTCGCAGTCGCGGATTGCGTCGGCACCCCATTTTTGTACAATATCGAGCGTTTCTTTTACAACGTCCGTATCGGTGGGAATCGTAACCCGACCGCGTTTTTGTTCACTCATATTTTATCCTTAACAATTAAGGAACTGTCCGAAAACTTCAGTTTTTGACGGTTTCCTTGATTTTGATTGCGGAAATTCGCTAGGCAAGTATACCTCATATTTGATATAATAACCAGTATAGGAGTCTTTATGAACGCAAAAAATATTTTACCCCAGGCACAGCGCCCGCTTTTATTCGCACACCGCGGTCTTTCAAGTTTGGCGCCGGAAAACACAATGGCGGCATTTAAAAAGACTAAAGAACTCGGCATTCCCGGTGTGGAACTCGACGTACATTTAACCCGAAGCGGTGAATTGGTTGTTATCCACGATGAATCGATTAAGCGCACGGGCAGGCTCTATGACGGCACCACCGTCCGCGAAGCCCCCGATACCGACGTGGAAAACATGACATGGGAAGAGTTGAAACAATACGATTTCGGCGTTTGGTTCGCAAAAGAATTTGCGGGCGAGCGCATCCCCTTATTATCGGAAGTCCTTGAACTTTTATGTCCCGATATGTATGTAGACATTGAAATAAAAATCGACACGCTCAAATACAAGGCCGTTACCGAAAAAACCTATGCGGTCTTACAGGAAAACCTGCGTAAATACCCTGAAAATCCCGATCGTTTTTTGGTTTCGTCCTTTAATCCTCTGGCGGTACGATATTTTTCAAAGCTCTGCAAGACGATTCCCGTGTCCCTCATATACGACAGCGATCCGAAAACATCCTTTTATATCCGCGGGGGAAAAGGAAAACTGTTGTGCAAAAGCGATGTACTTAAACCCTGTTGGAAAGATTATAAAAGCGGAACGGGAAAAGAAAACTGGGTATGGACGGTCGATACCGAACAAATCGGCCGCGATATGCTTGAAAAAGGCGTTACCGGCTTAACGTCAAACCGCCCGCAGGATCTTTTAAAACTCGTAAGTGAATATAGAAAAAAGAGTACAACTTGAACGCGGAAAAATCAACACTCCCGACGCGAGCGTCGGGGTATTAACCCTCCGCACGAATAAACGGACTTTTTAACGATAATTAAAGGGCGGTTTTCACTATGAATTCCGCTCTTATTTTTCTAAGTGCTGACGGCAAACTTCAACAATGTCGTTTAAATTAAGCGGTTTATAATAAAATTCATCCGCACCGATAGCCTTACATTTTTCTTCAATATCTTCTTACCGCAATGCAGTAACGACAAAGATAAGCGGGTTCCCGAATTCCTCCGAAGACCTGATTTTGCTGCACAGCTTAAAGCCGTCCACACCGGGTAAATCCAAATCCAAAATAACAATGGAAGGTTTTTTATCGACTAAAAGAGCACCGGCTTCAAAACCGTCAAAAGCCTGATATGTTTCACAGTCTTTAAACTCTCTTTGCAAAAATTTCGACAGTACGGTATTTAATCCCTTATCATCATCTACAATCAAAAAGCGTAGATTCTTTTTTTCACAACTTGCCTTTGCAAGTAAATCTTCGGGAATGCGC
>CAUURR010000060.1:0-10605 GCA_963547555.1 uncultured Treponema sp. | reverse complement strand
TGCGACACGACGCGGATTCCCAGATTATCGCCGTGAATACAAAGCTGTTCAATCGCCGCGGCGCGGAAAGTATCGGCGGCGGCAAGAATAATGTTGTCCGTTCCTCTTTTTCTGTAAAAATCGGCCATCTTTGCCGCGGAAGTGGTTTTCCCCGTTCCGTTTACGCCGAGCATAAGATAGATATTCAGCGCGGAAGGCTCGGGTTTTAATTCAACCGTTTTAAGCGATTCGCAGAGGATGTTTTGCAAAATGTTACGCACTTCGGCATGAGAAGAAGGCTTTACGGTTTTACAGCGTTTTTCAAGTTCTTCGGTTAATTCAAAAGCGGTTTTTCCGCCTATATCGCCTTCAATCAAAATATCGCTTAAATCTTCAAAAAAAGCCTCATCGACCGGACTTTTGGAAGAAAATAAATCTTTTAATTTTGAAATAAATTGTGATGCCATATCAATCCCGTTATTTTGTATTTTTTTTCGGAATAACTTTTTCAGGCAAAACGGAATTTGCCGCATGTAAATATAAGCCGAGCTGCACTAAAAAATTGATTCCCAAGCCCGCCGATATTCCGGCCGCAGTATAGTAGGCGATTTGCCATTTGTCCAAATCATCCCGAACATTATTGCCGCGCGCCCATGAGTTGTATTCGTCAATATGTTTTCCGAACAAACTGAAAGTAACCGGAAGCGACACAATCAATGCAGCGTAAGAATTATACATTATTTTCCGCTTTTTTTCAATGCCGGAAGCCCCCGCCTTTTGTTTAACCGGAAGACTGTATTCGTTCATACCGAAAAACTTCCCCTGTCTTTGCGTAAGCAAAAACGACTTTTTAATGCCGTCCTCAAGCTGCAATTCCGCCAAAACGGGCAAACCGTTTACGGTAAATACGGCAGAGTTTTCATCTTCAGTAGCGGCAGATGGAAATACGGCAAGACCGTTAAAAAAAAGACGGCTGTTTGCAAAAGCCGAAGAGCTTATTTTAAGAGGAATGTTATTTTGTTTTTCAGGATGTACGGATATGTAAAATTCATCGGCTGAAGAAAAATCATAGACAAAGGAGGCACCCTTATAACCTTCGGCCTCAACATAAAGGTCGTGAATACCGCCGCGGATATCCGCCGACAAGCTGTCCTCGTCTTTGTTGAGCGGTAAAAGCCGACCGTCCAACCGGACGGATATTTTTCCTGCGGCTTCAACAGGCTGTATGTCGAAAAAAAGGCGCACTTTTTTTGTATTTTGCAAAGCAAACTCCAGCTGAGAAGCCAGAGAAGAAGCAAGGGTGTCAAGTCTGTCTATCGCGCTTGTTTCGCTTACTTTTAAAACCTCATTCCCGCCCGGATATAAAACAAGGGAAACGTCCGCTTTGATGTAGGTTTCGCTTCTCGTTACCGAGCCGGTAATAAGGGCGTTTATATCTTCAGGCTCCCGCTTTCGCACAACCGGGGAAGCGGCTTTTTTGTCCGAGGAATCGGCCGGCGGGGCAAAAGGTGCAGAGTATAATTCCGCCGCATTTTTTTTCCACAGCACAATGTATTCATACCGTGACTTAAAATCGGATACAGCCAAGAGAGCAGACGATTCCTGATTTTTTTTCAATTCGGAGCGCAGTTTTTCGGCATCCTTTTCTTTGGCCGCAATGCTTTCATAAAGTTTGCGCTCGCTTAAATCGGAAGCAATCAGCTTATCGCGCTCATACACGGCTTTTTCAAGATTCTCATATAAAGACCGCCGCTCTTTTAACAGTTCTTTTTTGCGGCGTTCATACAGTTCTTCGGGGAGCACCATACGCGTCCCCGCATCGGCGGCACGTTCCAAAATAAGACGGGGCAAAAGCTCGGCTATTTTTTCTCCGGATTCACCGAGCGCGCCGGTTTGACCGCTTTGATTAGCTCCTGCCGTATAGCCGGGATAAAAATCTTCAACACTGAAAGCGCAGGCGGCCAGCGTCCATTCGGGCAGGGAGGTATTTTCGGCGCCGAAAACGGCAGTATGTGTACCGAAAAAAATTAAAAGCAGCACCGGTACTAAAACCGATACTCCCGTTTTTTTCACTGCTCGTCTTCTCCTTCGTCCATCGGAAGCCCCTTCCACTTTGCCGCCAAATAGGATTCGATAAAGGGGTCTATGTCACCGTCCATTACGGCTTGAATATTGCCCATCTCGTGTCTGGTGCGCAAGTCCTTTACCATCGTATACGGCTGGAACACATAGGAGCGGATTTGACTGCCCCATGCAATATCCTTTTTTTCTTGAGCGAATTTTGCGTTTTCTTTTTCTTTTTCCAGGCGGTAGTGTTCGTATAAGCGGGCTTTTAACATATTCATGGCGGTTGCCCTGTTCATCGTTTGGCTGCGTTCGGTTTGACAGGCAACGACGATACCCGTCGGGATATGGGTAAAACGCACCGCCGAATCGGTTTTATTGACGTGCTGACCTCCGGCCCCGCCCGCACGGTAGGTATCGACGCGCAAATCTTCCGGTTTTATTTCGACCTCGATACTGTCGTCGAGTACGGGAAACACATACACCGACGAAAAAGACGTGTGGCGGCGCGCATTCGAGTCAAAAGGACTGATTCGTACCAAGCGGTGAACACCCGCCTCCGACTTTAAATAACCGTATACATAATCGCCGGAAATTTGAACGGTTACCGATTTTATGCCCCCTTCGGCTTCAAGGCGGTCGAGGGTTTCAACCTTATAGCCGCGCCGTTCGGCCCAACGTATATACATACGGCACAGCATTTGCGCCCAGTCGCAGGCTTCGGTTCCGCCGGCTCCGGCGTGTATGCTTAGAAAAGCGCTGTTTTTATCCACTTCATCGGATAATAAATTCAGTATGCTGTATTTTTCGTAGTCGGCCTTTGCCGAATTGTAGAGTTCGCGGATTTCATTTTCCAATTCCGCATCGCCCGATTCTTCGGCCAATTCGTATAAAGCATCCAAATCTTCGGTTGTTTTAACCAAATCGCGCCAGGGATTGATTTTATTTTTAAGTAATTTTATTTCGGATAAAACTTTTTCGGCCTTTGACGGGTCGTTCCAAAAATCAGGTTCTCCGGTCAAGGCTTCTTTTGCCGCGATACGTTTTTCTACCGCTTCGACGTCAAAGACGCCCCCAAACATCGAGGATATCCGCTTTCAACGAAGCGATGGGCATTTTAAAATCTTCAAGCATTTGTATTCCTTATTTTTTTATGAGTCGGCTTGGGGCCGCAAAATACAGCGGCTCCATTTTTTTTTGTTCAATTCCGTAATCGCGGGCAAACCGTTTACGGGATACTGGTACATACGCACACGGTCGTAATAATCAGTAATGCGGTCTATTTCCTTTTTGAGCGTATGCAGGCGTTTTTCGGATACGGCCGTATTTTCCCAACATGCACGCTGAATACGCACAAAACCGTACTGAGAAAGTAAAGTTGCCAGTGCCCGGGACGAATCCAATCCGCCGGGATCCAAAACTACGGAAACGAACATATATACAGCATAAATGAAAGTTCGCATCTTGTCAAACAGTAATTTTTACAGCATTATATAGTTATGAAAAGAACGGTTCTTTTATGTATGATGATGTTCGGCGTATTGTATGCTCAAAGTCCGCAGTCTGCCGACACGGCGGAAAATACGGCTGCGAAAAAAACGGTACGGACTGTTGTTTCGGATATTTCGGTACACGCTTCGGAAAAGGCAATCACACTGAATTGGGAGCTGGCCCCCGATGTAATTCCTCATATAAAAGAACTGCTTATATTCCGCTCGACCGAGCGCATATCGTCGATTCAGGAAGATCGGGAAGCGGCTGCAATTTTTCAGGCACCGGATGCCCCCCCGTTAGCGGAAGCCCCCGGAGTAACGGAAGCTCCCTCAGCCGGTTTAAAAGCGCAAAAAACCGATAAAAGTATACTCCTTATTAAAACGGTGCCGCCTGAAACAACCGAATACACCGACAGCGATACCGAACCGGATACAGCCTATTACTATGCGGTTGCCGCCCGCGAAAAAAACGGCACCGTCTACGGTTTTATCAGTCCCGGCTTAAATGCAAGTTTTACGGCTGTTTCACTCAAAGACGAAAGCGGTTCACGGCAAAAGCAAAAAGCGCACACTGCAAGTGAAAAATCCGAAAAAGAGGAAAAAGCGGAAAGCGTATCTCCGGTACCGATAAAAACCGCCGATCCGATGCGAGAAAAACCCCTGCCCGCGCTTAAAATTTTTCCCGAAACGCCTCCTGCCCGAATTCAGAAAACAAGCGAACAGGCAAAGAAAAAGGCGGAAAATGCAATCCGTAACGGGGGCGGCAATCCGGAAAAAGAAGCCGATATTTTACCGCCGGATACAAGCGATAAGGAAATGATCGGAGACGATTACAGCCTTTTTGTTATTGTAGACAGCTTTGTTAAAACAAAAAAATGGCCGGAGGCACAAGCCGAATTAAAGCGTTTTTTGCAGATAAATCGTACGGAAGAAGCGGCCGCACGCGCATATTTTTATTTGGGACAAAGCCTGTATTTTAACGGGAATTACAGAGAAGCCCTTGCCTGTTTTCAAAAATCGTGCGTATTATATCCGGTGTTATCAAAAAGATGGATTACCGAAACCCTCGATGCTTACCGTATCGAAGGTCATTTAATCGATTGAATTAAATCGTATATAACCGATTTTCGCTTTTCAACCTGTACGGGCGGCGCTTCGGTTTTTGATTTCTTTTTCTTTTCTTTTTTCGGCGCGGGAGCGGCGCTCTCTTCGGCTTTAACAACCGGAATTGCCTCATCGCCTAAGGCCAGCAAATCGTAAAAGCCGTTTTGTTTGAATTCGCCCTGCGAAATATCTTCGCCGATAGCCGTCAGCTTTACCGTACCTATACGCTTTTTTTCGTCGTATTTTAAATCGAGGCTGCTGCCGTCAAAGCCGGTATCGCCTGTTTTATATACGTCAAAAACCTGCTCGGCTTGCGCGCCGTCTTTACGGCCGTAATCGATTAACACAACCGAACCGCGCCGGGCGATAATTTTCGCCTTGTGCGGCAGTGCCGAAGTCAAGTCATCACGGATTTTTTGTAAGGCCGAGGCAAGCCTGTCGTTGCCGGTTCGGTACACATTCATGGAAAGCAGTTTATTGCCGCTTGCAGCCGAATATAAATCAAAGTTCAAACTTATGCCGCGCTCTTCTTCCGCTGCATCCAAGAGGGCAAAAAAATCGAATCCCCGTGTACGCGCATCTTTAAAGGCTTCGGCATAGGACGATACGGAAGCGCTTATATGCCGCACCGATACGAATTGGTCGGCATTAAAAATATCGGCAAGAAAACCTGCGCTTACGGATACGGCATTTTGATGATACAGCGAAAAGTCTTGTTCAAGCGTATACAAGGCGGTTTTCCAGCGCGTTTTATCCAAATAAAAGGGCTGTATCCCCCATTGGAGCGGCAGGGTGTTTTGCAAAAGCGAAGTATAGGATTCAATAATACCTTCAATATGTTTATCCGCTTTTCCCTCATCCTTCAAAAAGATAAGCTGCGAAAGATAGGATTCCGACAAGCCCTTATTCAGCAAAAGGCGGGCATAGGCAAGGCGGGCTTTTAGATTGAGCGGCTGTATGCGCAGTGCCCGCTGATATTCATAGAGGGCGTGAACGGCGGTAAACTTTTCCATATACGCTTCGGCTTTATCGATGTGATAGGCCGCCCATTTTTCGCGGCGCGGGTCTTCGACCGCCGTCGTATCGAATATAAGCAGTTCAAAAGCCGCCCGCATAATTTCGTCCTCAGGGTCGCGGTTTAATCCGTTTTGCCAGGCGGTTAAAGCTTTTTCGTTTTCGCCGAGGGCGGCAAAAGCAAGTCCTTTGAGATACAGGGCGGAAACGGCGGCATTGTTTTTTGCAATACGAAAATCGCAAATATCGACGGTTTCGGCATAGCGTTTTTGCGCAAATAAAATATCGGCAAGCAGTTTATAGGCTTTATCATAGTTTCCGTCGAGCAAAACGGCCGTCCGTATACGGGATTCGGCTTCGGTTAAATTGCCCTCTTTTGCCGCCAAATAACCTGCAAAATAGTACACTTCCGGTTTGCCGCTATGAGAACGCAGGGCTTCGTGAATATATAAGCGCGATTCTTCGATTTTTCCCTGCCGCTCCGCAATAAGGGCTAAAGAAATCAACGCTTTTTTGTTTTTTGATTCGCGCTTTAAAGCGTCAAGAAAATAGTGCTCGGCGGTTGAAAATTTACCGTCAAAGAGGTCAAGGCGGGCAAGACCGAAGCGAGCTTCCACATCGTTCGGGAAGCGGTTCAGAATTTCGGTAAAAACGGAGCGCGCTTCGTCCAATTTATGAAGTCCAATAAGGGCAAAGCCCTTTAAGTTTAAAATATCCGTGCGGTTTTTGATGTATTTCGATGCACTATCGCAGTATTTTACGGCTAAATCATACTGTTCCAACTCGTAAGAACATTCGGCAAGGGAAAACCATGCATCCCCATACGAAGGATTTTTATTTAAAGCTTCCTGATACAGTTCAACGGCGGCATACCAATCTTCGTGCGCTTGAAAATCCCGGGCACGCTTATATAAATCGGAAGCCGTCATATCCGCATTGCGCACGGCGGCATTTTGCCCGCTCAAAGCACTCAGGCACAAGGCAAAAGCCGAAAGAAAAAAAATGATTTTCAGTTTGCGGTTCATACCGTATCCCCTCCCGAAAACAAGGACTGCTATGCGCTTTCCGTTTCGGTATGTTTTATAATTTTAATTTGATTTACCCTGTGGCCGTCCATATCCTGAACGATAAAATCGTAATTGTTCCACGACGCTTTTTCGTATTTTACCGGAATTTTTCCGAGCAGGTCGAACACAAAACCGCCCAGGGTATCGAATTCTTCATTCGGAAAATTCGACTCGATTGTTTCGTTTAAATCATCCAAATTGACGCGCGCGTCGCACAGCCACATATTTTCGTTCAGCTGTAAAATATCTTCACATTCGTTGTCGAATTCATCCTGAATGTCGCCGACAATTTCTTCGATAATATCTTCCATACAGACAATGCCCGAAATACCGCCGTATTCGTCTATGGCAACGGCAATGTGAACGTGGCGGCGTTTAAACTCGCGCAACAGAGAATCGATACGCTTGGATTCGGGAACAAAAAAAGCTTTGCGGATAATTTTTCCCAAATCGACCGCTTCTTTTTTTGCAAAGGCCGTAATCAAATCCTTGACGTATAAAACGCCGACCACGTTATCGATTGAATCGGCATACACGGGAAAACGCGAATGTCCGCTTTCGGCGATTTTTTCCAACAGCTCGTCTTCAGGCGTTGCAATCGATAAAAAATCCACATCGATACGCGGAATCATTACCTCTTTTACCGACGTTTCGGCAAGCTCTTCTATACCGCGGATCATATCGCGCTTTTCTTCGTTTAATATATCTTCCTGCTCGCGGCCGGGGGAATCGGCATTCAGCTGTTGATTTTTTTGATTTTGAGTATCTTCACCGTTTTTTTTACGCCATTTTTTAAACAAGGTCATCTTTATTCCTCAATAATAACATAGGATGTAAAATCAGTCAAAATATTTTCCTGCAAGGCAAGCATTTCACCGTATTCGGCATCGCCTATATGATTTTCGCCGTGATCCATACCCTCCAAATGCAGAATACCATGAATCAATAAGCGTTTCAATTCTTCGTTCGGGCAAACATTAAAATCGGCAGCATTTTTTTGCAAAAACTCCAAACTGATTACAATATCGCCTGCGGCATAACGCTCTTTACCGTCTTCATCGGTATAAAGGCTGCCCAGTTCAAAACTGAGTACATCGGTCGGCGCATCAATACCGCGGAAATCGCGATTTAAAGAGCGGATACGCTCATCGGAGCAAAACAAAACGGACAGCTCCCAGTTACGGTGTCCCCTTTTTTCCAAAACTTCGCCGATAAAATCTTCGGCGCGGTTAAGCCAAGACGGAGAATCAACATCTTCAACGGAAATTAAAAGCTTATTTTTCATGTGCATCGGATTTGTCTTTTTCATCGCTGTCGGGATCTTTTTGGTTTGGATATTCGATACGGGAATGATAATAGCCTGCAAGAATGTTTACAAAACTGTCGCGGATAATATCGAGTTCCTTAAAGGTTAAGGCGGCATTGTCGAGCTGGCCCGTTTCGTATTTAGTCATAATCAGGCTGCGGATAAATTTTTCGAGGCGCGGCACCGACGGATTTTCCAAAGTGCGGCAGGCGGCTTCCACCGTATCGGCAATCATAACAACGGCGGCTTCTTTGGAAGCGGGAGGGCTTCCCGAATACGAAAACTCTTCTTCCGAAACCGACTCGTCCTGCTGTTTTGCCATATTGAAAAAATACGCAATCAAACTGTTGCCGTGATGCTGGGCGATAATATCGATTACTTCCTGCGGCAGGCGCATTTGACGGGCGCGCTCAACCCCCTTTTTAACGTGATTGCGTATAACCGAAACCGAAAGGCGGGGGTTTATTTCGTCGTGCTTATTGCCTTCGCGCTGATTTTCCACAAAGTATTCGGGCTGTTCGAGTTTGCCCACATCGTGGTAGTAAGCGCCCACACGCGCAAGAAGACCGTTTGCACCGATACAGGTACAGGCATTTTCAGACAGGGTTGCAACAAGCATGGAATGATTATAGGTACCCGGAGCCGCTATAAGCATACGTTTCATAATCGGGTTATTCAAGTCGGATAAATCCATCAGTCTGAACACCGATGCGGTATTCAATAAAAGTTCAAGCGGAGGTAAAAAACCGAGAACCAAAATACCCGACATAAAGCCGTTAAAGGCAACCGCAAGAGCGTTTAAGGGACTGTCGTCGAGGGGACTGCCGTAAATGATTTCGAGGGTAAATAAAAGTACCGCATTCAACAAGCCAAGCACAAGGGAAGCAAGAATCAAATTAATCCGTTTATCCAGCTTACGCACAAAACGCGCTGCACACATACTCGAACACAGCACAAAGACCGCCGGAGCGGTATTAAAATCGGCACCGTACAAAACACCGAAAAAGAGGAGAATTGCAAAGTACATCGCAAGCCGCTCTTCAAAAAGCAGGGCCGCAAGCATTATAAAAAATGTAGCCGGAATTATAAAGGGCAGCGTAAAGGGATCGGAAAAAGCGGGCAGTTTACGCCCGAATACAACCGCCGCATAGACGATAACGAACATAATCCCCAAACAGATGACTTCTTTCAGCTTTATTTCGCGGCCTAAAAAAAACGGAGAAAACAGCAAAAACATAAGGGCGCTTAAAAGCACAAAAAACAAAAATGCGTTGCCCAAAGCGCGCGTACTTATATAAGAGGGCGTTTCGGCCATTTTTTTAAGCTTGTCGTAGCGTTCCTGCGTAATGGGGAATCCCTTTTTGATGATTTCTTCGCCCTTTTGAACCGCGACCGGATGCAGTTCGGTAGGATCGAGCGTTTTTTTTGCAATTATCGTACGGTCGGCTATTTGATCGACTTGATAGCCCGACAGCGCAAAAGAAAAAACCGTTTCCGAAGTGGCTATATCGAAAAAAGAAACGGCCATTACCGTTAAAAACACCAGTATAAATACTATATAAAAGGGGTATTTTGTTTTAAGGCGGGACAGCAATTCACCGCCCGGCAGTTTACCGAAGATTCCGGTATTATTCGTATTTTTCATAAGCTTGTATAATCCGTTTGACCAATGCGTTGCGCACCACATCCGAAGAGTCCGTATGCAAAATACGGATTCCTTCTATATCCTGTAAAATTTGCAGGGCGTGCTTTAAGCCGGATTCGGTGCGTTTCGGCAAGTCGATTTGAGTAATATCGCCGGTAATAAATACCTTTGAACCTTCACCCATGCGGGTTAAAAACATTTTCATTTGCTGGCGGGTTGTATTTTGCGCTTCGTCCAAAATAACGACGGAATCCGAAAGGGTGCGCCCGCGCATATAGGCAAGCGGCGCTATTTCGATAAGACCGGCTTCAACCAGTTTGCGTATAAAGTCTTTGGAAACAAAGGCTTCCATTGCGTCGTAAAGCGGACGAAGATAGGGGCTGATTTTTTGCTCCAAATCGCCGGGTAAATAGCCCAAGCTTTCCCCCGCTTCCACAACGGGACGGGTTAAAACGATTTTTGATTTTTTGCGCGATAAAAGCAGATTTAAAGCTTCGGCAACCATAATATAGGTTTTACCCGAACCCGCAGGGCCTATGCAAAACACCATATCCGCCGTACGCATTGCCTGCACCAATTCCGCCTGATTTTTGCTTTTGGGGTAGAGTTTGCGCTCGGTTCCGGGAATGTGAATGCTGGTTTTTGTAAAAAAATCGTGCAAATCTTCGCGCGAAAGTGATGGGGCTTCCGGCTTTACGTTCAATATGGAATACACCATGTGATTGTCGGCATCGTTTCCGCTTACCACCTCGTCGACAATACGGTCTATAATGTATTTAAAACGATCGCGAATAAGAGGGTCGCTTTCGGAAACGGAAAGCTCATTCCCGCGCGTAAAAACGGAAACGCCCAAATGTTCCTCGATGAGACGTAAATTGCAATCATTCGTTCCGCACAACCGGGATAATACATCGGTGTCGGGAACTACAATCG
>CAUURR010000059.1:0-10793 GCA_963547555.1 uncultured Treponema sp. | reverse complement strand
ATACCCCCTCTTGGTGTTATAATACAAGTATTGTATATTATACTGAAATATACGGTTCTATTTTTCGGCCGATTTCCGCCGATTGTATTTTAAGAAGCGTCTAAAAACTTCGGTTTTGGACAATTTTTTTAATTTTAATTGCGATTTTGAGGAGCTTTGAGTGCGCTTACCGGATTATGATTCTCCGTCTTCTTTAAAAGCCTATCTGGATAATCGGGGTATGGCTATGCAAAAAAAATTCGGGCAAAATTTTCTTGTAAATCCGCGTGCACGCACAAAAATTGCCGACGGGGCAGCTGTAAGCGAAGGGATGAAAGTTTGGGAAATCGGTCCCGGTTTAGGAGCCCTTACGGCCGAACTTTTAAAACGCGGTGCAATACTGACTGTCTTTGAAATAGACCGCGGATTTATCCTTGCCCTTGAAGATATTTTTTCGGATGAAATAAAAAACGGCCGGCTTAAAATCGTTGCAGGCGATGTATTAAAAACATGGAAAGAAGAATACAAGCGTTCAGGTATTCCCGACCGCCTGTGCGGAAATCTTCCCTACAATATCGCCGCCAAAATTATCGCCGACACCGTGTCCGAAACCGTCCGTTTTGAGCGCTGCGTTTTTACCGTACAAAAGGAAGTTGCACGGCGTATGGCGGCAAAATGCGGCTCGGCGGACTATTCGTCTTTTTCGGTACTCTGCCGTTGGGCATACGATATACAGCCGCTTATGGATTTAGCCGGCGGAAGTTTTTGGCCGCGTCCGAATGTGGATTCGCAAGCGGTAGTATGTACAAAAAAAGCGGATTTTCCCGGATGTAAAAATCCTGCCGAATTTTTAAAATTACAGCGGAATTTATTTTCGTCGAGGCGCAAAACCGTCAAAAATAATTTGACCGCCCTCTACGGAAATACGCCGGCAGAAACGGCCGGCGCAACAGCTGAAGCGGTGCTTAAAGATGCAGGTATCGATCCGCAAAGGCGCGCCGAAGATTTGAGCATAGAACAAATATGTTCACTTGCCGACGCTTCATCCGAACGGGGTACCGGCGCAAAACCGCTTAACCGCCACACAGAAATATAAGGATACATATGAATAGAAACAATAAAGAAATTATTGCGGAAAATATCCGCACAATACGCGAAAAAATCGGCAAAGCGGCCGATCGTTCGGGGAGAAAAGCCAGCGAAATAAAACTAATGGCGGTAACGAAATTCCGCACACCCGAAGAAATCAAATTTGCTTATGAGGCGGGAATACGCCTGTTCGGAGAAAACCGCGTTCAGGAAGCCCTTGAAAAATTCGGGAGCGGTGATTTAAAACTTCCCGATGCCTCGTTACACATGATAGGGAGCCTCCAACGTAATAAGGTAAAGTCGATTTTACCCCTTGTAAGCTGTATACATTCGGTAGACCGAATCGAATTGCTCGAAGAAATTGCAAAACGCTGCGAAGCCGAACGGGAAGCGGCATCTCGTGCATCCGGCCCGCTTAGGCTGCTTTTGGAAGTACACACGGGAGAAGCGTCCAAAGCCGGCTTTATGCACAGCGATGATATAATACGCGCATTGGAATATGCCGAAGAAAAAAAACTTTCAGTATGCGGCTTTATGACTATGGCACCGCTTATGCATAATCCGGCAGATAAGAGCGAAATTGAAGCTGTCCGCCGTTCTTTTGTCAGTTTGCGGAAAACTGCCGAAGCAATGCAAAAACGGTTTCCGGTTTTTAACTTGAGTGAGCTTTCGATGGGAATGTCCGGTGATTTTGAAATCGCGATTGAAGAAGGTTCAACTCTCGTCCGTATCGGTACCCGCCTATTTCAAAATCCCGCGATGGAGAATGATATATGAAAAAGGTAATTGCCGGCTTGTGTGCGGCGGTTTTTATGTTCACATTCGTTTTTGCTTCGGAAAATGAAGCCCTGCAAATAGAAGGATATGAAAAAGGAAAAGAGCTTCCCTCATGGGTAAAAGATTTGCGGCGGGCGGAAATCGTTACCCTGGGGTCCCTGCCCTTTACAACCCTCGGCGCTACCCTTGCCTATTCGCTCTATCGTTACGGAGCAAACGATTTTAAGCCGGCCTATATTCCCAATCCCTTTCCGCTTTCATCAACGGAAGCAAAGTTGAGTACCGATGAGCAAATCGGCATTATCGCAACAGCCGCCGGAATAAGCCTGGCCGTCGGCATTACGGACTTTATCGTAATGCAGGTAAAACACAGCCGCAAAAAAAAGGCTTTGGAAAAAATACGGGAAGAACAGGGAACGGTTATCCGTATACGAAAAGGCGCTTCGCAAGATGCCGACAACATACCGAATGAAAATCAAAACGGAAGCAGCGAGTAATGCCTTCAATACAGTTTACCGCCGAACCCGATCGCTGCCCGCTTCGCCTCGATGTGTATGCAAGTTCCGTGCAAAACATAAGCCGCTCGCGTTTAAAAACGGGACTGCGCTTTATCAGCGTAAACGGCAAAGAAGCAAAACTTTCCTTTCGCCTTAAGGGCGGCGAAACGGTGTTTATAGAATGGGAAGATCCGCTGCCGGAATTCATAGAGCCGCAGAACATTCCCCTGAATATTTTATTTGAAAACGATGATGTTACCGTAGTCAATAAGGCTCAAGGTATGGTTACTCATCCGGGGGCGGGAAACCGCAGCGGTACCCTCGTAAATGCCCTGCTCTATCATTGGGGTTCCGAAGAAAAACGTGACGAATCCGCTTTTCGCACGGGAATCGTTCACCGCCTCGACAAAGATACATCGGGTGTTTTAATTACGGCAAAAGACCGTGATACGGAAGTATTTTTGCAAACCGAATTTCAAAAACGCCGTGTAAAAAAAGAATACATTGCAATCGTTCAGGGACATCCTCCATCTTTGTACGGAGAAATTAAAAATTACATTGCGCGTTCTCCTTCAAACCGCAAAAAATTTGCCGTAAGTAAAAATCCCGAAACCGGAAAATCAGCTCATACGGTGTACCGCTGTATCGGTATTTACGGCCCTTACTCCCTTATGCGTATACAAATTAAAACGGGAAGAACTCATCAAATCCGCGTGCACATGAAGCATTTGGGCTGCCCCGTACTGGGCGATCCCCTCTACGGGAAAAAAGACAATCTCTTTGCGGACGCTTCTTTAATGCTTCATGCCCGTCTTCTCGGAATCCGCCTGCCGCACATCGAAGCCGAAAATGGCGGCCGCGCTTTACAGGTATTCAAAGCTCCCGTTCCCGTGCGTTTTAAAAAGGTTTTAAAAACACTGCACCGAGAATACAAAGCAACCGCCTTGCCGGAAAATCCCGAAAAGGTTTTGTATGACTGATTTGAAAACCGATTTACGGATATCGGTTGTAGCAGCCGATGCCGATTTTGTCGTTATCGATAAGCCCGCTGGTCTTCCATCTGTCCCGCTTAAAGCAGGGGAGAAAAATAATGCACTTTCGCAAATAGTTGAAATTTTTCCTTCGGCGGCGGGATTTTACGGAAAAAAGCGCATAGAAGGCGGCCTTGTACATCGATTGGATACGGCGACGCGCGGTCTTTTACTCGCCGCCTTAACACAAAGTGCTTTTGAAAATTTTGAAGCACAACAAAAAAACGGCAGTTTTGTAAAATACTATTGCGCATATTGCGACGCATACTGCGCAGCCTCATCTTTTTCGCCTGCAAAGACGCTCCCCTTTTATATCGAAAGCCGTTTCCGCCCCTACGGTGAAGGCCGGAAAAAAGTAAAACCCGTCTTTGAACACGCAGGAAAATTCGATATAAAAAAAGCCGGAACAACCGTTTACCGCACCGAAATCATATCCGTCAATAAGCTGAACGATGATGAAAAAGATACGTTCGTACAAAGCGGATTCTCCGATATAAAAAAAAGCGCCCGCATATTGTGCCGCATTAACCGCGGCTTTCGTCATCAAGTGCGCGCCCACCTTGCTTCGATAGGCTTACCGGTGATAGGCGACGCTTTATACAATCCAGCTTATGCGGACAAACCGGATTCCCGCCTTTGGTTTTTCGCTTCGGCATTGCAATTCAATCATCCGGTAAGCGGTAAGAGGCTTTGTTATACACTCGAAGATATGCCGCTTCCGGAATCAGCCGAAAGTTTGTAAACATTTTTTAACTTCCGCCGCCAAATAAAATGAGCCTGCGGAAAGCAGTACCTTGTTTTCGCTTTCGGCGTGTTTAAGGGCGCCCCGTATTTCGGCTTCATAATCGGGAGAGCCGCATAAAAACGCAGCGCCGAATACGGATTCAAAGCTTTTGCGCGTTTTTTCGTAATCGGAAGCTTTTACCCCGCCGGGAACGGTCAGCGTTATGCGGCTGAATGCACAGTCCGACGAGCGGATAATATGCGCAAGAGTTTCCACATCCTTATCGGCAGCGCAGGCAAATAAAAGATGGCAGCCGCTTCCGAAACGTGAATAAAAACTTTTTAAAGTGCCCCGTACACTGTTCGGCGTATGACACCCGTCTATGACGACGGTACCGCCCCCGTTTTTACCCCGAAAAGAGGCTATTTCAAAACGGGCGGGAAGAAAGGCTTTTTCAAAACCCGCTTCTATCACTTTCTCGTCCAAATCGGGAAGAACGGTTTTTAAAACGAGAGCAGCCAAGGCTGCATTTTCCGCCTGAAAGTCCCCGGCAAGTTTTAAGCCGAATGAAAGCGGTCGTGAAAAAAATGCTTGATTTTCCGAAGCCGGCTTTTTAAAAACAAGGCGCACCTTTTGCACCGCCTCGTTTTGAATCTTATCCGCCGTACATTCAGTCTCATCCGCCTTACCGAAGTACATTTCCTTTTTCGAAGACAGAGGGAAATATTCGAGCGACTCGATAACTTCATCGAGAAAAAAAACGGGTGAGCCTGTTTTTTGTGCGGTATTTTTAAAAACGGCTTTTACTTCAGGGCTTTGACGTGCGCAGCAGACGGGAATACCCGGCTTTATAATGCCTGCTTTTTCCGAAGCTATTTGTTCCAAGGTATTGCCCAAATATTCGGTGTGCTCAAGTTCAATCAAAGTCAATACGGATATTTCAGGAAACAGCACATTGGTCGAATCAAGCCGACCGCCCAATCCCGTTTCAAAAACCGCCCAATCCATCGCGCAGTCTCTAAAACAGACAAAGCAAAACAAAGTCATCAATTCAAACCAGGTAGCAGGCTTTTTATCTTCAAGTTTTTTTGCCGTCAAAAAATCGGCGGCGGGAATAAAGTTTTTCAAAGCACGCCCGTATTCGGCCTCGCTTAAAAAGCCCGAAGCTCTTCCGATACGCTCGCGGATATCCGATACGTGGGGCGATGTATACAATCCGGTATTAAAACCCGCCTCTTCCAACACGGACGCGCATAAAACGGAAACGGAGCCCTTCCCTTTTGAGCCGGCTGTATGAATCGACTTATATGCATTTTGCGGCTGATGAAATTCGGCACACAAAAAACGCATCGTATCAAGCCACAGCACATCTTTTTGAGGTGCTTTTTCAAAGTTCAAATACTGTTCAAGCCATTGCTCAAATTCATGCATCACCGACTGCTCATCCATGATTTTACTATAGCACAAAACAAAAAAATACGATATAGTCGAAGTATGAAAGATGTGCTTATTCAAAATATGCCGTGGGTTTGGTTTATTATTGCCGTACTGTGTTTTGTCGCCGAAATGCTGACTATGCAGCTTACGACAATATGGTTTGCAATCGCCGCCCTTATTACGGTTTTTGTGTCGCTTTTACCGATACCGCCGGTATTCCAAGTGTTTTTATTTTTAGCCGGAGCCTCGGCTCTGCTTATTTTAACCCGTCCCTTTGTCCAAAAAAAGCTGGAAGCACGAAAAATAAAAACAAACGCCGACAGCCTTATCGGGCAAAAAGCACTTGTTACAAAAGACATAGGCGAGTTTGAAAAGGGCGAAATAAAAATCGAAGGCAAAATATGGAGTGCAAAAACCGCCGACGGCACACCCCTTTCGGCGGAAAATAAATGCATTATTGAAAAAATAGAAGGAGTTACCTGCATCGTAAAAGCGGTGTAAAATCCGGCAGCTCTATCGTATTTTTAGGAGGAATTATGTCTTTATATGTATTATTTGCGGTTATTTTATTGATTGTGATTCTCATCATCCCGAACATCAGAATAGTTCCACAGTCAAAGGCCTTTATCGTCGAGCGTTTGGGCGCGTACATCGCTACATGGCAGGTCGGTATCCACGTAAAGATTCCCTTTATCGACCGCATTGCAAATCGGGTTTCGCTTAAAGAGCGGGTACTCGATTTTAAGCCCCAGCCGGTTATCACAAAAGACAACGTTACGATGATGATCGATACGGTTATTTATTTTCAAATAACCGATCCGAAGCTCTACACTTACGGGGTTGAAAACCCGATGAATGCAATTGAAAATCTTTCGGCAACCACGCTGCGTAATATTATCGGCGAACTTGAGTTGGACGGAACGCTTACCAGCCGCGACGTTATCAATACGCGCATGAGAAGCATTTTGGATGAAGCGACCGACCCATGGGGCATTAAAGTCAACCGCGTTGAAGTAAAGAACATCATACCGCCCGATTCGATTCAGGAAGCAATGGAAAAACAAATGCGCGCCGAACGCGAACGCCGCGAATCCATATTGATTGCCGAAGGTCAAAAACAATCGGCTATTTTGGTCGCCGAAGGTAAAAAAGCTTCGCTGATTTTGGAAGCGGAGGCGGCAAAAGAAGCGGCGATTAAAAAAGCCGAAGGTGAAGCTCAGGCGATTTTGGAAGTGCAAAAGGCAACCGCGGACGGTCTTGCGATGATTAAAAGCGTAGCCGCAGATGAAGCGGTCATACGCCTTCGCAGCCTTGAAGCCCTTGAAAAAGCGGCAAACGGTCAGGCAACCAAGATAATCATTCCTTCGGATATTCAAAATTTGGCGGGAATCGTTACATCAATAAGCGAACTGGCAAAAACCGATATAAGTAAAAAATAAACAAAAAAGATAGCAGCTTGAAATCGTTGTTGGCAACGGTTTCAAGCTCGAGCTTGTATCTCGCCCTGTCATAACACCGAATTTTTTATTATTGCACTCAATTAAAAATCTCCTTTGTACTATCTCCATAAAAAAAGTAATAATTAGCAAAACGCATAAAAGCAGATTATAGAACGGATACCGCATTAAAGTGAAATAATATTTGACAAATAATATTTGACAAGTTGAGAAAATGGACTTATACTAAAATGAGAACGGTTTCACAAAAGGACGATACTATTATTAATTCTACAATTTTAGATGTAGCCCACAGATGCGGATATTCAAAAGCAACCGTATCACGGGCATTCGCAAATCCCGAAATGGTGTGCGAAAAAACAAAAAAAGCCGTATATGATGCGGCAAAAAGCTTAAACTATACTCCAAATGCTATAGCACGGGCAATGGCCCGTCAACGAACGGATAATATCGGTTTTATTATATATGAAAAACAATATCCGATTATACTGAATCCTTTTTATTCTCAAGTATTCGATTCGGTATTGGAAACCGCAACTGAAAACGGTTACAGCGTTTTTATATCATCGGATAAAGATTTGCGTTTGCCCAGCGGCGAAATCTATATGAAAAAACATCTTGATGGAGCCATTATTGCAGGGCAAACCGATGCGGCAACGATACTGAGTTTCCGTAAACAAAATATTCCCGTCGTCATCTTAAACAATATTGTTGATATGGAAGGTTTGCTGTGTGTTACGGCGGCTCACTACGAAGGAGCCGTCCGTGCGGTTGAATATTTAGTAAAAACCGGACGGCAAAAAATCGCCCTTCTTGCAGGACGATTTTCACCGCACATCTACAAATCACGCCGTAAGGGGTATGAAGACGTTTTAAAGCGCAATAAGATTCCGATTGATATATCGATTATTGCGGATATTGAACCGACAGTGCAGCATGCCTTTGACTGTGCAACGGCGATGCTGTTGTCCTGTACACCGCCGCAAGCCTTTTTTTGCACAAATGATACCATTGCTATCGGCGCGGTAAAGGCATGTCTGCGAAAAGGCATTCGAATCCCTCAAGACGTAGCAATTATAGGATTTGACGACAGTGAAATAAGCCGTATCATTGAACCGGAATTGACGACGGTAAAAATAGATATGCAGGCTATGGGAAAACTGGCGGCATCCTATTTATTCGACTTGATAAAGGGTGCCGGGCATTTCAGCCGGGTTATTGAAACAAAAACGGAATTGATTATCCGACAAACAACTTAAAAAAGTTGAAACGGAAAGGATTTTAGAGGGAAAAATGAGATTTACATGTATAAATGTAGGATACGGTGATTCTTTTTTATTGGAATGTGAAAATTCCGTCATACTCGTAGACGGAGGCAGTGCGCTTGATTCCGAATTTGCGGCTTCGCCATCCCGTATACGTTCGGCCGACTACCTGACACAAGCAGGTATTAAACGGATAGATATTTTGATTATAACCCATATACATGAAGATCATGTAGGCGGCTTGACAGCCGTACTCAAACAAATCCCGGTCAAAAAAGTCCTTATTCCGTACGATCCGAAACTTTTTAGAAATCAAAGTATTCCGCCTGCACACGAAAATGCCCCGGAAAACGTCAAACTTTTTGCACAAGCACTATATCGATTTACGGATATTATGCAATTATGCGAAAATCGGAAAATCCTCGTAGAAGAAATAAGCATGGGAATGTGTATTCCGGTCGGTAATTCGCATATACGGGTTTTGGGGCCGGCCGAAAAGAATAAAACAGTTTTTATTGAAGGCCTGCAGCATTTTTTCTCAGCCCCGCTTGAAGATCGGCAAAGCAAATGTTTTCCCTACTTGGATAAAATATCGAATGCCGCAAGCTTATTGCTCAAAATCTCGTACAAGGATATCCATCTGTTATTATGTGCGGATAACTGTCCGTCAAACTGGGACTCGGCAATTTTTCCTCTGCTCGAAAATGTAACCGTTCTCAAATTACCCCATCACGGGCAAAAGGATGCGGTGAATGAAAAAATTATGGCTATGATGAAGCCCGATTATGTATTGACGACCGCTTCGTCAGACCGGCGGCATAACAGCGCCAACCCTGCAGTGTATGAATTGATACAAAAATTGTCCGGAACGGATAAACAACCCGTTTTTTTATTCAGTGACGGGACAAATTATGAACCGTATTTTTCGCGCAAAAAACCGTTTCGGGCAATTCGTATATCTTTTGGAGAAAAGGGCTCGGTACCGGAATTTATCGATTATGATATGTGATTTTACATATATGTTTTTCAATAAGGAGGTTTTTATGAAAAACAAATTGAGAACAGCGGTATGCATTATGCTTATAGCGGCATTATGCACGGCAGCTTTTGCAATGGGCAATTCCGAACAAAAAAGCGATGCCTTTCCTACCAAGCAGGTAAAGATTATTATGCCTTGGAGTTTGGGAGGAGGACCCGACACAATTGCCCGCCAAGTGGCTTCTTACGGAGAAAAATACCTCGGAGTTCCGGTCATCGTTGAAAACAAAACCGGAGGCGCAGGAACAATTGCAATGACGGCAGCTTTGATGGCAAATGATGACGGTTACACAATGGTAGTTGCAAACGGTCCTCTGTTTTCATTAACTCCGGCCTTTCAAAAAGTGAGCTACGGTATTTCCGATATAACACCGCTTATCGGTATGCGCATTGTGGAATTCGTTGTTTTAACAAATCCTTCAAAGAGCGGCATCTCTACATTAGACGGATTAAAAAAAGCTGGCAAAACAATCAAATACGCAACAACCGGCGGCCCGGGTAATGACAGCTATACCATGATTTCCGTTTTATTTAAAAAACTCGGTATTCCGGCCGAAGCCGTTCCCTATAACGGCGGGCAGGATGCAATCAACGCCTTGGCAGGCGGCCATGTGGACGTTGCCATCGGTTCTCCGCCCGTTTACCGAGACTATGTAAAGAACGGACAATTTGTATGCTTGGGTACATTTATCCCCGAAGGTATTGAAGTTGAAGGAATCGGCCGTATACCCTCTTTTAAAGAACAGGGTATAGATGCGGAATTTGTCGGTATGGATTATTTTGCAGTCCGTTCCTCGGTTGACGAAAATAAAAAGAACGTCCTTACCGATTTTATCAACAAAGTATATGCAGATCCCGAATTTCAAAAGTTCATGAAAGGTATGGGAATGGAAGCATGGGGTGCAGGAGAAAAAGATATTTTGAAAAATATAGATGATCAAACCCTTGCTATGAAAGATTATATCGATTTGGTAAAAAAATAAAAAACAGCGGCGGGACGGGTTGTAAAAATCCGGCCCCGCCCTATCCTATTAAGGGGGCAATATGAAAATAAAATATAATAATGAAATAATTGCAGGAATAGTATCTATGCTTGTTTCCGCTGCGGCATGGTTTTTAATTCCTTCGCAAATTCCGACCCTTGAAAAAACGGCTATAACCGCAAAAACGGTACCGTCTATCGCTGTCGGAGGGCTTTTTTTATTTTCTCTTGCTTTGTTTTTTCAGGGGCTGTTCGGTATGCCTAAAAAAGAAGTACATATAAATACCGAATTTTTAAAATCTGAAAAAGTAAAGAAAGAATTGCGCTCTTTTCTTTTTATTGCACTTTTACTTATCTATGCTTTTTTTATCGGAAAAATCGGCTTTCTTATTTCCACACTGCTTTTAGTAGTTGCAATATTGATTTTTTACGGTGCCCGCAAATGGTATTATTACGGCATTGCAACTGTTACCGTCTTTATAGTTGATTTTGTTTTTTCCGTTATGCTGCACGTTTC
>CAUURR010000058.1:0-10857 GCA_963547555.1 uncultured Treponema sp. | reverse complement strand
TATATGAAAACTCTCTCGCTGTACCTTCCGTACAGCTGCCCCTTCTCTTGTACGTCTACCGGATAAAATCCGGCAAGAACCTTTTGCTGATACCTGCAAATGTTTCCATTTACAAATATTCAAACAGTAAAAATCATAAGATTCTTACTGCGGCTTTCTTTTCCTTCCCTTATATTTCAAGCTTCTCTTTTTTTGAAATGCGCGCGGCACTCCAAAGCACCCCGCCGCATCGTGTGTACCTTAGCGGCAAGTGGATTGAATATATCATACTGCGATATTTTATGTCAAGCGCCTCTACGCATTTTTTTCACTTTTTTTGCCTTTTTTTACGCTTTTTTATGTCATTTTGCGTTTTTATCTTTTAAAACCGCCCTAAATGCAACAATATAATGTATAAACGAAGCGTATGCAAAAATAAGACAAAGTATATATAGGCAGTTCCCTATTTGCAACAAAGTACGTACCGGAAGCTTATCGGCAAATTCCAAACGGGAAGCACTTTCCACGGCCAAGGAAAACATACCCGATACGATATACAAAACCGTTTTTATTTTCCCCCCCATTTTTGCACCGATGGCAACCCCGTGCTTTACGGCAACAAGGCGGACAAACAACATACCGAATTCACGGTGTACAATCGGAACCAAAACCCACAAAGGCATATAACCGTTGAACGCATAGCAAAAAAAAGTCGTCAAATGCAAAAATATGTCGGCATAGGGATCGAATATTTTACCGAAATCGCTTACCTCGTTATGCCTGCGCGCATAAAAGCCGTCCAAAAAATCCGTAAACTCCACCAAAATTAAAAGCGGCAACATAACAAAGGCGGAAAAACGAACAAAACAATCCGTCCATATAGGCACAAAATATAATAGAAAAAATATCGGTGCAAATACAATGCGCACCGAGCTTAATGCGTCTGCGGTTTTCATTGCCTATACTATAGCACAAAAAAAGGGTGCTGTAAACCGATTTACGGATAGGTCTCGGATTTACGGATAGGCTTTAAAATCCTGTACCACGCTGATACCGGAAAGCACTTCTCTGTCTTTCATAATATCTGATGCAATGCCGACCGCTTTTTGGGCAACAACGGGAGACTCGGCAACTCCGTGCAAAGTAACGGTCCGGCCATTTATAACCGCCCGTAAAAAATTGATATTCAGTTTATGATCGAAAATGAGGGTGTTAACCAAACGCTGGGCTGCCAACAAATCGGCTATTTTTTGTTTTCCGGCTTCTTCAATATCCTTTGTCATCAGCTTTTTACACATTTCGGCCAGCACAACGGCAGCACTTTGAGCGGTAAAAAGCCCTGTATTCAACACCAAATGAAAATGCACCGGATTTTCGACTGAAAGGTTAAAAAAACTTTTATGAAAACCGATACGGTTTGTATCGCTTTCTTCTATGCGCTGAATCGCCTTTTTTTCATCCCAATCGAATTCCGCCATAAGCCGCTTAACACGGACCGAATCCGCGGCAACAAAGCGCACCGCTAAAAGATTAGGCACCGATTCAAGCACTGCAAAAGAACCGCGCCCGATTAAAATACAGTTTCCTTCGGATGCCGACTCCAAAATAGCGGTTTGTAAATAATCCAAATATTCATCGCGGTTTTTCGCAAGAGATGCAAAAAAGCCGGGTTTTCGCTCATCGTATTTTTCCAACTGTTCCGCAGGAAAGCCCAGCGAAATGATTTTCTTTTCAACGGTTTTTCTGTCTATAAAGGTATACCCGAGATTTTGCGCCAATTCATGAGCAACCTCATCTCCGAGCGCGGCAACCTGACGTGAAATCGCAATAACGGCCATATAAAGCTCCTCCTTGGCGGCATAAATATCGGCAACACAGCCGACCGAATCCGTCTTTACTTTTATCTGCGGATTCTTTATCTTATGAGTATATTATTTTATATACATATATAGAATAAAACGAAAAAGCAAAGTTGTCAAAGGGGAATTTATGAATAATGCCGAAAAAACGGGTACCAATGCCGATTTATGCTGGAAACCGGAAGAAAAAATCCCCCTGTGCACAACCCCGGTTTTTACGGTAAACCGTCAATATGCGCTGTCGCCGGAAGGCATAAAAAAAGATTTTATTACGATTGATGCCGCCGATTGGGTAATCTGTATTCCCGTTTTAAATGCACAAGAAGCGGAACGTCTGGCAGGAATCAACAAAACGTGTTTTTTAATGGTCGAGCAGTGGCGGCACGGGGCCAAAGATTTAAGCACTGAATTTCCGGGCGGCGTTATCGATAAAGGGGAAAGTCCCGAAGCGGCGGCAAAACGGGAGCTGACCGAAGAAACGGGCTTTACCGCCGAAAAAATGATTCCGCTCGGCTCCATAAACCCGAACCCCGCTCTTTTTTCAAACACGGTACATTTTTTTGCGGCGGAAAACCTTACGGACACAAAACGGCAAAATCTTGATGAAGATGAGTTTGTACGGCCTCTTATAATTCCTGCCGATGAGGTTATAAAAAAAACGGGACAGCCGCCGTACATACATGCACTTATGGCAGCCGCCCTCGGTTTATATTCGGCACGATTCCGATAGACCAACAAACGGACTTAACGAAGCCGGCACAAACAAAATAATAAACAGGCTCTAAAAATCGATTTGAACTTCAGAGGCTTCAAAATCAGTTTTGAGAACTCTGAGCTCCGTATCCGCCCGTTTCTATTACAGCCGAAGCCCCTGACGAACCTGCGGCAGACGATGAGGGTGCGGCAGGCTTTGCGGCTTTACGCTTACCGTAATTGTCGTATTTTACGGACGGAGAATAAACACCGTCGCGGAATTCACCGGTTAAGCTGGGAATCAACATCTTCATACCCGGATGGATTAAATCGGGATTTGCCGGATCGGGCATTGAAGATTTATTTGCCTGATACAGATTTTCCCATAACAGGGGGTTATTATATATATACGGCTTTCCCGAAATATTCCAATAACAATCCTTCGATTTTGCCCAAGGCGTTACAACGTAATACTTGGGAAGCGGCAATATTTCTTTAATACCTTCCAATGCGGCAAGACATTCTTCGGCGTACAATGTTGCCGTTGCCCAGTTTTTCAAATCGTATGCGATTACCGCGTTATCCAAAGCCTTTGTTCCGGCTTCAAATGCCATAGGATAATTCACATCGGCTTTGAGATTTTTTGCATACAAAACCCTGTTACGAGCATAAATAATGCGGGTATTGGCTTCATATTTGGCAAGCATTTCGGTAACATATTCTTCGGATAATTCCGCATTTTCTTCCGCCAAAAGCGAATATTCAACGGCGCGATCGTATTCACCTTCATTAAAAGCACTTTCCGACTTAGCCTTATATTCCCGGGCAAGCTTTTGATAGGGGTTATCCGTATAACTTGCCGCCGCAAGACTGAACACGCCGAGCACGCTCAGGCACAAAATAGATGCTAAAACCTTTTTCATTATTGAGCCTCCTGTACGGATTCATTTGCAGCCGGGTCAAGGGACTCGACTTTTTCAATCGGAGCTATGCTGTCGGCTTTTACCGCAACGGCATCCGCATCTTCAACACGGCGTTTTGCACGTGCCATTGCTTCTTCGGCAGCGGCGCGTTTTTTCAAAACATCCTCATACACCTTGCTAAGCATATCGCGGGCGGAAACAAAGTTATTATATGCTTTTTCGTTTTCTCCGGATTTTAAATCCTGATTTCCGCGTGTAAAAAATGCAACGGCATTCGCATAGCCCGCTTTATCGGCGGCACCGGCTTTTATTCCGTCCGCCTTGTCTTTAATTTGAATAACCTTATCGCGTTCTTTTTCCGCCAGAACTTTATAACCGGCATTTAAAACCGCATTGTATCCGGCTAAAGCTTTTTGCGCCTGTCCGAACAGAGATTTGCCGTCGGCTCCCGCATTGAACATTTGAGCAACTTTGCGTGAAGCATCTTCGGCGGCATTATACTCGGAAGCGGCATAATCCGCAAAATTCAGTTCGTTTATTTTTTTACGGGCGGCGGCAGCCAAAGCGGCTTGTTCAAGCGCTTTATATTGATAAAGAATATCCGAAGCTTTTGTATTGAATTCCGCAGGGTCTCCGCCGTCCTTATATACGGCTTGAGCTTCACCGGATGCTACATCCACAACGGCCAACTCATCGCGTAAATACCGATCCGCACCTGCGGCAACGGCTTTTTTACGTGCGGCATTCAATTCCCGAATAAGTTCGGCGTTCGCGGTTTTTAAATCGGAACCCGCCGCTGTACCGCTTTCAACCGAAGTACTTTGCTCTTCGGGAACTGCGGGAGTGTCTTTCGGCGGTGTTTTACAGCCGATCAAAAATAAGGTCAAAAGACTGCAAAAACATACAGCCGATATTATGCGTTTTTTCATATTATCCTCCTAATAGATAATCCGCATCGGTTTTCGAATGCGCAATGGACATAACATCGAGCACAGCACACCGTTTAAACCGATTTTCCACACCATACAGCATACACTAAATCTTGAATAAATACAATCTTTATATCCGTATTTTTACAAAAAACCTTTATAAAGCCGAATATTTTAAGTTGACGGAACAAGGCGTTTTTTTGTATATTTATAGCAAACAAATATACGCAATTATATTTTGGAGGATACAAATGAAGGTTATACCTTTAGCGGACAGAGTTTTGGTAAAAATTGAAAAAACCGAATCAAAAACGGCAAGCGGAATTATTATTCCCGATACGGCACAGGAAAAAACACAAATAGCCGCCGTTATTGCAGTCGGAAGCGATGCCGAAAAAATCAAGGTAAAAGCCGGTCAGCGTGTTATGTACGATAAATATGCGGGAACTCAAGTCAAAATCGATGGCGAAGAACATCTTATTTTAAAGGCTGAAGACGTTATCGCAGTTATCGAATAAACATCACACAAAAAGACTGTCCGCACATTCCGTTTCCGGACAGCGACAGGGATTATTCTTTCACACCTGTCTTATGATTATGGGCCGCCGGTTAAAAATCGGCGGTTCTTTGTTTTACACCCCGTTCTTAATAGCCTTGACTGTCCATTTGTTTAAGCATAAAACGGGCTCGGGTATGACCGGGATCAAGACTTACAGCCCGGCGTAATGACAAAAGAGCGGTACGAATCTCTTTTTGTTCACGCTGAATAACGGCAAGCTTGTAGTAAATATCCGCTTCAAGCCTTTTATCGGTGCAAACCTCAAGCGCTTTTTTATACAAAGCGGCAGCTTGAATACGCCGCCCCGAACCGTTATACAATGAGGCAAGGTTTAAAAGGGAACCGACAGGCATTGCAAAATTCCCGTTTTGTACGGCGGTACTTAACAGTTTTTCCGCTTTTTCATAATCCTTATTTTTTAAAGCGATATAAGAGCCTATATCGTACTCCCATGCCTCCGTTAAGAGACTCTCCTGCGACAGGGGCCCTGCTTCCGACAGGACAGCGGCTTCCGACAGGGAGCCTGTTTCCGACAGGCCGGCGGTTTCAGGCACGGAACCGGCACCAGGCAGCGCGTTTTTTTTCTCGGAGATAGAGGCATCTTTTGCGGACAAGTCGGCATCTTCACCTGTAAAAGAATAACGTTTTTCCCATAACTCCGAAGCTTGCGCAATCATATTGTAGCGGCAAAAATACCATAAGCCGAAATGTACCAAAAGCGGATCATATTCAAAGGGGGCGGGAGCATTTTGCTCAATCATCGTCCACACCTCCGCCGTGCGCCGCGGATCGCCTGCAACTATGTCGATGTTTCTGCGAGATTCTTCAATCCGCCAGCAAAGTTTTAAATGTTCCAATACGAGAGAAGCATCGTTTGTACGAGCCAAACTTTCTTCAAGGCGAACAAGGGCTTGCGCCGGCGTAACGCGCGGAGTTAAATCGTCCAGTTCCATTGAAAGGGTTTTTATCCCCTTTTCGCGAAGCAGTGAAGAAAAAATATGTTCTTCCGTATGCGGAACTGCTTCAAACGCATAGCGCGCATAGGCGGCAACAGCCGGAACATAATCGGGAAACGCGTTAAGCAGGGACGACAAAAAACTATATGCATACCCCATATTGCCCGATTTAAAAGCGGACCGAAAAAGATTGTACAATGCCGCAGGATTTTCCGCAGGGAAACGCTCCGCCGACAAAAACCATGCCGCAAGTGCTTCTTTTTGATTGCCCGAACGCAAAAGCGCATCCGAAGCGAGCATAAGCACCGCCGGAGTTTGTTCGGCAAAGCCCAAATCTTCTACACACTGCTCAAAATGCCCCGCATGATAGGCAATACGCGCCCAAAATTCGGGCATATCGTATACCGACATCGATAGAGGATGCAGGGCAAGGGCCTGTTCCGCAGTTCCCGCAAAAGCTTCGACAAGGGCGGCATTGCGGATATAGGCACTGTTGCCGGTCGTTAATGCCGAATCCAAATAAGCCTGCTTAAAAGAAAGGGATAAAAAATCGGCCGCCTGCACGTGTTCTTCGGCAAGGGCTTTTTGAAAGCGTATTTCGGCGTAGAGCGAACCGTATTTACCGCCTTCAAGCTTAACGGCATACGGCAATGCCTGCTCGGTACGGCCCGACGCCGTAAGAAAATGGACATATACGGCCGTCAATTCCGGATTGTCGGGAAAACGTTCCAACCCCTTAACAAGCTGTTTTTCCGCGAATTCGGGCTTGTCAAGTATAAAGGCACGGCGCACAATGCTTAAATAATCCGCCGCGGATCGGGAAAGTTTCGCATTTTTTTTCAGCAAGCGCCATGCGGCCCCGTGCCGGTCGTTTTTAATAAGAAGGTCGGTTTCTTCGAGTTTTTCAAAAAAGATGCCGGAAGACGAGCGGGAAGAACATGAAGCAAGCGTTAAAAAGACGAAGCTTACAGCCGCGTACAAACACAAGGCGGTAGCGCCGAACCGTTTCATATCGGTTTATGCTTCTTTTTTCAAATCCGGCGCTATTGCACCCAAAACACCGTTTATAAAACGGTAGGCATCATCGGCACCGTATTCGCGCGAAATATCAACCGCCTCATCTATAACAATGGACGGATGAATATCTTTTTGGAACATAAGGGAATACACACTCATTCGCAAAATAGCCAAATCGACTTTATTAAGCCGCCCCATTTCCCAATTAACAAGACGGCGTGAAATTATTTCATCTATTTCCGTAAGATGTTCCAACGTGCCGCTGATAATCAGGCGGGCAAAGGCTTTTCCGTCTTCGCCCATACGTTCAAGTTGAGCATCGGATGCCCACGAAAAATCGAGCAAGGTTTCGGTATCGGCAGCACCTGCGTCCCATGCATAGAGGGCTTGGAAGGCTAAAATTCGGCTTTTACGCCTCGCCATGAAAACCCGCCCCTTACCATTCCAAAAGCTTATTTAAAGCATCGCCGCTTTTAAGCATTTGATAATTTTCGGGAAGACGCAAAGATTTAATAACTTCTTCAACCGCTTCGGCAAAACCTGCAGCCTGTTTTTGGCGCCCCAACTGTTCTTTTATATACTCATAAACGGTAATTGCGGTATCCGGCTGAACTTCATCATCCAGAGCAAGAATTTTTGCACCGTATTTTTCCTGTACCGCGTAAAACTGAAAATCATCGGGCATTTCTTTTATATCGGAAACAAAACCCGTATTTTGCGCAAACAGCTTCAAAAGGGAATCGTAGTCCATACCCAGCTGTTGTGCAGCCAAGGTTCCTTTGCTGATATACATATCGCCCGCCTGAAAGCCCGAATTATCGACCTTTCCTTTAACTTTAAGCTGGGCATAAGTTGTTTTTTTGTTTTTTACATCGGTATGTAAAGAAGAAGCCAGTTTTTTAGCGGCGGCGGCATCCTTTGCTTTCGGAACGACTACCAAAAAAAGTTTTAAAATATCGTTTTGCACAAAATTCGATTTATTGATTTCAAAAAACGAACGGATTTCCGCATCGGAGACAGTCATATTTTGCAAAGAATCCTGCTTAAGCGACATAACATACTGCTGGGCAATCAACTGATTTTTCAAAAAAGCTTTGTACTCATTCACGTTTAAGCCTATTTTCGCATTAAAATATTCGTCCAAAGACATACCGCTTTGCGATTTTACCAAAGCGGCAAATTCCTGCTCCGTTATCTGCTGACCGACTTGAGCCGAAATGGATTCCAAAAAATACCTGTCAACCTGCGAATCGCTTATCGAAAGACCGGCTTTGTGCGCCGCCTGCGTTGCAAGCTTTTCGTCTATCATCGCATTGAGGATTTCTTTTTTTTCGTCGATTGAAAAAGAAGGCACACCCGTTTGTTTTTGATACATGGCAACCCTGTTTTTCAGCTGTTTAAGCGTTATCGATTCGGTTTTGTGCAGTTTTACCGTAACCAGAGGTTGTAAATCGCTTTGAGCCGACAGCACGGCGGTAAAAGTCATTAAAAGAAAAGCGGTTCCGAGTACACGTTTCATATCCCATCCTTTAAAATAAAGCAGTTTGCAGCCTTTCGGCTTAAAATATAACAATCGGAAAGTGCCGGCGTTACAGCTCAAGCCGATTTTTTTTAGTTTTCGAGGGTATCTGCACAGGCGGATGCCTTAGGCTAACCGCCTGCCCGACAGCCCTGCACGCTCTTCAATCTTGAATAACGGCGCGTATACGGCGCACACCGGCTGACGATGACTGTTCTTTTTGTATTTTGAAGGTACCGATGGTTCCCGTGTGTTCCACGTGGGGGCCGCCGCACACTTCTTTTGAAAAATCGCCGATTGAATATACCTTAACCTTTTGTTCGTACTTTTCGCCGAACAGGGCGCGCGCACCCGTTTTTTTCGCATCTTCCAAGTCCATGACTTCAACCGTAACGGGAAGGTCGCGCTTTATCTGCTCGTTGACCATCGCTTCAACTTGAGCGATTTCCTCTTTTGTCATAGGAGCCGGATGCGAAAAGTCGAACCGCATGCGCTCGGCGGTGATATTCGAGCCTTTTTGCGCAATGTGATTACCCAGCACGCGAACAAGCGCTTCCTGCAATAAGTGGGTGCAGGTGTGGTACTTTGTCGTAATTTCGGAATGATCTGCCAAGCCGCCTTTAAACACCTGACCGCTTGCCGAACGCGACAATTCCTGATGCTTTTTAAAAGCTTCGTCGAATTCCTGTCTGTTTACTTTCATGCCGTGCTCGCCTGCAAGCTCTTCGGTCAATTCGACGGGAAAGCCGAAAGTATCGTAGAGGCGGAACGCAACGCGGCCGGGAATGACTTTTGCCGGATTTTTCATTAAATTGGGCAAAAGCTTTTCAAACTCGGCTTCGCCTTTTTTGAGCGTTTCAAGGAACTTTTCTTCTTCGCGCAAAAGTTCTTCCAATATAAGCTGTCGTTTTTCTTCAAGTTCGGGATAGGCGGCTTTGAAGTTTTCGATAACAACTTGAGCGGGAACTCCTAAAAAGGCTTTTTCCAAACCGAGCTTTTTGCCGTGGCGCACCGAGCGGCGGATAAGGCGGCGCAGTACATAACCCGCACCCACATTCGACGGCAACACCCCCTTAGGGTCTCCGATAATAAAAACGGCCGCACGCACGTGGTCGCATATGATGCGGATTGACGTATCGTCGGCTTCGTTTTCGCCGTATTTTTTGCCGGTAAGCTTTTCGATTGAATGGATAATCGGCTGAAACACTTCCGTGTCGTATACGGATTTTTTGCCCTGCAGCATGGCGGATGTGCGCTCGATTCCCATACCCGTGTCGACACAGCGACGGCTTAACTTGGTGTAGTTTCCGTCTTTGTCTTTATTGTATTCCATAAAGACGTTGTTCCACATTTCGATGTATTTACCGCAGGAACAACCGGGCTTACAGTTGCCGCCGCAGGAAGCTTTTCCCGTGTCGTAAAAGATTTCGGTGTCCGGACCGCAGGGGCCGGTTTCGCCGGCAGGGCCCCACCAGTTGTCGCTTCGCGGCAAAAAGTGCACGCGTTCTTTGGGGATACCCAGCGACATCCATATCGAAGCGGACTCATCGTCGCGGGGAATGCCCTCTTCGCCTTCAAAAACGGTAACCGATAATTTATCGACGGGAATATTCAGCCATTCTTTACCCGTTAAAAATTCAAAGCTCCAGCTGATGGATTCTTTTTTAAAGTAATCGCCGAGCGACCAGTTGCCCAGCATTTCAAAGCAGGTAAGATGACTTGAATCCCCTACCGAATCGATGTCGCCCGTGCGTATACATTTTTGATAATCGCACAACCGCGTTCCCGAAGGATGGGGTTCTCCCATTAAATAGGGCACCAGCGGGTGCATTCCGGCAGTCGTAAATAAAACGGTCGGGTCGTTTTCGGGAATAACCGACTTACCCGATATTTCCGTGTGATTTTTTGTTTTAAAAAATTCTATATATTTAAAACGTAATTCATTTGCTGTCATATACTATATAATAGCCAAGCGGTATATAAAAGTCAATATTTCGCAGAAAGTTAAAAAAAACGCAGGAGGCGCAGAACGCACGCAGGGTGCACAAGGGCTGTAATTTGTTACATCAATTTTTTACTCGTTGACAAAATCACCTGCTTTTCGGACAATAAAAGCATGAAACCGAAAGCTTTATGCTTTTATATGTGTACGGCCGTCTTTTGCATACCTTTTTTTGCACACACGGTATTCGATTTAACCGTTCAGCCTTTTTCGGAAACGGAATTTTTCGCGGACGGCATACAAATACAGCCTCAGGTTTTGGAAACGGACAAAAGCATTGCACAAGTACGTTTCAGCTTTGATACGCCGCCGGCAAAGCTCGATATAAAACACAAAGGGTTCCGTCCTGTTATTATAGAAGAAAATACGCTTTTGCAAAAAAAATTCTTTGAGTTTTTATCGACCGAAAATTCGAAGTACG
>CAUURR010000057.1:0-11076 GCA_963547555.1 uncultured Treponema sp. | reverse complement strand
TTATCAGTGCTTAAAAGCGGAACGGTATTGTAATCATATTAGTCCGAAAGCGCAACGGTACGCTGTTGTCTTGTGCAGGGTTTTATCTTACGTTTAAATCTCCGTTCTTACTGGAATTCCCTGTCTTTTTAACTCCGTTTTAATGGATTGTACCGTATATTGCCCCGAATGAACGATACTTGCAACAAGGGCGGCATCCGCTTTGCCTTCGGTGAGTACTTGCGCGATGTGTGCGGGCGTTCCTCCACCGCCCGATGCGATAACGGGAACACCGACCGCTTCGGCTATAAGGCGGGTAAGTTCTATTTCATACCCCGTTTTTGTTCCGTCCGCATCTATCGAATTAAGCACTATTTCTCCCGCGCCCAGTTCTGCCGCGCGCACAGCCCATTCGCGGGCATCGAGTTCGGTTGCGGTTCTGCCGCCGTTTATAAACACGCGGTAACCGGAAGGCATGGCGGCGTCCCGCGCGGCGTCCATTCCCAGTACGATACACTGGCTGCCGAAAATGCGCGCTCCTTTTCGGATAAGCTCGGGTTTTTTAACCGCCTGTGAATTCAGGCTGACTTTTTCCGCTCCCGCCAAAACAGCTGCGCGGATATCGTCTTCGCTTGCCAAGCCGCCTCCGACACAAAAGGGAATAAAAACTTCTTTTGCCGTTCTTTTTATAAGATCCAAATCGGGGCCCGTTCCGCGCGCCGAAGCCATAATATCGTAAAACACCAGCTCGTCCGCGCCCTGTTTTCCGTATGCGGCTGCCATTTCCACAGGATCTCCTATATCGGCATTGTTTTGAAAACGTACCCCCTTTGTTGTGCGGCCGTCTTTTACATCAAGGCATACGATAATCCGTTTCTTTAACATGGTTTTCTCCGTTTGAATTCAGACCTTTAATTCTGCAAAGTTGCGTAAAATCCTCAATCCCCGGATACCCGATTTTTCGGGATGAAACTGACATGCATAAATATTTTTTACATGTATTGCAGCCGGAACCTGTATACCGTAAGTGCTATAAGCACACACTGCCGAAACATCTTGAGGCTGTATAACATAAGAGTGTACAAAGTACATATCCGTCTCTTCGGGAATGCCTTCAAATAGAGGACAGTTTTGTTCGGTATAGGTTATATCGTTCCAGCCCATGTGGGGAATCTTTAAATCGGCTTTGTCCGTTGCCGTTTTTTGCATAGCGGTTTTAAAAGACGGAATATTCGTAAAATGCTTAATCGTACCTCTAAGCAGTCCGAGACAGTCCGTGTCGTCTTCTTCGGAATAATCAAAGAGGATTTGAGAGCCCAGGCAGATGCCTAAAAGCGGAACGCCTTGTGCCGCTTTATCCTTTATAAAAGAGTCAAAGCCGGTTTTTCGTACATTCGCCATTGCATAAGCGGCATTGCCCACACCGGGAAACATAATGCGGTCGGCCTGTTGCAGCTCCTGCGGTTTTTCGGCGACGATGTATGCAATTTTTAAGGAGTCCAAAGCATGCCGCACGCTTTGGATATTGCCGGCCTTGTAATCGATAACTCCGATCATGCGACTTATTCTACTTCGGCCCGCTTTGAATGTCAATTATCGATACGGAAACTATGCTTTGTTTTATTTTTGTGCCGTATAAACTGTCGCAAATTCGCTTAAGTCGCTTTTTGTTCCTTTGTAATCCGAATAGGAACGGATATTTTTAAAGCCTGCATTTTCCAAAAAAAGGTAAAGGTCGTTCTTTTGCAGGGGTAAAAGCGGCGTACTGTTGCTTTGCGTTTCCTCCGTGTTTTTATCCGTGAATTCAATGATAAAATCGACTTTTTCTCCCGGAGGAAATTCATATCTCCTTTTAAATATAAAATTCGTATCTTCTTTTATTTGGAATGAAACGCGTTTTTCGGCAAGTATTTTATCGTAATTCAATATTTGAAAAATAAAAAAGCCTTCCGGATTAAGGCTTTCGTATACGGATGTAAAAAAAGCCGATACTTCATCTCTGTTCGGCAGATGGACGAGGGTATTGCCGAAGCATAAAACCGCGCTCAGATTTTTTTGTGTGCGCACTGAACGCATATCTTCGCTGTAAAACTCGACGGTATTCTCGGCCGCTTGCATCTGAGTATGTCGAAGGGAAGCCGCTTGTTCGGCTCGTGTAATCATAGCGGTATTTAAATCGACGCCGTAAACGCTGTACCCGGCCGTATAAAGAGCAAGAGCAAGCTCTCCGGTTGCACAACCTGCATCAAAGATTTTGGCCGGAGGGGGAATAAGCTTTTGTATAAAATCGATTTTTTCTTTTTCAAGGGGAAATATCCGTTCGTAATTATCCGCAATCAAATCGTAAATCTTCATAGCTCAGTATATGATATTTATCGAAAAATGCAAAGCTTCCGTTAAAATAGAAAAAAAGCTGCCGGCTTCCCTTGTGCGAACAGCTGCTATACCGTATACTGAAAGCTATGCATTCCATTCCGATTGTCTATGAAAACGATGATATTTGTATTATAAATAAACCTTCGGGGCTTGCGGTTCAAGGCGGTGCCGGTGTCGTGTCGGCGGTGGATACGGCCTTATCGGAGCAGTTGGGCTCAAAAGTGTATCTTGTGCACCGGTTGGATAAAGATACGGCAGGTCTTTTGATAACGGCAAAAAATCCCCGTGCCGCATCCTTATGGACAAAGCTTATTGCCTCTTCGGCGGTTCAAAAAGAATACTATGCCTTGTGTACCGGAGAATTTCCGCAGCTTGAAGGGACTGTATCGGATCCGGTTGTGCACAAGGGAAGCGCAAAGGCGGCCTTTACTTCTTTTTGTGCGGAAAAACAGTGCCGTATAGTTCAGGATGCCGAGCACACTTCTTTGACAAAGCAAGGGCGTGCGGCTTGCGAAAATGTACTTCCGCAGGGAAGCGCTTCCCTGTGTTTTTCGCTGGTACGTCTGCGTTTGGGTACGGGGCGTATGCATCAAATAAGAATCCACCTTGCAGGCAAAGGAACACCCATTGCAGGTGACGATAAATACGGCGATTTTAAGCTGAACCGTTTTTTGAGTAAAAAATTCGGCATAAAAAAACTGCACCTTGCCGCCGTATGTTTGCGCTTTTCGGAAACGTGTTTTTCTTTTGCCGATCTTCCCCGTATAAAGGCCGAAGGTGCGCACGATAAGCCGTTTACGATTGAAATTCCGCTTCCCGATTATATGAATAAAACTCTTTCGCTTTTGGAGTTTGCCCCTTGATAGAATCGGCGAAAATATATAACATGGATGAATTATGGAGAGAGTAAATCTTACACGCTCGTATTTGGAAACTCTGTCTTCGGCAGACTTGAAAGACTTGGCGGATGAGTACGGAATCGATATTCCCGAAAATCTTACCAGACGCTTTGTGATTGCCGAGCTGTTGGAAGCTTCCGCCGAAAATCCCGTTGAGGATTCTTTTACTTTATGCGAACAGACTGAAGCGGATACGAAAGTTTCCAAAAATCTCTATCAATCCCTAACCTCGGTTCCGGAACTGCCTTTTTCATATAATGAAAATAAAATAAATGCGGTTTTACGAAATCCCGCATGGTGTTATGTGTATTGGGATATAAAAAAATCCGATTATGCGAATCTTACAAACGATATGTTTTTTGTACGCTTTGTTATACGGACTTCTTATTTTAAGGATCCGGAGGATTCCGCTTCCTGCGATGAGTTTGATATTTCCGTAGAACAAAACGATCGGGATCAGTATGTTTTTTTGCCGGCACAAGCGCGCATGGTACAATTTTCACTTGTTGCCGAATTTGAAGATAATCGTTTTGCGGAGTTGGCGCATTCTGAACCGCTTTTAACTCCTTTTAACCGTCCGTATATAGGTTCTCTTTTTTTACAAAGGGATTTTGCGCCGATTTTTACCTTGTCGGGATTGCCTGAACTAATCCGGTATCAATATAACGAACACCGGCAATCTTTTTCGATGGATGTGTAAGTTATGGTGCATACATCTTGTGAAAAACGGCTTGTTATTGTTTTAGTTGCTCACGAACCTTATACGCGCTGTATTGAAGACCGTATTCCCGGAATTTGGAGCGAAACACTTTTTCCCGATATAACCGCAACGTATATCCCGCTTTTAAAGATGATGGAAAATCTTAAAAAAGACGGAGTGCCTTTTAAACTTTCTCTTGTTCTTTCTCCGACACTTTGTGCGCTTTTGGATGATCCGCGTGTGCAGGAAGAGTATGTACTTTGGCTTGAACGTCTTATAAGCTTGGGCGAACACGAACTTGAACGCACAAAAGAAAACAAACAGTTGAGCGCTTTGGTTCAAGAGTACATTTCGCGTTTGAATGAAAAAAAAGTTTTTTTTCGGGATGCTTGCGGCGGTCTTCTTCTTCCGAAATTTGCGGAATTTGCGGCTTCGGGTAATATAGAGCTGTTGGCAACCGCCGCTACTTTTTGTTTTTTGCCCCATTACCGAAATTTGAGCGAAGTTATAGATGC
This sequence comes from uncultured Treponema sp., assembly GCA_963547555.1. GTDB lineage: Bacteria > Spirochaetota > Spirochaetia > Treponematales > Treponemataceae > Treponema_C. The sequence continues at coordinate 6,607 of CAUURR010000057.1, read as the reverse complement.
CCAAATTGAAGCCGGGCTTTTATCTCACCGTACCTATTTTGACTCAATCCCTTTCGGGTTTTGGCTTCCGCTAATGGGCTATACCGAAGAAATTGAAAAAAACATACATAAATACGGCCTTGGATATACAATAATCGATTCGCACGGTTTTTTATTTTCCGATCCTCTGCCTGAATGCGGTATCTTTGCCCCTGCCCGCTGCGGTAACGGTTTGGCTGTTTTCGGCCGCGATCCTGAAACACCTTCGGATATACGTTCGCAATTTGCCGCTCATACCGTATACCGTAATCAAAATAGGGATATTGGTTTTGAACTTCCCTGCACCGATTTAAATGCTTTTTTAGCTGACGATAAAGGGCGAAAGCTGACGGTTTTTAAGTATTGGACCCAAAATAATGCCGATACGGTATACAATCACGGTGCCGCCGCGGAACAAGCTGTGCAGGATGCCGAAACCTTTTTGAATATTAAAGCCGCACGTTTGGCCGAGGCTTCCCGGGAATTGAAGGGCGCGGCGGTATCGTCGGTATGTGCTTTTGATGCACGTGAACTGGGCTCCAATTGGTATGAAGGTATCGATTGGCTGGAGCAGGTGTTTCGCCGAGCTGCAAAGCGTACCGATATTGCATGTTCATCATGTACGGAAATCTTGCGTTCATCCGGTACCTTGCAACAAATACGGCCGTTTATGAGTGCCGCCGAAGGTTCCGGCTACGGAGAAACACTCTTGGATAAGTCAAACAGCCGGATGTTTACATACGCTTTCAAAGCCGCCGAGCGCATGATTGACCTTGCGGGCCGTTTTTCTTCGGACAGCGGATTAAAAGAACGCTGTTTGAATTTGGCGGCAAAACAGCTGTTACTTGCTCAAAGTTCAGATTGGCCGCGGATGCTGTATGCCGGTATCAACGCCGACTATGCCGAAACTTTGTTTAAATCGGCTATTCTCGGCTTTTCCACGGTATACGATTCGCTCGGTTCAAATTGTGTCAGCACCGAATGGCTTACCCGTACCGAAAAATATTTACCCCTGTTTCCCTGGATAAATTACCGTATATTCGGTAAAAAAATATAGGCGATTGCACTCTTCAATACAACTGCTGTACATCCTTGATTTTTTGCTGTAATTCAATGCTGTTTCGGGCGGCTTTTATGCCCCGTTTAGCGGGATCAAAACGCGGTGATATTGCCAATACCTCCCGCCATTTTTCGATTGCGGCTTCCAATTCCCCGTTTGCATAGAATCTTACTCCTTCTTCGTAGAGGGAATACGCTTTATTTGTCCGCTTTTCTCTTCCGCCGTCGCCCAAATGCATTTTAACCGCTAAACTTATTTTATTCAAAGGTGCTATTGAAGAGGTAAGATCAAGAGAATAGCTTATGTTAAACAACATGTTTTTCCAAAAAAATGCCGACCCTAAACTTATTTTGGGATTTACTCCCTTTATAAGAAGCCCCGTCTGCACTGCAAAAAAGTCGGTGATAAAATATTCAACCCCGAAAGACCCGCTTGTTTGCTCCGATTTTGAAGGATTGCGCATATTGAAGGGCTGTTGAACATCAAGTGCAAGGGTAAGCGGCTTTATAATCTTGTATACAACACCTGCGGATATGTAGGAGGGCAGGGGGGCATCTTCAGTTATTTTTGCACCGAAACCCGTCCATGCGCCTCCCAGATTATGCACTGCGATACCTATATTTAAATTCGGCTCCCGCGAAGAATATAATTTTCCGGCATTAAAACGCATCAAAATACCGAAATCGCCCATGCAGGCAAGACCGGATTGTGCCAAACCGCTTTTCGGTATGATAAGACCGGATATATTGTCACTGTAATCGGGTATATTTCTGAACGAAGTTTTAAAATTGCCGCCGATTGCCAAGCCTTTAAAGGTATATCCCGAAAAAAGATTATACGAAATATTCAGCATTGCGGTTGTTTCCGAATAATATCCGGTTGATGCACGCTGTCCGAACATATTGTATTCGGTAAAAGGAATATAAAACGTTTTTAAAGCTGCCCCGTATCCGAGATCCGAAGAACGGCGGGTAAAAATCAATGTATCTACGGCCGAATCGGCTATCCAAAAATTATGAAAAAAAGCCAATTCCGTTTGTTTAAGTATACTGCTTGCCGCAGGATTGAATTCAAAAAATGAAGCATCATCGCTCATGGCGGTAAAAGCACCCGCCATTGCTTCGGAACGGCCGCCTATCGGTATATAAAGGGAGCGAAAAGAAGTAAGACCGCTGTTGGGGTCCTGCAGTTTTGAGAAAGACTGTACAATCAATTCATGCAGTGCCGGGCTTTGTGCATACGAAATGCTTGCGGTACCGAATAGAAAGAGCATCAGCGTAAAAAGTACTTTTAATTTAAGCTTTCTCATGATATTGATTATACTCTATATTCGGTTTTTTTTCATTATTTTTTAATCAAAAAAGACCGAATATAGTAACGAAACTCTTACTTTTTTATATTTTTGATATATGATATACTGTAAGAGAGGGTAGTTATATAAAAAAAATTTTTGCCGTGCTGTTTATCTTTGTTTCTCTATGGACAACCGCCGTTCCCTTGTTTGCAGGCGGCAGGAACGATAAAAATTTGTCCGCAGCGGATGAATTGATTGCGCAGGGAAAATTGAACGAAGCACTTCGTTTTCTTGAGGCATACACGACGGCACACCCCGATGACTTTGATAATGTGCAAAAACGTATCGACCGGATTTTCCGCCTGCGTAAGAAATATAAAAACTTCGCCGAAGAGTTGATTAAAACAATTGAAAAAGAACCGCTGAATGATGAAAAAAAACTGAACCTTATTGCACAGCTTGAAAGTTATGAAAAAGACCCGACGGAAACGGAACAGGCTTTTATACGGGAAACAAAATTCGCCGCCCAATTTACCTATTACCGCGCAATGTTTGAAAATATTATGGCGGAGGGTATCAAACTTAATGAAGAGGCCCGTTTTGCGGATTCGATTCGGCGTTTTTCCGACGGTTTTGTTTTGTATAAAAATGACTTTTTTGATGATTTTGAAGGTACCGAGCTGCTTAATCAAGTCGACTTGTCGGTAGAAGGACTTTATACCGCCTTAGCCGATTATAATGCTTTGCAAAGCTCTTGGGATGCCGCATTTAAAAAGTTCAATAAGGCTTTGGCGGAATTTGATATCGATGATTCATTTTCCGCTTATAAAGAAGTCGAGGCCGTTTTGCAAAAACACGCGGTATTGCGTAATACTTTTGCGGAAACGGGCTTCCGGTTTCGGGATTTTTTTCGGGAATTACAGGAAAAAGACAGTCAACTGACCGATGCATCGTTTTTACCCTTTGCATACCGCTTTTTACTCGGACGCGAGACGAATCAGTCGATGGGTATTGTGTGGGGGATGGACAGGCAGTGGGAGGTTCACTGTGCCGAGTCCCGAATTTTACTTGCGGCGATGATAGAGCATCTGTCTTCGGAAGCTGCCTCCCGCTTAACTATGCGCCAATCGATGCGGGGGACTTTTGTGTTTTCGGATACTTTCCGGCTTTTGCGCAATATAAAAGATATTGACGACCTCGGCATATCTTTTATCGGCCTGTATGAGACGGCGGATCATCCTGCACGCAGTTTGCCCCGCGATTTTTTCGATGCGTATAATACGGGGTTAACTTATAATAAACTGCTTGTTGCCGATGCGGTTTCATTACACGAAGAAACCGAAAAATTTAAAGCGGAAAAACAAATGTTTGAAAAACTTGCCGTACCGCCGTTGCAGCAATTAAGTACAAATGAAGGAGCGATTCCCTATTCCGAGTCGGTTATGGATTATGCTCAAAAACGTTTTTCCGGGGCACAATCGGCGGTAGAGCGCATAACCTTTTTGGCTAATACGAAACGAAATATGGCTGCCGATTCCGTACAGCCGGTTTTTACTTGGGAGTCTCTATATACAACGCTTGAAAAAGAGCTGCATAGTTTTGCCGCGGAACAGGCTGCTGAGGGAACCCGTTCATGGGAAGCGCTAAGTTCTTTTGTAGCGGCTTCTTCGGGCATACTTAAAGAAAGATACGACGAATCATATGAAAAGCACAGTTTATTACTGAATGAAGCGGATTCTTCGGGGCCTTCATATCCCGATAAGGCTTTGAAATCTTTTACACAGCTTAAAGCCGATTTGACAAAAGATATTGCCGCTTTGCAAGTCCGCTTTTCGTGGCTTGACCGGGCACCCGAAAGTCCTTTGCGTGAAAATCCCGGTTCCGATTTATTTAACGAAAATTACGCGCGAATTATTGCCGATACGGCGTATTTAAAATCTTTGTCTTTGAGTATTGATGAGCGCAATAAGGCTGCACAAAAATATGTCTTTCTCGCACAGCAGGCAAAAAACGAAGCGGATTTCAGGTATGAAAAGGCACTGGCCGAGTTACAGCGCGAAAATTTTGACAATAGCCGTGAAGATTTGCAGATAGCGCGAAACAAATACAACGAATATTTGATGTATCAGGAAGACGATGCCGTACGACGCGAGACGGATAAAAAACTTGAAGCCCTCGGTCTTGAAATCGTTAGGCTGGAAAACAAGCGTGTCGTTCAGGATGTTCGTTTACTTCTTACCGAGGCGCGTACTCTCTATTACTCCGGCGATTTTGAAGTCGCCGAACGGCTGATTATTCAAGCGGAAGGCCGCTGGGCCGTTACGAATGTCGAGCCGAATGTTGAAGTATCAAACCTGAAGACAATGATAGGTAATGCACTTTCGGTTCGTACCGGCCGTACTATTCCGGTTACCGATCCTCTGTATCCGGAAATGAGCCAAACGTTGAATGCGGCCTATCAATATTTTGAGCAGGGAAAAAATCTTTTAAAAACCGGAAGTCGGGATGAAGCGATGAACAACTTAAATGCCGCCCGCGAAAAAATAAAAGATATTCAGGTTTTATATCCGCTCAATCAGGAAGCGAACTTGTTGGCACTGCGTATCGCGCAATTATCCGATCCTGCAGGTTTTGCAGAGCTTTTTAAACAGCGGTACAATAATGCATTAAAGGAATATCGTCAGCCTGCAACCGTCAACAGAGCTTATGCCGATTTAAAAGACTTATATGAAATCAACCCCTCCTATCCGGGATTAAAAAAACGCATTTACGATGTTGAAGTTGAGTTGGGAATTATCGTGCCGCCGCCGACGCCTCGGCAAATCGCCCGGTCTAAACAGCTGGTTGCCGAAGCTTCCGCTCTTTTTGAATCGTCATCCCGAAATGAATTGGCTTTAAACAGTGCGCTTGCAAAGCTTGCGGATGCCATCTCGCTTAATCCGCAAAACAGCGATGCAATGGTGCTTATAGACCGTATTAAAACGAGCATGGGCGGACAATCTCTTGTTGTATTAACTGCCGAAAAAGAACTTTTGTATCAACAGGCCGTTCAGGAGCTTGCAAAAGGAAATACGATTACGGCAGCTGCCCTTGTTGCCGATTTATGGAAGGATACGAAACTTCGTAATTCGGCAAAGATTATTGATTTGAAAAGAAAGGTGGATTCGTTGTTGTGAAAAATCGTGCCGAACTTCGTACATATATACGTTTTTTTTGTCTGGCTGCCGTTTTGTTTGCCGCCGTTCCCTTGTTTGCAGGGCAACTGTATTGGGAACATGCAGTTCCTCTTACACAGTCGGACAGCCGCTTTCCTTCAGCTGTTTTCGGCTCCAAAGCTTCCGTTGTTGTATGGCAAGAGGTTGTGCAATCGGGCAGCCCGAAGGGGCAAATATGGCTTTCGGCTCAGGTTCTTCCGGAGGACGGAGAGCGGGGGTGGATAGAGCGTCCGCGCTTTGCAGGCCCCTTTCCCTTCAGCGGCGAGGTTCCCGAGTTGTTTTCCGTCGCCGTTACGGACAACGGAGTAATAAGCGTTTGTGTTTTACTTGATCCGAAGACGATTGCCGTATTGACATCTTATGATGAAGGAGAAACTTTTAACCGTACCGATTTGGTGCAAGGCGATACTTCGGCTGTTGCCCCCCGTATTTTTAAAAATGCGGACGGCGGTTTTATCCTTTTTGCAACCCAGGGAACAAACCAGAATTTTTCCCTCAAATATTCCCGCTCTCCCGACGGAATAAAGTGGTCGGAATTCGAAGAATTTTCATCCGCAAAAGATTTGCACAATTCTTTCGTACCCGATTTTACCGTTCTTCCGAGCGGACGTGAAACAGTGGTTTTTCAATCTCTGTTTTTGGAAAATAACCGCATAACCTATCAGCTGTATTCGGCGTATTCCGATGACAAAGGAGTTACGTGGAGCGATGCGGTTTTGGTTACCGATGCACAGGCTGCAGGCGGTAATATTATCAATTACACAAATCAGCGTCCTTTTTTGCATGAGTTTAACGGAACGCTTTATTTGGCATGGGAACGCTCGCAGGCGGGTTCCGTCAAACCCTCGGTAGTTGTAGCCGCCTTATCCGAAGAAGGACGTATAAACGGTCCGATTGAACAGCTTTCGCCTAAACAGGTTACCGCCTATCAACCGGTATTGTTTACCTACAACGGTTTGCTTTACGCATTATGGGTTGATACCAGACGCGGTGTCGAAAATATTTATCTTGCGGTAAAAA
>CAUURR010000056.1:0-11101 GCA_963547555.1 uncultured Treponema sp. | reverse complement strand
GGGCGATTAGCTCAGCTGGTTAGAGTACTACCTTGACATGGTAGGGGTCACTGGTTCAATCCCAGTATCGCCCATAATCCGCATCCTTATATATTATACTCCATAACTTGCAATCACGCTACAACTTTTTTATTTATTTACGCGTTCCACGTAGTCGTTGGTTTCCGTATTTACGAGAATTTTTTCGTCCTGTTTGATAAAAAGAGGAACACGCACGGTTAAGCCCGTTTCCGTAATAACGGGTTTTGTTGCGCCCGATACGGTATCGCCTTTTACATAATTTTCGCTTTCGGCAACGGTAAATACCATTTTTTGCGGAATTTTAACGTCGATGGGGTCATCGTCCCACAATATAATCGGGTAAACTTCGCCTTCTTTAAGATAGTATTTTAAGTTTTCGTTCAAATTTTCGGGCACATTGATGCTGTCGAAGGTTACGGTGTTCATAAAGATGTGGTTTTCGCCGTCGGAATACTGATATTGTCCGTCTACGGTTTCTACGGTGGCATCTTCAACAAGGTCGGGGGTTTTAATGGTTTGAGTCAATACCGAACCGTCTTTTAAGTTTTTCATTTTAACGCGGGCAAATGCCGTTCCCTTGCCGGGGTTTACGAATTCGCGTTCAACTACTAAAAAGGGAGCGTTTTTAATGAGCAAAACCGTTCCCTTGGCGATATCTCCGCCTCTGATCATATAATCCTCTCAAAATGATGATTTCACCGACTTTTACGATATTATATTTCGTTGTTGTAATCGATGATAGTGTGATTATAATGTATTTTGCGCCTCGTTGCAACCGACCAAAAACCGCGGGATGCCGGCTGTAAATGTTTAAAAGCTTTGTGTTCTTTGCGTGTTCTGCGGTGATTGGTTTAACCGCCAGGGGTACAAAGTGCGCAGGGAGGGATAAAAATAGCGGGATGCCCGCTGCAAATGTTTAGAGGCTTTGTGTTCTTTGCAATGATTGATTTTAAATGAGGCTGATTTTTATGCAGCGGTGGATTTTTTTGTTGCGGAAGTCTTCGGGGACGGTTTTTTCGCTTATATCGGTGATTGTGAGGTTTTGCGGGCAGGCTGAACGCAAAACAGCTTCGTCGAATTTTAAGGAGCGGCTGTTTGTCGAAAAATAGAGGGTGCCGCCCCTGTTTAAGCGGTTTATACACAAAGACGTTAAAAGCGGCCAATCGCGGTTTATATCGAGGACGGTATCCGTTTTTTTTGAATTTGAAAAGGTCGGCGGGTCAAGAACGATTATATCCCATCGTTGTTTTGTGTTCCGTAAAAAGCTTATAACATCGCTTTGTATAAGTGCATACCGAGATGAATCGGTAAAACCGTTCAGTGCAAGGTTACGCCGGGAGCGCTCCAGATATACGGCGGATAAATCAACCGAATCGACGCGTAAAGCCCCGCCTGAAGCCGCATAAACGCTGAAGCTTCCGGTATAGCAAAAGAGATTTAATACGTTTTTATTGCAGCTTTCCGAGCGGACGGTATTGCGCAAAATCCGATGGTCGAAAAATAAGCCCGTATCAAGGTATGAAGATAAATTGACTTCAAATAAGAGACCGCCCTCTTTTACGGTAATATAAAAATCTTTTTCGGCATATTTTGCGTATTGTGAAGATGCTTCCTGCCTGTTTTTTTGCCGTCTGCGCCGTTTTACGAATATGTTTTCAGGAGCAACTTCCAAAACTTTTGCGGCCGTTTCACGCATTGCTTCAAGCCACAGGTTTTCTTCGGTTTCGTCTTTTTCGTAGGGGCGCTCGTATAAATAAAGCACAAGGTATACGCGGCCTTGTATGTCTTCGTAACGGTCGAGGCACAGGGGAATTTCGGGAATGTCGCGGTCGTATAAACGGTAAGCGTAGGTATCGGTACGCTTCGCCCATTTTTTTAAATGCCGTTCCCGCTTTGAAAGCCGATTTTCAAACAGGATGCACTGTTCGGCCGTTTTTGAGTCCATTCCTTATTTTTTAATGCGGTGCGGTTTTGTGTTGTTCAGCATTAAACTGAGCATGGCATAGCCGGATGTTAAATCTTCACGCTGACAGACAATGCCTGCGGGCAGTTTTAATTTAACGTTCGAAAAATTCCATATTGCCTTTATATCGGTTTGTGCAACCTTGTCGGCCGTTTCCTGTGCATAGGTTGACGGGACGGTGATGATTGCTATGGTCGCTTTTAGATTCCGTACTTGCTGGGCGAGGGTTTCCAGCGAAAATACGGGAACTCCGTGAATACTGCTTCCGATTTTACGCGGATCCGTGTCGAATGCGGCAACAAAGTTCAAACCGTGGAATTGAAACTCCTGATAACCCGTTAAAGCGGTTGCCAAATTGCCGGCTCCTATGATAATGGCGTTTTGCTGCTTATCCCAGCCGAGAAAATGCTCTATAGCCGCAATCAGGGCTGCAACGGGATAACCTTTTTTCGGCTTTCCGACAATTCCGGTAATGGCTAAATCTTTGCGTACCTGTATCGGTTCCAAATCAAGTTCCTGAGCGATAACCGTTCCCGAAATAAACTCGTAGCCTTCACTTTCGGCAGTTCTGATGATGTGCAGATAGGAAGGTAAACGCCGTATTGAAGGCGTCGCAGGTATTTTTTGTCTTACCAAAATAGGGCTCCCTATGATAAAATTTCTATATAATTTTTCTATATATCGTATACAAAAAAGTATACAGTAAAAAAAAAATATTGTGAAGAGGAGAAAAGCAGCCAAATGCTTTTTAAAATCGTTTTGTCTAAACTTTTATATGTAAATTCCGAAAATAAAAAAGAGGGGACACAATTATGAACGATTTTTCAAGAACGACCGATATTCTTCACAGAGCCTTGGATGCAAACGCTTTGCGTTATCAGGTTACGGCTCACAATTTGGCGAATGCCGAAACGCCGAATTTTAAGCGCACCGATGTAAACTTTGAAAGTCAATTAAAAAAAGCCTTTGAATCGGAGGTGCGCGCAAAGGAGCATGCCCGTCTTATTACAAGCGATCCGCGCCACATCGATAACGATACCTATATTGATTACCGCACTGTGGAACCGCGCCGCGTAACCGATTATATCAGTACGGTGCAGCCGAACGGCAGCAATGTCGATGCCGAGCAGGAAGCGATGAACGTCTTACAGGTTCAAATGAACTATCAGCTTTTAGGTTTGCTCGAGGGCTTTCAGTTTTCGCAAATGAAGGTGATTTTAAAATAGGAGGCTAGGATAACGATATGGGACTTTTTTCGAGTATAAATATTGCGGCAAGCGGTTTAAGCGCACAGCGTTTTAGAAGCGATGTTATATCGGATAATATTGCAAACGTATCGACGACGCGTACACAGGACGGCGGCCCTTTTAAGCGTTCACGTGTTATTTTGGCTTCCGCCCAAAAATATCCGACGGCGCGCAGTCCCTTTGTGCCTGAAATTCTTGATGACGGGGTAGGTAAGGGCGTACGCGTTATGGAAGTTCAAAAAGATACTTCTGCGGGAACGCTGCTTTATGACCCGAGCCATCCCGATGCGATACAAAGCGGCCCGAATGCAGGTTTTGTGGAATTGCCTAACGTGAATATCGTAAACGAAATGGTGGACTTGATTTCGGCATCGCGCGCATACGAAGCGAATACGACGGTTATTCAGGGGGCAAAAGAAATGTTTCAGCAAGCCCTTGCAATCGGTCAATAAGCCGGCTATACTGTAACAGGAGGGGATTATGATTGATACGATGAATTTGGTGCGCTCGAATCCGGCGCATATAGGAAGCGGCCCCATAGTAAACCTCGGCGGAAAACCCGATGCCGCCACGCTCCGTGAAAATCCGGGTATTGCAAACCGCACAACCTTTGACAACTATTTACTTGACGCCGTAAACTATGTAAACGGTAAACAGCTGGCTGTTTCCGACTTGGCTCAGCGCGCCGTAACCGACCCCGATTCGGTAGACCCGCACGATGTTACGATTGCGATGGCGCAGGCGAATTTATCGCTCAATTTGGCGCAAAACGTAATCAGCCGATTGACACAGGCGTGGAACGAAATTACAAGCGGACGCTAGACAAATTTTGTAAAGCGTGTTATTATAATACATTAGTATGGGGATATTTTAAAAGCCGCGGGTTTTTAAAATCCCGTTAAACTCACAGCAGTAAGTTCGTTCACAAAGGCGGCGCCGCCTTTGACGGGAGGGTTCATGAACGAATGGCTTAAAAAGCTTTTTAGTCAAGTCAAAGGATTATGGTCCAAGTGGAGCATAATTCAAAAAATTATTCTTATCGGTATCGTTGCGGCGGTTATAGCCGGTCTTATTCTTGTGTCCGTCTTGTCGTCCCGCCCTACAACGGTTCCCCTGTTCAGCATTCCCGTTACCGACGAAACGATGCGCGATAAAATCGTTTACCGTCTTTCGCAGGAAAACGTCAAGGTTTCCTTGAGCGATGCGGGTATGATTTCGGTCGATGACGAGGCGACGGCGCGCCGTATGCGTTCCATTTTGGTGCGCGAAGATTTGGTACCCGGCAATGTCGACCCGTGGAACCTCTTCGATATTGAACGCTGGACAATTACCGATTTTCAGCAAAACGTCAATTTGCAGCGCTCGATTACGGCTCAGATAACCCGGCACATTGAATCGCTTGATGAAATAGACCGCGCCGAAGTGGTACTCGGTATGCCCGAAAAATCCCTGTTCAGTGCAGACCAAAAGCCCGTTACCGCAAGCGTTATCCTGATGATTAAACCGGGAAGCGATTTTTCGGAAAATAAAAACAAGGTTGAAGGCGTTCAAAAGCTTTTGATTATGGCCGTTCCGGGCTTAAAAGCCGAAAATATTACGATTGTCGATACAAGCGGCACCGTGTTAAACAATTTTGCCGAAAAGGCGGCTTCCGAGCGTGTCGATATTATCGCAAAAGAGCAAAAGCTGATTGAACAGCTTGAAAATGCATACAGTAAAAAGATTCTTGAAACGTTGCAGCAAAACTTCGACAGAGACCGCGTGCGTAACATCAATATAAAAATCGATATGGATATGTCGAAAAAAGAAGTCAATTCCACCGAATACTTTCCCTTTACGCTCCGGCCCGATAATCAGGATACGCCTTACGACGACTCGGAACTCTTTCCTTCGGTAACCCTTTCTTCTCAAACTATCGATAAAATATGGAAGGGGACGGTGTACAACCCCGAAGGTCCCGCCGGTGTTGAAGGACAAAATCCTCCCGTGCATACCGATATGACGAATATGTACGGCATCAATCAGGAAAAATCGGAAACGAAAAATCAGGCTATCAACACAAGGCAAACTCAGGAAATAAAAAGCCCTGCAATCGACCGCGTAACGGTTTCCGTAAATATAGACGGTGTGTGGAAGCGCAAAACCGATCCCGCATCGGGAAAGATTGTTATAACGCCTGCCGGAAGTATTGAGCGCGAATATGTTCCGGTTGCTCCCGAAGATTTGGATAAAGCGAAACTTTTGGTACAGGATGCAATCGGTTATAACCGTACGCGCGGGGATTCGGTTACGGTAACGAATATTGCAGTAGACCGCACCGCCCAATTTGCCGCCGAAGATATTGCCTATCTTCGTGCCGAGCAGACACGGCGTACGATACTTTTATCGGTTATCGGCGTTATAGCGGTATTGATAGCCTTTATTTTGTTCCGCATTATTTCGCGCGAAATGGAAAGAAGACGCCGGCTTCGCGAAGAAGAATTGCTTCGCCAGCACCAGCTTGAGCGCGAAAAAACCTTGTGGGAAGCCGAGCAGGCGGGTATGGAAGTTACCATGTCGGTTGAAGAGCGCGAGCGTGCGGAACTTCAGGAAAGCGTATTGTCGATAGCGCGTGAGCATCCTGAGGATGTGGCGATGCTGATCCGTACCTGGCTCATGGAGGAATAAAATGTCGGTAACAAAAGGAAAGGGCGGCTCCTCGGTCGGAGGAGGAGCGAAAAAAGCTCAGGATTTTAAGAATCTCAACGGCCGTCAAAAAGCCGCAATATTTATGTTGTCGCTCGGTACCGATATTTCGGCCGAAATATTTAAGCATTTGCGCGAAGACGAGGTTGAAACGCTCACCTTTGAAATTGCGCGCCTTGATACCGTCGATGCCGAATTAAAAGATGCGGTATTGCGCGAATTCCAGGATTTGATAAAGGCGCAAAACTTTATTACATCCGGCGGTATCGATTTTGCGCGCGAACTTTTGGAAAAGTCTTTGGGAAGCCAAAAAGCTATCGATATTATCAACCGCTTAACCAGTTCTTTGCAGGTGCGTCCTTTCGACTTTATACGCCGTACCGACCCTGCGCACTTGTTGAACTTTATTCAGCAGGAACACCCGCAGACAATCGCCCTTATTTTGGCATATTTGGAACCGAACAAGGCATCCATTATTTTGCAGAATTTGCCGGACGAAATACAAAGCGATGTTGCCCGCCGTATTGCAACGATGGACAGAACTTCGCCGGACGTTTTGCGCGAAGTTGAGCGCGTTTTGGAAAAAAAGCTTTCCACCTTGTCGAGCGAAGACTATACGGCGGCAGGCGGTGTCGAAAGCATTGTAGAAATATTGAACCTTGTAGACCGTTCTTCGGAAAAGTCGATTATCGAATCTTTGGAAGAAGAAGATCCGGATTTGGCCGAAGAAATCAAAAAGCGCATGTTCGTTTTCGAAGATATTGTTATGCTCGACGACCGCGCCATTCAGCGTGTTATGCGCGAAGTCGACGTGCAGGAACTTGCAAAAGCGCTTAAAGCGGTCGATACGGAAGTTCAGGATAAGATTTTCCGCAATATGTCCAAACGTGCGGCCAGTATGCTTAAAGAAGATATGGAATTCATGGGACCGGTACGCTTGAAAGACGTTGAAGAAGCCCAGCAAAAAATCGTATCTACGATACGCCGGCTTGAAGACAGCGGTGAAGTCGTTATCGCTCGTGCGGGTGAAGATGAGTTGGTACAATAAGCGCTTGCCGCTGCGGATTTTTAGACGAGGAGCGATGAATGGCTAAAACGGTTTTTCGGCCTACGGAAATTACAAAGTCCGATAATAAAGTATTGCTTAAATTAACTCATACCTTTGAAGAAGAGCCTGAAGAGATTGAGGTTCCCGATATTCCCGAATATGCCGGGCCTACCGCCGATGATTTGCGCCGTGAAGCCGAAGCGTTCAAAAAAGAATGGGAAGTTGAAAAACAAAAACTGTTGTCGAATGCGGAAGCCGAAGCGCAGGAAATTATAAAAAATGCCGAAAAATCCGCATTTGAAGAAGTTAAGCGCAAAACCGATCAGGCTGCGGTTTTAAAAAAACAAGCCGAAGACGAGGCGGCTCAAATTGTAAAAGATGCGGAAAACCGTTCTGTGGATATTATACAGGAAGCCGAACGCACTTATGAAAAAAACGTCGCCGAGGCGCGTAAAGAAGGTTATGAGCGCGGTCATACCGACGGCTACGAAAGCGGCAGACAGGAAGTTCAGCGTCTTATAGACCGCCTGCATATTATTGTTGAAAGAACCCTTGACAGGCGGAAGTCCGTTTTGGAAGAAACCGAACAGCAGATTGTCGATTTGGTGTTGCTTATATCGCGCAAGGTTGTAAAAATCATTTCGGAAAACCAACGCAATGTTATTATGTCGAATGTCGTTCATGCGCTGCGAAAAGTAAAGGGGCGCGGCGATGTAACCGTTCGTGTGAATATTTCCGATTTGGATCTTACTACCGAACACGTAAAAGATTTTATAGCCGCCGTCGAAAGCGTAAAAAATATCAATGTTGCCGAAGATTCCACTGTGGATAAGGGCGGCTGTATTATCGAAACCGACTTCGGTTCCATCGATGCGCGCATTTCGAGTCAGCTTGCCGAACTTGAACAAAAAATTCTTGAATTAAGCCCGATAAAAACCGTATCGTCCGCCGCTCCGATTGAACGGGTATAAGGCGGCTGCCGATGAAATCGATTTTTACCAAATACGTCGAGCGGGTTGAACAAACCGAAACCATTCATTATACGGGGTATGTTACCCGTGTGCGCGGTATGCTTATAGAAAGCCGCGGCCCGCAGGCGGTTATCGGTGAAATCTGTAAAATAGAAATTCCTTCGTCGAATACCCATGTAACGGCGGAAGTTGTCGGCTTGTACGATACAACCGTTCAGCTTATGGCCTACGGCGATACCAAGGGAATAGAAATAGGCTGCAACGTTATTTCTTCAGGAAGTATTTTGCAGGTTGCGGTTTCCGATGAATTGCTCGGGCGGGTTTTGGATTCTACCGGAAAAGCATATGATAAAAAAAACGAAATAGCCGCTTCAACTTTTTATCCCGCAATCGCTTCTCCGCCCGATCCGCTCGACCGTGTTCCCGTAAACCGGCGTATTGTAACCGGTGTGCGCGCCGTTGATTCGCTTTTGGCTGTCGGAAGAGGACAGCGTTTGGGTATCTTTTCGGGTTCGGGTGTCGGAAAATCGACCCTGCTGGGAATGATTGCGCGCAATACGAATGCGGACGTAAACGTCATTGCCTTGATAGGGGAGCGCGGACGCGAAGTGATTGACTTTTTGCACCGCGATTTAGGCGAAGAGGGCTTAAAGCGTTCGGTCGTTATCGTTGCAACTTCGGATCAGTCGCCGATTGCCCGTTTGCGCGGTGCCTATACCGCAACCGCCGTTGCCGAATATTTTAGGGATCAGGGTAAGGACGTTATGCTGATGTTCGATTCGGTTACGCGTTTTGCCCGTGCCCAAAGAGAAATAGGACTTGCAATCGGGGAGCCTCCCGCCCAGCGCGGCTATACGCCCAGCGTTTTTGAAATTATGCCCAAACTGCTCGAAAGAAGCGGCACATCTCAAAAGGGAAGCATTACCGGATTTTACACCGTTCTTGTGGACGGGGACGATATGGACGAACCCGTATCCGATACGGTGCGCGGTATTTTGGATGGACACATTGTCTTGAACCGAAAGCTGGCACAAGCTTATCATTTTCCTGCAATCGATATTTTGGCGAGTATCAGCCGTCTTTCCAAACGGGTGTCGGGGCCGCAAACGCAAAAAGCCGTCGCCGCTATCCGCCGTATGATGGCGCTTTATGCCGAATCGGAAGATATGATTACCGTCGGTGCCTACCAAAAAGGAACGAACCCCGAATTGGATAAGGCCATCGATTTGCATCCTCAAATCGAGCGGTTTTTAATGCAGGAAGAAGCCGAAAAAACGTCGATAGGAGAAACTTTGACGGCTTTCGGAAAACTTGCGGGTATCGACATTCCCGAAGAAGAATGGAAAGAAGCGGAAAATTCGCCGGATGCCGAAGCGCAAAATCCCGATTTTATCGGCGAAAACGTTTCACCTAAAGACATGAGGGATAATAAACGGGACTCTGTTTTTGTCGGCGATGAAACGGATGACGAAGAAGTATGAAACGTTTTTCTTTTAATTTGGAAAAACTGCTTCAGCTTCGCGGCTTTGAAGAAAAAAATGCAAAAACCGAATTAGCCGCCGCTATATCCGCTGCCGAACGTATCAAGCTTGATTTACGGAATACCGCCGCCGAACGTGTGCGCGTAAATAAAACCCGCAATGATACCGTCGATATACGAAGCCTTATGGCCGTAGAAAATTATGTAAACCGTCTTGACTTGCGTAAAGAAGAACTTTTGGAACAGCTTGCCGCCGCCGAACTTACCATAGAAGAAAAACGGAAAAGTTTTACGGCGGCTATGCAAAAGCGCAGTGTTTTGGATAAGTTAAAAGAAAAACAATTTGCACAATGGCGTAAAGAAAGTATGAGCGCCGAAGAAAACGCTTTGGAAGACGCAGTCTACGGCGCAAAATATACCAAGGAAAATCTCTAAAAAACAAGCGTTTTTAGGAATCAGTATTTGAATTCGCTGCCGCCTATAAATTCGCGGATAAGCGATTGACCGGGAACAAAGTTTGCCGGAAGCGGCGAAAAGTTGTTCAAAAAGCGCAAAAGTCGGCCTGCTTCGGCGTATTCCCGTTCCAGCGGGGTAACGGAGCGCAACAGGGGCTCTGCATATACTTTTAATACCGCCAATTCGTAGTCAAGGGCCGTGTTCAGCATGGCGTCCGCATTGTCCTGAAACGGGAAAATGTGAAGCCGTTCCCCTTTTTGTACGTTCGGCCACATTTTGATTGTGTCGGCGGCTGACTTGCCCCTAAATTGGGAATCGCGGACGATACGCCGTATAAGCCGGTTGTCGCTGGTTGCGATGCGGTTGTGGTCGTCCAAATTCAGCTGTGTAAGTGCCGAAAGGTATATTTTGAATTTATTTTCTTTGGGAACCGAGGGCGTAAGTCTGTCGTTTAAGCCGTGGATTCCTTCCATAATTAAAATGTCGTGCTCTGCAAGCTTCATTGTTTTTCCGGTATAAAAGCGTTTACCTTCCACAAAGTCATAGGAGGGAAGCTTGACTTCTTTGCCGCCGAATAAATCCTGTAAATCGGCGTTTAATTGGGCTATGTCGAGCGCTTCCAATATTTCGTAATCGTAGTCGCCGTTTTCGTCTTTCGGGGTAAGTTTACGGCCGACATAGTAGGTGTCCAGTTCGATAACCTTGGGAGTAAAACCGAGCACTTGCAGCTGCATCGATAATTTTTTTGAAGTGGTTGTTTTACCCGAACTTGAAGGTCCTGCGATGAGGACTGTTTTTACGTTCTGCCGTTCGTGGATTTGGTCGGCAATTTCGGCGATGCATTTATTTTGCAGGGTTTCGGTAATATTTACAAAGTCGCTGATTTTGCGCTTGCTTATAAGTTCATTTAAGTCGGCTGCACAGGTAACGCCGAGGGTTTTTCCCCAATCTTTATAGCGTTTGTACACATTGAACAGCTGCGGAATATCTTCAAAGCCGTCTATGCGGTCGGGGGTTGCGGTCGACGGATAGCGCAGTAAAAATCCTTCCCGATAGGGCATAAGGTCAAAATGCGTTACATAGCCGGTTGCCGGCAAAAGGGGGCCGAAGTATAAATCGGAAAATCCGTTAAGCGTATTGATTTTAAATTGGGGCGGGCAAATAAAGTTCAGCTGTTTGCGCGTTTCGCTCATATTGAGTTTTTCAAATAATTCAACCGCTTCGCGGTAC
>CAUURR010000055.1:0-11122 GCA_963547555.1 uncultured Treponema sp. | reverse complement strand
AACAGGCAACGCCCGAAGAATACAGCGTTACTTTTTTAAGCGGAAGGTCTTTTTCACCGAAGCTTTCCGAAGATTGCTCACGCACTGCCTGCGCGCTGAGTGCCGATGCTCCGCCGCTCATCGCCGCGCTGAAAACCGCCGCGAAAAGCGCCGATATAATCCAAAGTATTTTTTTCATAAAAGCTCCTATAAGTTCGGTGAAGTGCGGTGCAAAGCTCGGCTTACCGCCTTTAATATAACACTAATATAATAACATAAACGGCGTTTTTTTCCATAAAAATAATAATGTTTTATGGACATCTCAAAAAACTCGCTTTTAGCGATTTTTCCGAGATGTCGCCGAAATTTTAATACTATGCCGGAAAACGCGTATCATGTTATAATAATTCGAGGATGTGCAGGTTATGCAGTATTTTTTTGATCACATATTTTTTAAAGCGTTTTATCCTTCGCCGAATATGCACAAACATTTTGCCAAACATATGATTTTCGCGCTCGACGGTTGTTTACACTGCAAAATAAATCAGGATGAATGCACGTGCAGAGGGATTGTGATTCAATCGAATTGCATGCATACGGTTTTATCCGATAAAACACCGATACTTGTGTATTTATTCGACGAAACCTGTAAGCGTGCCGAATGTTTGAACGAACTGTATCTTAAAGGTGCGGACTATGCCGTACTCCCCGATGCTCTATGTGACGATGTTTGTACGATAGTAAATGAAAAGGTAACCGAAAAAAAGAACGGCACCGAAGATGATGAAAAGCGCGTGCTGCAGTCCTGTACGGACGAAAAAATATTAAAAATATGCGGCCTTGAAAGGGGCGGCATCCTCGAATACGATAAAAGAATCCGCCGAGTGCTTGACATAATCGATACAAGCGAAAGTTTGGAAGCGGGAATTATGAGCGCTTTGTGTAAAGAAGCTTTTTTATCTGAAAGCGGGCTTTCGCATTTATTCCGTGTGCAAGTCGGTATTTCAATTGCTTCATATCTTGTGTTTGCAAAGCTGTCGAAAACCTACCGCTATGTGCTTTCGGGTGAAAGCGTAACCGATGCGGCAGTCCATGCGGGTTTTTCAAGCGCTTCGCATTTTGCCGCCGTAAACAAAAAATTGTTCGGCTTAAGCATTACGGAACTTGATCCTGCAAATAAAGCGCGCCCCTTTTAACCGCACTTTAGAATCCCAAAATTGAAAATCACGAAAGAGTGCAGAAAAATGAAAGCCGTTTTATCCGCTTCGTCGTATACTGACTATAACGGAGGTTCATTATGCAATTCAATTTTAAAACAGGCATATACGAGCTGAATAATCAAGCCAATTTCGATTTTCAATTAAACCGTCTTATTATGTGGGACGGAGGCGACTTGGATGAGGTACGCAACGTATCCCATAAAATAAACGGAAGCGAAAGCTGGAAACGTGAACTTATCGCCTTGGGCGACAAAGCTTTGGCGGAAAAGCGTATTGAAAACGCGATTGCCTATTACCGTATGAGCGAGTTTTTTATGTACGACGGCGATCCCGACAAAAAAAAGTATTATAAAAAAGCCTGCGATTTGTTTTATGATTTTTATAAGCCCTATTTTGAAAGCGGCGACGTAAAACGCTTTGATGTTCCGTACGAAAACATAACATTGCCGGTGATGTATACTGCGGCAAAGGGGAAATGTAAAGACCGCATTGTGCTTCACGGCGGAAACGACAGTTATTTTGAAGAGCTTTTTATACCTATGTTGTATTTTGCGGATAAGGGATTCGATGTGTATCTTTTTGAAGGGCCGGGGCAGGGCGGCGTCGTGCGCCTTCAAAACAAACATTTTACCCATGAATGGGAAAAACCCGTTGCGGCGGTTTTGGATTATTTTAATTTAAGCGGCGTTACGATTATCGGGGCTTCTTTGGGCGGTATGCTTGCCCCGCGTGCCGCCGCCTTTGAAAAGCGCATAGAGCGCGTCATTGCGTGGAGCGTTTTTCCTTCTTTTATCGATATTCTTTTAAGTTCTCTTCCTGCCGGCCGCCGCCGTATGTTGCAGTTGTGCCTCCGTCTCAAACTGAAAGATTTATTGAATGCCGCGCTTAAAAAAGCCGCACAAAGAGACGAATTGATGCGCTGGGGCCTTTCTCACGGCATGTACGCTTACGAGGCAAAAACACCGTATGAATATGCAAAAAAAATGGAACGCTATCAAATGCTCGATATTGCGCATAATATAACACAGGATATTTTGATTGCAGGGGCAAGCTGCGACCACTTTATCGATTATACCCTTGTCGGTAAAGAAATTGCCGCACTCAAAAACGTGCACTCGCTTACTTTCCGTCTGTTTACCGAAGCCGAAAGCGCATCGAATCACTGTAATTGCGGCAATACGCGCCTTGTCCTCGATTATTTTATGCAGTGGATAGAAGGAGTAAAAGCGTCTGCCGACTAAAAACCGACTTTTAAATTAATTTCTAAATTGAGTTTAAGCCGGTTTTCGTATTGACAGGTTTTTGTACCGTACTTGACTATTCGCGTGCTGTTTGATAACATAGTAAAATACTTAAATGGTGCATATGCATTGTTGAGTTATTCTTTAAACCAGTTTTTGTTTGGAGGGTTTTCCTTTGGCAGTAAAAAAATCATCTGCGGAAAAAAGATTTAGACAGAGTGAAGAAAGACGCTTACGCAATAAAGCGGTAAAAAGTTCAGCACGCACTTGTGCAAAAAAATTCGTCGCTGCGGTACAGGCAAAAGATCAGCCGCTTGCCGCCGAAACCTTGCGCCTTTTATGCAAAGAGCTTGATACGGCCGGCCGTAAGGGTATTTTAACCCGCAATGCCGTCTCACGAAAAAAATCGCGCATGATGAAACTTTACAACGTTTCATTCGCCGCGGCAAAGTAAATCGGATATTTTATTTGTATAAAAACGGTTTGCAACTCGGAGAGGATTTTGATGGAACAAAAAAAGGTAACAAAATTCGACTTGGTTGAATCGGTATATCTTGAAACGAATTGTGAAAAAAAAACAGTGCAAACCGTACTTGAATCAATTCTCGAAAACATCAAATCTTCTCTAAAAGACGGCGCTACTATTGAATTGCGGGGCTTCGGTACATTTGAACCGCGGCTTCGCAAGGGGCGTTCCCGTGCGCGCAATCCTAAAACCGGCGAAGAACTTTCGGTTGCTCCTCACTATGTGGCGGCCTTTCGTTCCGGGCAGGAGCTTAAAAACGCTTTGTGGGAACTTCCCGTTCCCGCAAAAAAGTCATGAAACGATTTTATATAAATGTAAGTCTTTTAGTTTCGGGCATCCTGCTGTTTGCCCTGCCTCAGCCGTCATTTATATATGCGCAGGGGCTTCCTTTTATATCGTATTTTTCGTTTATCCCGATTTTTCTCCTTACGCGGCGTTTAAGTTGGAAAAGCGTATGGCTGTACGGTATGCTGTACGGCATAGGCTGTTATGTCGTGTTTACAAGTTGGCTTGCGAATTTTCACCCGATGGGCATTACGGTTATTTCGTTTTTGTACGGGGTGCAGCTTTGTCTTGTATTTCCGCTTTTAAAAGCCGCATGGGTTTTGTGGGGCGAAAAACTGTGGATTTCTCAATGGATCGTATGGTGTGCATACGAATACCTTAAAACCAAGGGCTTTGCAGGCTTTAATTACGGCGTTACCGCCTATTCTCACTGGAGTATTCTTCCGCTTATTCAATGTGCCGATATAGCCGGCGTGTGGGGTTTGAGCGCCCTTATCACTTTTCCGTCGATGTGGTTTGCGCAGGTGTTGTATCCGCTGTTTGAAAAATCCGTGTCTGAAGACAAGCCGGTTTTCCGCATTCAAAACCGCATACAAAAATACCGCATAAGCGCCTTTATATGGTGCGTTGTTTTTGCCGTTGCCCTTATGTACGGCTTTGCATCCCGCTTCGATTACGGCGATGCTCCCGTGCAAAAAGTTATCTTGGTGCAAACAAATACCGATCCGTGGCTGGGCGGTACCGGAGCGTACAGGCACGATTTGACTACGCTCAAGCGTTTAACCGATAAAGCTCTTGCCGAACACCCCGACGCAAGTCTTGTGGTATGGCCCGAAACCGCCTTTGTGCCGCGGATTCGTTGGCATTACCGTTTGAGAACCGACCGCGAACGCTTTGAATTGGTTGATGAACTTTTGCACTACATCGATTCAAAACAGATTCCTTTTGTTATCGGTAATGACGATACCGTGGACGGATACAACGCTTTGGGCGAGTTCGGCGAAATAAGCTATAATGCGGCTTTGTTGTTTCGTCCGCGCGAAAACGTCATTCCGCCCGAACCGGAACTCTATCATAAAATGCACTTGGTGCCCTTTACCGAATATTTCCCGTTTGAAAAAATGTTTCCTACGATATATCATCTGCTTCTAAACGGCGATACCCATATGTGGACTCCCGGAAAGGAGCCGGTTGTGTTTTCCGCCGGAGCTTTACGTTTCGGCACGCCGATTTGTTTTGAAGATACTTTCGGCTATATCGGGCGGCGCTATGTAAATGCCGGAGCAAACGCTTTGGTTAATCTTTCGAACGACGCGTGGTCTAAAAGCCTTGCCTGCCAATATCAGCACCTTTCGATGGCCGTTTTTCGCTCGGTGGAAAACCGCGTTCCCTCCGTTCGCGCAACTGCTTCGGGGCAAACGGCGATGGTCGATCCTAACGGAAAAGTTCAGGCAATGCTGGAACCTTTTTGCGAGGGCTATCTTGCCGTTTCCGTTCCGGTTTTGACAAAGGTGCGGAAAACCGTATATACTGCATGGGGGGATTACGCGGGCATTGCGTTCAGTCTTGCCGCCCTCTTTTTATTATTATTCAAAATTATGGAGAAAATGTTATGCCGATTTCATACCGTCAAAAAGAAGGCGATTTAACGATATTGGGGTCTGAAACCGAATTGAACGGAAAGCTTCAGTTCAGCGGAAATTTGGTGATTACGGGAAAATTCACGGGCTCTATCGAATCGACCGGCAGCCTTGTGGTTGAAAAAACGGGTGTATGTACCGTTGATAAAATAGAAGCCGACTCGATAACGATTGCGGGGCAGGTTGAAGGCGATATGTATGCAAAAACAAAGCTTGAAATGTTTTCCGGCAGTAAAATAATCGGCGATGTGGAAACGTCGCGATTGCGCATAGATGAAAACGTGAATTTTCACGGTCAAGTCAAGATGATTGATGAAGTGCCCGATGTGGATATTTTTTCCGTTTCCGCTTCCGAATATAAACGCATGGTATCGCAGCGTGCCTTTGTCGAAGATGATGACGACGACGATGCCGAATGAGCGGACAATGCCGATGCATACGATAACTGTAAATCAATTACTTGACGAATTATATTTTTTTTGATATGATAATTTATCCTATTTACACAGTATCTTTTTATAAAATGTTTTTAGTATCGAATTTATAATCAATGACATGTATGGAGATATTTAATGGCAGTGAATCAAAGACGCCGTTTTATTGATGAGGCGGAGCACGCCGAACCGGACGAAAATTCGCTTTCCGATTCTCAAAGTTCGTTTAATTTTACCGATGATACGCCGCGCGCTGCGGACAACGATGAAGAAAGTTCTTCTTTTCGGGATGCCGAAAACGGTGAAAGCGATGCGGAACATTCCGCAGGTGCAAAAGAAAAACGGGTTGTGGTACGCCCAAAGGCAAAGCGTACCGTGCGGACAAAAACACCTTCCCGCACTTCCGCTTTAAAACAGGAGCCTGCGGACGGATTTTTATCGCAGGGGCGTTCCGACGATTCCCGTGCCGCCTATGCCGACAGGAATGACGGTTTTCAAAACAACTCGCAAACGGATGCCGAAAACGATTTACAAAACCGCGATTCAAAACCCCGGCTTTCAATCAACGATTTAACGAAAATGAGTATGCCCGGCTTGCGCGACCTTGCCGCCCAATACGGTGTGCCGCGCGACGACTTGGCGCCGATGAAAAAACAGGAGCTTATCTTCGTTATATTAAAATCGCATACCGAACACGGCGGCATTATCTTTGCATCCGGTGCTTTGGAGATTTTACCCGACGGCTACGGATTTTTACGCTCTCCGCAAAACAGCTATTTGTCGGGACCCGACGATATTTATATTTCGCCGAGCCAAATCCGCTTGTTTAACTTAAAAACGGGCGACACGGTGTACGGTCAAATCCGTTCGCCGAAAGAAGGGGAGCGCTTTTTTGCCCTTTTGCGTATAGAAACGGTCAACGATGACGAAACACGGGCGGCACAAACGCGGATTCCTTTTGAAAACTTAACGCCCCTCCATCCGGACGAAAAACTGAATCTAGAAACAAGACCCGATGAGCTTTCGACGCGTATTATCAACCTCTTTTCTCCGATAGGAAAGGGACAGCGTGCGCTGATTGTCGCCCCTCCGAAAGCGGGTAAAACAATCTTAATGCAAAAAATTGCGAATGCGATTACGGCTAACCACCCCGAAGTGTACCTTATCGTGCTGCTTATCGATGAGCGTCCCGAAGAAGTTACGGAAATGGAGCGTTCAATCCATGCTGAAGTTATTTCGTCAACCTTTGACGAACCGGCGACGCGTCACGTGCAGGTTGCCGAAATGGTCTTGGAAAAAGCAAAACGTCTTGTAGAACACAAGCGCGACGTCGTTATATTTTTGGATTCGATTACGCGTCTTGCGCGCGCCTATAACCAAACCGTTCCCACTTCAGGTAAAGTGCTTTCGGGTGGTGTCGACTCGAATGCCCTGCACAAACCCAAACGCTTTTTCGGCGCGGCGCGTAATGTGGAAGAAGGCGGAAGTTTGACGATTATATCCACCGCGCTGATTGAAACGGGAAGCCGCATGGACGAAGTTATCTTTGAAGAGTTTAAAGGTACGGGCAATATGGAAATCAACCTCGACCGCAAACTTGCCGACCGCCGCCTCTTCCCGGCTATCAATATTAAAAAGTCGAGTACCCGTAAAGAGGAATTATTGCTTAGCGACGAAGAACTTCAAAAGATTTGGGTGTTGCGCAAGGTAATAAATCCGATGGACGATGCGGAAATTATGGAATTACTGCTTGACAGAATGCGAAAAACAAAGAATAATGAAGCATTCTTGCGCTCGATGAATACCGGCGAAGCATTTTAATTTACCATTTAGGAATTTGTAGGAGTTATATATGAAAAAAGATCTTCATCCCGATTATGAATTGACGAAAATTACCTGCGCATGCGGTAATGTTATCGAAACCCGTTCAACCGTTAAAAATATCGACGTTGAAATTTGCTCGGCATGCCATCCGTTTTTTACCGGAAAGCAAAAGCTTGTAGACACCGCAGGACGTATTGAACGCTTTAACAAGCGCTTTAACATTAAATCTGCAAACGCTCAATAAGCGCAGCTTTTTAAAATCCGGACGGATTTTACAGTTCAAGCGGAAAGGGAAGTATCGGTTCGATGCTTGTCCTGCCGCACAAAAGGGCTATAAGACGGTCGGCTCCCATAGCGACCCCCGAACAGCAAGGAAAATCTTTAAAAATCTTCCAATATTCGCTGTCGGCCGCATGGGGTATGAGGGCCGTTTTTTCTTTTAAAAGCCCTTCCGTTTCAAAATACGAGCGTACCGTTTCGGGGCTTTGTTCTTCCGTATAACAATTTGCAAGTTCAATCCCTTGAGCATAGAGTTCCCAGCGTTCTTTCCACAGAGTACTGTTTGCTGTTTCGGGTGAATGACTTTTTGAGTCCGATATACCGCTTTTCGTTTCGGGGGCTTCGTTTTGCGGCGTGCAGTCTTTTGCCAAGCAGGGTACAAAGGCCGGGTAATCGGTTAAAAAAACGGGTTTTTCGCACGGCAGATTCGGTTCAACCGTATGGACGAAAATCAATTCGTATAAATCATCTATGCCCCATGTGTCAAAGGGATTTTCGGCGTTTTCGGGAAGTTCAAGGCGGCGCGCTTGTTTTGCCAAGCCTTCAACGGACGCATATTCACTTAAATGGAAACCGGCATAGCGTTCAAATGCATCGTCCATAGTTAAGCGTATAAAGGGCGGACGTAAAAAATCCCAGGGGTCTTTACCGGCCTCTGTGCCGGCTGCCACGGAGCTGCGGCTTTCTCCGCCGTTTTCTTTGTCGGCATTGCGGCTTTGTCCGTCCGCGGCGGGCGGGAGCAAAAAGTCGAAGAGTTTTTCGGTAATTTCCATCGAGTCCGTGTAATCGGCGTTCATCGTATAGTATTCGAGCATGGTAAATTCGGGGCTGTGTATGCGCGCCGAAGATTCGCCGTTTCGGTAACACTTTGATAATTGAAATACGTCAACCTTGTGCTGTGCTATGATGCGCTTTATATAGACTTCGGGAGACGGCACCAAATACAGGGCTTTGCGTTTCTGCGGGGTTCCGGGTTTTATATAATCGGTTTTAAAAACCTCAAGGCAGGTTTCTGGAATAAGGGCGGGACTGAGGGCGGGCGTGTCGAGTTCAAGATAGCCGCGCTCGATAAAAAAATGCCTGATATTTTGCAAAATGCGTGCGCGTTCGCGCAACAGTTCCAAATCCATAAGGCACTATACCATTTTTGCCGTTTTTATGGTAGCATGGGCTATGAGCCGCCCGAAACTGTTCCGCATAATAGATAAAGCCGTATTCGATTATAAATTGATAGAAGAAGGCGACCGCATTCTTGTCGGACTTTCAGGCGGTAAGGATTCGACCGCTTTAGCCGAGTATTTTGCCGACCGCCTGCGACAGGGACGCGAACGGTTTGAAGTGTGCGCTCTTCACGTTGAAAGCGGCATAGGCTCGTCTTTACAGACCGGATTGTGCGAAAAAGTCGAAGCATGGGGAATACCCGTAAAAACGATTTGCGCCGACGTTTTGGCGCGCCTAAAACCGGGAAAATCCATGAACTGCTGGTGGTGTTCGACCCAAAGGCGAAGCGAACTGAATACCTACGCTATTGAAAACGGCTTTAATAAAATTGCCCTCGGTCATCACTTGGACGATGTTTTGGAAACCCTCTTAATGAATGCCCTGCAAAAGGGCGAGCTTTCCACTATGCCGCCGCGCTTAAAATACGATAAATATCCGGTAACGATTATACGCCCCCTGTGCCTTGCCGATGAGCGGACGATTATAGACCATGCCGAAAAAAGCGGTTACAAAAGCATTACCTGCACCTGTACCTATCAGGATAATTCGGCTCGTAAAAAGGCGCGCTCAAAACTTGAAGAACTGACCGGCGGCAGTCCGGCTTTGAAACGCCGCTTATTTGAAGCTTTAAAAAATATAAAACAGGAATATTTACCCTGAATAGGGCGTTCGGACTTAAAATGAATGCTTGACTGAAAAACGGATTTGGCTGTATAATATGACTTCAGTTTTACGGTTTTACCGAAGGGGGTGATTACAATTGGCTCACATCATCGTAGATGATTCCGAGAACCTTGAAAAAGCGATTAAGCGTTTTAAGCGTATGGTTGAAAAAGAGGGAATTATTCGGGAATGGAAAAAGCGTGAATATTATGAAAAGCCCTCTACCATTCTGAACAGAAAAAATAAAACCATTCAACGTAAGTTAATGAAAAAGAACCGCAAAACCCGCGATACAAGTCACGGTTCTTACTAATCTCAATTCACTTTTTCACAATAATCACAAACAATTCATCAGCCTCGGGTTAAGTTCCAAGGTTGATGAATTTTCTCCGTTTTGTCCTTAAAATTGTAAATATGCTTTCGCGCACATATATCGAGTACGTAAAAATTTTATAAAGAAGCAGGTTGGAAGTCCTGCCGATATATGATATAATCATTATCTATGATACGCGGAATTTTATTTGATGTAGACGGAGTTCTTATCAACTCGGAAGAGCAAATTGCTCAAGCATGTATTGAATTTTTCAAAAGGCGCGGTGTAAATGCCGTTCCCTCGGACTTTGTTCCCTTTATAGGGGCGGGAGAAAACCGCTTTATAGGCGGGGTTGCCGAAAAATACGGTTTAACCATCGATATCGAAGCTGCAAAAATTGAAGCTTACGGTATCTACGATGAACTGATTTCCGGCACCGACTGCGCCATGAAGGGAACGGCGGATTTTATCCGCAATGCGAAAAAAGCCGGTCTTAAAACCGCCCTTGCTACGAGCGCGGATAAAATCAAGCTGGATATAAACTTAAAAGCAATCGGTTTTTCAATTGGCGACTTCGATTATGCCGTGTGGGGCAATAAGGTAACGCATAAAAAGCCCGACCCCGAAATATATCTTACGGCGGCTAAAGGCTTGGCTTTGGATGCCCGCGACTGCCTTGTAGTAGAAGATGCGCTCAACGGAGTGCAGGCGGCAAAAGCCGCAGGAGCCTTTTGTATCGGCTTATTGGGTTCTTTTTCCGAAGAAGAACTTAAAAAGGCGGGTGCGGACATTGTTTTAAAGGATTTAAGCTTTTTCGGAACCTTTTCTTCGCATGAGGAATTCAATCGTAGACTTGAAGAACTTGTAAAATAGGGGAAGGGGCTGTATAAAATGTGTTAGGCAGGTTTGATAGTTGATATTTAGAAATTTATGTAGTATGAGGATCCGTATATTTATTCAGAAGAAAAATCGACTTGTATATAAAGTTGAAAATAATAAACTGTATATTGTTCAGTGCGGTACACATTATCATCAATAAAAAGCCGTTGTTAATTGCGACAATTTAAATTACGGCCTGCAGCTTCTATGCCGAGAATCCCTATATCAAACTTGTCGGATATGTTAGTACTTCGAATATGTGAATTTATCGATAAATTTGACAAGACAAAGATTGTTGTGTATAGTATTTATAGGACGGTGTTGTTATGAATGCGTTAAAACCGATAACTATTTTAGATTCCTTAATTCCGATTAGCAGATTCAATAAGGGGGAAGCACATAAAATCTTTTCAGAAGTAAAAAAAAAGGGACTTAGAATTGTTGTAAAAAACAACGTACCCGAATGCATTTTAATAAGTCCCCGGGATTATCAAAATATATTGGAAGAATATGAAAATCTTTTATTGCTGACGGAAGCACAAAAAAGAGAAACGGACAATGCGGTGCCTATAACTCAGGAAGAAATTTTAAAAAAATATAATATTTTACAATCCGATC
>CAUURR010000054.1:0-11179 GCA_963547555.1 uncultured Treponema sp. | reverse complement strand
TGCCCGTAAGGGTGCAGCCTGTCATTTCGACGGTTGCGCCCTGTGCAAAGATTGCACCTCCGCCGGAGGCTGAGCCGCTGCCGCTTGTTTTGCATTTTTTAATGCGTGTGTTTTTCAGCTTTACGGTGGTGCCATTGCCGCATCCGATAGCTCCGCCTTTTTCCGCCTGACAGTCTTCGATAACACAGTCCGAAAGTTCCGCTGTAGTGCCGCCGCCGGTAACATTAATGGCGCCGCCGAATGTTCCGGATATACCTTTGCCGCCTGTAAGCGTCAGGTTTTTAAGGGTGAGCGTTTTACCGCCCGATATGCGGAAGATGGGGTGCGCATTCGTGCTGAGGCTGACGCGGTTTGCGTTAAGCATGTCCGAGTTTGCTCCGGTTTGACCCTGTATCGTGATGTTTTTGGTGATGTCTATTACGCCTCTGTTGTCGTTGCCGTAATCGTTTGTCGCTGTAATTGTGCCGTTTATGGTGATGGTACTGCCTTCGGGGAGATCTCGCACGGCATCTTTGAGTTTTTTCCATGCGCCGGAACCGCCGTTTATGGTTGTGGGTATTGCCTGCAGCGTTCCGTCGCTCTTTATTGTCCATAAGAAGCCATCGTCCCGCTGTGTTACGGTGAACTTAGTGTAGTTTGGCGGTGTACCGGACCCTATACTGCCGCCGCCAAGCACCTCATCCCCGTCGTTGTAGTGTTCGGGCGTAATGCGGGCAACAATAGGCTCAAGACTCTGCAAAGCGTCGTCCAGCTTGATTTTGGCGCCGTCTGCAAGATACACATCGTTTTTGCCCGGCGTGTTTATGTCGCTTCCCGTTGACGGGGTAATGACTGTCTTACCGTACAGCCAAAGCGAGCATCCGGTTTCGACGCAAACCGCCCCGCCTTTTCCGTCGGCGGCATAGCCGCCTGTAAGCTTTATATTACTCAGCGTAAGCTCCGTGTCGCTGTCACTTATTTTAAGGATGCGCCCAAGACCGCCTGCGTCGACGGTGCGGACGGTACCGAATGGCGAACCTGACAGCATCAGATCTTTGCCGCCCGTTACCGCTATTTCGGTATCGGCGGAAGCGTTCAGGTCGCCGCCGATTTTAATATCTATGTTGCTGCTGTAATCATACTGCCCCTGTCCCGTACCCTTCTCGGGAGCGTTTTGTACAACGTTTTTAAGCTCGCTATAGGTGTTTAGGGTGGCAATCCCCTTAATATGTACGGTAGTGTGCGGCCCTGCTATTCCGCCTCTTTCAGCCCATACTTCAAGTGTGTATACTGTACCGCCGGTTAGCGTTATTTCTGCCGGCGCCGATGGCGACTGTACGGGGTTAGTGTCCAGTTGATACTTTACCGCAGTTCCTGCGGACGCACTCAGTTCAAGCTTGAAGTTTGATGAGGGGGCGGTGTAAATAAGCAGCGCTTTTGAGGAGTTATTATACTGTCCCGCATCGGGTATGATGTCTTCCGTAACATAGGCTTTAGTGCCTGCACTGATGCAGTGCAAATTATTATCACCGGAGCTAAAATCCTGCTTCAGTTTAAGGACCGGAACTTCATACCGCACCAGTTTAATAAAAAACTCTTTTGAGTCGCTGTCGTCGTAGCCGCTTAACTGCGCTTTCAGACTGATTTTGTAGAGCACTTGGGTTTCGCTTGCGTCAAGTGCCGGTAAATTTATCGCAGCGCTTGTTGTGCCGCTTACGGTACCCGTCTGTGTCCAATTGTCGGGTGATGAGGAAAACCTTGAGACGGTTCCCGTTATGGCGGCACCGGCGGGTGCGGCCTGTGCCGTTAAGATTTTGCCGCTCATGCCCGCACATTCTTTCGGATTGTCCGCCGTTGTTCCCGTTATTGGGGTTGAGCTGTCAAGCAATGCCACATCGGCCAGCTTGCTTTTTTGGGTGCGTGCCGGTATCAGTGCGGAACTTAAGCCTTGTTCGTCTTTTATGCACACCTCGTATTCTTTTTCAGGGCCGCCGACTTTTACATCGGTCTTTAAGCGGAGAATCCAATCCTGCGCGGTCGGCGACGGAAGTTCGGGATCGCCCGGTTTAAGTTTTTGTACCGCGCCTGCCGCTAAAAGGTCTCCGCCCGTTGGAAAATCCGTATCGCCTGTATTAAGGCTAAGCGGAATCTCAGACGGAACACCGCCCGCCGTAACAATCAGCTTTTTGATGTCTTTATGTATACTGCCGGCGGTTATTGTGGCGTCCATGTCTTTTACGCGGAATAAAAGCACATAAAAATAGTTGCCGCTAGAATCCGCCATTGCCGTTTTTCCGATTCCCGCGTACTCCAACACAGGGGCGGTGTTCACCTTTAGGTTTAGGCGAAACTTTTTATTGAATGTTCTGCCGTCTGTGGAAACAAGGGTAATTTCGGGACTTATATCGCCGTCGCTCCATTCGTGCGCTTTCAAAAAGGCAGGTTTATAGGTGAGCGCCAGTTTATCGTTTGCGGTTTGAACGAGAGTATAGTTCGTGCCGCCGTATGTCGGCTGCGGTGAAAGCCCGGGAAATGTGATAACCCTTCCTGCATCGGAGGGGGTGTTAGGCGTAACGAGCCTAAAGTTTTTTGGATTTTTGAGTTTAATCGTAACCGTTACATCGTCTGCCGACGGTACACACAACACGCCGCCTATCGCTTGAGTCGGTTTATCAATCACGGAATCCGTTCCGATAACTTCCGCCGCCCAATAGCTGAAAAATTCTTCAGGATCCGCCAAAAACTGCTTGCACGCCGTAAGCAGTACGACGGCGGTAAGTGCCGCTGTAATTGTTAAAATTCGCAAAGTCTTTTTCATAACGGTATTCCTTTATCTCGGCTGAAAGGCCCTATCGGCATAAAACGCGCATTATTTACTACTATTAGTATAACCTGTTTTTGCGAAGATTTCAACAATTTTAACAATTTAACCGCAGGAACGCGGGGATTAACCGCAAGGAGCGCCGGGCACCCAAAGCTTTTTAATGCTGCTTGATATTCATTCCTGAATTTATCTTTGCGGTTTTGGCGGCCTTAGCGGTTTCATTTAATTTAACCGCAAGGAACGCTAAGTGTCGACTGAGGGGATTAAAGCTTTTCTATTTCTTCCCGGCTTAAACCTGTAGCTTTTGAGATATTCTCAGCCGATAAACCTATATCAATCAATTTTTTTGCCGTTTCAAGTTTTGTTTGGTATGCGCCGTCTGCAAAGCCCTGTTGTATTCCTGCTTCCCGTGCGTCCATCTCAAATCCGGACATAAAGCGGTATTCCTTGCGTGCCTGTTCGTTATGTTTTACTGCCTGTATCATCATTTCTATCCTCCCCGTGTATTCCGTGTTCATCGTACCTGTTTTAAGGTATTCCAAAAAACCTTTCAGCTCCGCGTCTTCAGCTTTGCCGAATGCTTCCGCATTGATTATAACCTTTTTTGTTCCGTCTTGTAAGGATGTTTGCCTATCTTCGAGGCAGATATTCTCGAATGTGTAAAGCGGTTTGCCTTTCCCGACAGCGTCAAACAAACATACGAAAATAATATAGCTGTCGTTCAAGGCTTTGTAGTGGTTTCCCTTGTCCAAAAAAGCGATGTCGATTGCGGCTTGATAATACCGCATACGCTTCGGGATGTTGTGTTCGTTTGCCACCTGCATTTCGATGTCATAAGACTTGCCGGCTTCGTCTTTTACGAGCAAGTCGAGGCGTACCGATTTTGATTCCAAGCCGGTAAATACGGCATCCTGCGATGACAGGTAGGCAATCTTTCCGATTTTGTCTGCCAAGACCATTTCGAGAAATTCTTTGCAAATGCCTTCATCCTGCATGACTTTGCAAAACATAAAATCATCGGCAATCGTCAGCTCGTCAAAGCTCTTGAGCACCTTTTCACCCCCTGCTTTTAATGGGTAATTGGAACTGTTTGTCTGTTACTACTATTAGTATAACCTGTTTTTGTGAAGATTTCAACAATTTAAGTGCAAGGAATGCGGGGATTAACCGCAGGGAACGCCGGGTACCCAAAGCTTTTTAATGCTGTTTGATATTTATTCCTGAATTTATCTTTGCGGTTTTGGCGGCCTTAGCGGTTTTTTTAATTTAATTGCAAAAGAGTGCTTCTCGTGTTATAATCACCGGCGGAGGCGGGAAAAATGCAAACTGTAGAAACTGCGTTAAAAGAACACATAGGAGATGCTTCGTTTTTTTTTGTGTTTCCGACCGACATTGCCGCCTCATGCTGGGCAGATTATGCTTTACGGTTCACCGAAGCAGTGGCACTTGAGCGTTTTACCGCGTGGGACCGCTTTAAAAGCGAGGCGGTTCGTGCGGTTCATCAGGATAAAAAAAGCATTCCTGCGGTTTTACGCCGTCTTTTTGCCCTGCAGCTTTTGGAAGCCAACGCACAGGAGCCTTTTTTTTCTTCCCTTATTCCGCAAACCTATGCAGCCTCGGCTTCGGGCTTTACCGACTGGCTGGCTTCTCTTTTACCCCAGCTTGCCTTGTGGAAAAAAAAGCGAGGACAAAGCTCCGCTTCGCGCGATGCCGAAGATGAAGACTTATACAAGCTCGAAACGCTGTACCGTTCTTTTTTGGATAAGTATTCGCTTTTTGAGCCTGCATGGGAAATGCCGCCGTTTAAGGACGAGGGTAAAAAATACGTTATCGTCTATCCCGAAATTTTACAGGATTTTGAAGAATACCGCCTTTTGCTTGAACAAAGTCCCCACGTTTCCTTTATTCACGTTCCGTCTTCCCCCCTTGATACGGGACTGTGCCGTTTTACCGAGTATTCAAATACCCGCACGGAACTGCGAAAAACGGCCCTGTTTATCCGCTCCCTCTGCGCGCCGAAAGACGGTTCCCGTCCCCGGTTTGACTGGAGCGATATTGCTTTGAGCATTCCGGATTCGGAAAACCTTATTCCCTATGTTATGCGCGAACTTGCCCTCTACAATATTCCCGCCCGGCTTCGTTCGGGGAAAAAACTGAGCCTTTATGCGGCGGGAAACCTCTTTACCCTTATACGGAATTGTTATACCGAGTCATTTTCTTTCGATTCCGTTCGCGCCCTTTTGACCGATCCCGCTTTTCCGTGGAAGGATGAAACGGCTATAAATCAGCTTATCGCCTTCGGTATCGAGCATAATTGTCTTTGTTCTTATGACAATATCGATGTGTGGGAGCAGGCTTTTTCAAAAGCGCCGGGTGAAGAACGCGCCTTTGCCCTCTACCGCGAATTGAAAAAACAGGTACCGTGTTTGGCGGGTGTTTCATTTTTTCTAAAACTTAGAGACCTCTTTTTGGCTTTTGGGGGCGCCTTTTTTAAGCCCGATTTATTCCGTGACCAAAGCGACCGTATTTTAAGCCGCTGTATAAGTGAGCTGGGCGCCCTTGCCGACCTGGAAGCCGATTATCCCAAAGCCGCGCACTGCTCGAATGTGCTTGATTTTTTTGTGTCGGTACTCGATTCAAAGGATTATCTAGCCCAAAGTTCCGAGCGTGGAGTAAGCGTTTTTTCATACAGGGTTGCCGCCGCCGCTCCTTTTAAATGCCATATTGTCATCAATGCGTCTCAGGATGCTTTAAACACGGTCTACCGTCCGCTTGCCTTTTTGGATGAGGCAAAACGTTTTGATTTACACATAAGCGACCGCGATGTATCGGCCCTTTTTGTGCGCCTTTATGCCGCACATTCGGCTTTGCCCCTGTGCGCAAGTTCTTCGCGGAAAAGTTTTTCGGGCTATGCAATCGCCCATCACGTATTTGACGGCTGTACCGTCACCGCCGAAAAAGATAATAAAGCGGATGCGGAGGAGGATTTTTTTGCAGCCGAGCGTTCGTTTTTAAGCTGCGAATCGGCTACACCGTCTTTTTTACATTCGGTTCAAAAAGAAGGATTTTTCGCATGGGCCGCTGTTCGGGAAGATGTTAAAAAAAATGTATCCAAAGACATCGAAAACGATTTTGAAAAAAACGCTTTTTCAGCCGATATTATACGCGAAAAAATCATGAACCGCGTTTGTGAGCGGAGGAATGAGACTGCTCGTACCTCGGCTTCCGATCCTGCCTGCGATTCCCCGTCATGCAAAATCAAGGTGTCGGCAAGCGATTTAAAAAGTTTTTATACCTGTCCGCTTCAATGGCTTTTTTCGCGCGTTCTTCGCGTAAGAGAATACACCGCCGATGCTTCCGTTGTAGACGATGTATTTATCGGTACCCTGTATCACGAAATTATACGGCGCGTTCTCGACACGTATAAAAAAGCGCGTCTTCCCCTTTCTTTAAAAGACGGCAGGCTGCCTTTGGAGACTGAAGCTTCCGTTAAAAACAGTGTTCATGATGTGATAACCGGGCTTCCGGATTCTTGCGGTCTCGGAAGTGATTTGAGTCCGCTTACCGTCGAAAGCTTCCGTATGCAGGAAACTTCGATTGTGCAAAAATTGACGGACTTTTTTACGAGTTTATCGGCTGGTTTTCGGGGTTCTTCGTTTCGGAAACGGAAAAAACCTTAACCTTGGAAAGCGGAAACCGGATTTTAAAAGGAACGATTGACTGCGTTTTGGAAAGCGCAACGTCGGACTCGGTGTGTATTGTAGACTTTAAAACGGGAGATACGCCGGGTTTTGCCGAATGTATAAAACTGCCTGAAAGCGAATTGAGCGATTTTCAGCTTGCCTCTTATATCGAGCTTTACGAAAGTTCCGCCCGAAGTACAGGCGATAGGGTAGATACGGCGGTTTTTTTCAGCATCAACAATAAAGAGCCGACTGCGATTGTCGGGTCCCTCGTTTCCGCGCTTACGGGCAAAAAAAAGCCGTACTACAATACCCATATTTTACCGCGTGACGGAGTGTATAAGGACGGTATTTCTTCGGTTGACGGTACCTTGGAAGCTTTGGAAAAAGCCGCACAAGCCTACGCAGCCGCTTTATCCGACAAAGATTTACCGCTTTTTACCGATCCGCTCAGGAGGGGCTTTTTCCCGGACGGAAGCAGGGTTCCGTATAAAACCTGCGCGCAATGCGCCCATAAGGCTCTGTGCCGCACAACCTATAATTTGGGGAGATCATCATGACTGCTTCCGATATAAACAACCGCATTCATCCGCTTTTGGATGAAGGATTAAACGATGAGCAAAAAAAAGCGGTTTTGTGTATGCAAAATGCCGTGGTTGCGGCGGGGGCGGGTTCCGGAAAAACCTTTGTATTTGCGCGCCGCTTTTCGCACTTAATTGTCGATATGGGATTTGAACTTGACTCGATTCTCGCCCTTACATTTACAAATAAAGCCGCATCCGAAATGTATGCGCGTATTTATAAAAATTTAAAAACGCTTGCACCTTCAAACGGGTGCGCTCAAAAAGCCCTCGAAGAATTTCATAAAGCGCGTATTCAAACGATGGATTCATACTGTGCATCCGTCCTGCGTTCGGCTTCGCGTATCTACGGCATTCCGCCCGATTTTGTTACCGATGTGCAAAAAATTACGGAATACGTTTCAAAAGAAGCCCTGTCCTTTGCCCTTAGGCACAGAAAAAATCCGGCATTGCAGGAGCTTTGCGCACTTTCGCCGATTGACCAAATAGCCCGCGATTTTTTTGCCGCTTCGATTTTGCAGTATTCGGTTATTGCGCAACCTTTCGATTTTGATTCCGGCTTGGAAAAACAGATTGCAATTATCGCCGATATATGGAAGCGGGAATTGGCGGTTGTCGATGAAAACGCTGCGCCCCTTGCCGATTTAATCGGGGATTGCGAAAATGCGGGCCATGAACTTTTACGGGGTTTGGGAAACAACCGTGTCGCATCGTCCGCTCTTTGTGAGTATATGTCGAAACTGCGAAGCCCGGACATCGGCACCGGCGAAAAAAAAGAACTGAGCGCCGCCCTTAACGCTCAATTAACCGCTTTTTTTGAAAGCCTTTATGCACTCAAACGCGAACGCGCTGCCGGCAAAAAAAAGCCCTTTGTTTTGTCCCTGCGCAGTGCCTATGCCGCCTTGTCCGCCTGCGCAAATTATATTTTACACTTTGACCATGTAATGAGCCTTATTCCCCTCCTTGTTGAATTCGAATCGAAGGTAAGCGAATGGAAGCGTGTTTCGGGCATACTGAGTTTTGCCGATATTTCTTCCCTTGCCCTAAAGATTTTAATCGAACAGCCGCACATACGCCGTGCCGAAAAAGAGCGCATCCGCTGTATTATGATAGACGAGTTTCAGGACAACAACGAACAGCAGCGCGATATGCTTTTTTTGCTTGCAGAATACACAGATAGAAACGAAAGGTCGGTACCGCAAGCGGCGGACTTATGCCCCGATAAACTGTTTTTTGTCGGGGACGAAAAACAATCAATCTATTTATTCCGCGGGGCCGATGTTTCGGTGTTCAGAAAATTAAAAACCGATTTATCGGGCGGGGGTACATCCCTTGCCAAAAATTACCGCTCATCTGCCGCTCTTATTGCGGCTTTTAACCGCTTTTTCGGCGGCTTTTCCGAGCAGCCCGATACGTCTGAGCGAAGTCCGTATTCGGTGTTTTTGCAAAACGAAAGCATTTTGCCGGGAAAAAACTTTCCGCTTTTTGAGGCCGAATATACGAAGGCTCTTGCCGGACGGGCGGAAAACGGCTCCGGAGTTCTTAGTGCGCCGATTCACTTTTTTTTGCTGAACACAAAAAACTCATCCGAAGCCGAAAACGGTGAAGACGGCGGAAGCGCGTTTTCAGACGATATTGAAGAAGCGCTTTCTCCTCATGAAAATGAAGCCGTTTTTGTTGCCGCAAAAATCGCCTCGCTTATCCGCGGGGGAACAAAGCCTGAGGATATTGCGGTGTTATTCCGCTCGTATTCCCGTCAGGATTTATACGAAAAACATTTACGTTTACAGGGCGTTCCCTACAGCTCCGAAACGGTAACCGGATTTTTTTCCGATGCGCCCGTAAACGATATCTATTATTTTTTGCGCTTGATTGTCTATCCTCAGGATATGCATGCCTTTGCGGCAGTGCTTGCTTCTCCTTTTGTGCGGTTAAAACAGAAGGCGGTGTTGGCTTGCATTGAATCGGTGCGCCGTATGCCGCATAAAAATCTGTCCGTCCTTTTTTGTGAACAAGCCGGCGGTGTTTTGCAGGGCGATGATGCCGTCCGCTTTAACACGGGCTTGGAGCTTTATAAGCGTATACGCGCTAAAACCTCACAGTCCTGCACCGATATTATCGATGAACTTTGGTACCGCCAAGGCTACCGCTACGAAACTCTGTGCAGGACGGACGGTGCGCTTTTTGCAGAATTATACGATTACTTGTACGAACTTGCCCGCAGTGCCGATGCCGGCGGTAAAAAACTCGGCGGCTTTGTCGAAACCCTCGCCGAACTTGTCGTAAATCAGGACAAGCTTCAGGATATCGATATTCCGCTTGAGCGTTCGGGCTCTGTGCGTTTAATGAGCATTCATAAAAGCAAGGGCTTGGAGTTTCCGATTGTTTTTATTTGCTCGGCTTCATCACGGGGGCGCGGAACGGTAAATACGGATAAGCTCTATGTAGATAAGGACGGCGGTATTTCGTTTAATTTTCCGCCCATTCACGGGATTCCCGAATGTTCCAAAAATATATTCTTCGATTCGGAAACTGAAATCCTTAAACAAAAAGCCGAAGCCGAATTGCGCCGTCTTTTATACGTTGCCTTTACGCGCGCCGAGCGTGAGGTCTATGTAAGCGCATCCTATGCTTTAAGTAAGGATGCCGAAAAAAAGTTGGAAGTTCTCTTAAATGAAGGTGCCGAATATTCAAACGATGATGATTTTTTGCTGCGCTGCGAACTTGAAGCACTGTTTGCACAGCGATCCGAATCGGCTCAAGATAAGGAAAATCGGGTATCGGTTACCGCCCCCGAATTCTGTGATCCGAATGATACTTTTTTTGCCTTTTTGCTTCCGGTTATCGTTTCCCTTTGTTCGGATTTTAAATCCCGGCCGCACAAGCTTCCCTTTACTTTGGAGCGTATTCCCCTTATGAGCCGGGAAGATATTTTCAAACTTACCGATAAAAAAGCCGGTAAAAAAACTTCGGAAAATCAAAAACATACCGCTGAAAGCATAGCCGCACTCAAGGCTGTATACGAAAAAATCCCCGGTATTCAAACTCCCGTTTTGGAAAGTCTTTATCGCAGTCCCTCTCAGCTTTCGCCGGCGTCTTCGGACGGTTTGTCCGGTAAAAACACCGCTTCGGATACTATTCCCGCCGGTGGCCATAGTCCGCATTCCTCCTGCAGCGATATACCGCTGTTTGCAGGAAGCCTTCCTCTCGATGCGCGGGAAGTGACCTCATACTCCGAGGTGGACGATATAGTCCATTCGTTTTCAAACGGCGAGTTTGCGTATAATCATTTCGGCACAATCGCCCACGCCTTTACCGAAGCGGCTTTTACCGGCCTTGAGCCTAAGGTTCCGCCCGAAGCGGTTTATGCCCTGAGCGAAACGCAAAAAAAGACGGTTTTTGCCGCCGCCAAAAAAATGGCCGACGCTTTTATAAACTCCGATTTGGGACAACAAGCTCAAAATGCCGTATGGCGCAAAAACGAGTATTCGTTTAAATTACGGGTTTCGGCATTAGCTGCCGCTCAAAATCTTACGGAGAGCGAAAACGATTCGGCTTATCTTATTTTAAACGGGCAGATTGACTTGGTATTTGAAACCGATGACGGCATTGTAACGGTAGTCGATTTTAAAACGGATGCGCACGAAAAGCCTTCCGACTATGTACTCCAGCTTGCCGCTTACCGCCGCGCAGCTTCGGTTATCCGCAATAAAGAACTTTCAAGGGTAAAAACCTATGTGTATTATTTACGCAGCGGCAATACAGCCGATATTACCGAACAAACGGAACAGGCGGATTTAAATGCGGCGGTCTTTAAGGGAAATTCCGATAAATGAACCTCGCTGCGGGAATTGGTACATTCGCGGTAACCGCTTTTATTCGTGCGGAGGGTTTAATACCCCGACGCGAGCGTCGGGGTTGTTTATTTATCTTCAAAGATGTCCCATGTTTTTAAGCCGCTTCCGCTTACGGGAATGGGTTCGCCCAGAAAGCGGGGTTTTCTTTGTACAGCCGTGTCCGCAAAGGCTTTTACACGTGCCAAATATTCGCGTATTGCCCATGAAAATCGCAGACGTTCCGCATATTTATCTTCACTCAGTGCGACGGCATAT
>CAUURR010000053.1:0-11653 GCA_963547555.1 uncultured Treponema sp. | reverse complement strand
CCGCAAAGAGCGCAGAGGGCGCAAGGGGGTAAGAGATTTTACAAACTGTTGCTTTGCGTTCTTCGCGGGCTCTGCGGTTTTTCTTACTCATTATTGTATTGCACTTCTTTTTAATTTTTGATATACTGTTAAGACGTTGATTTATTCCTATAAATTGACATTTTAACCCCTTGGGGCGGTGTTTTCTTTACATCGCTTCCAAAGACCGTAAGGAGTGTACATGAGAAAGTACGAATTGATGACAATCTTTCCCTTGGAAGAAGATTTGTCCAAAAACGGCATTGAAGGTGTTCGCACAACGCTTGCAGCCTTCGGTGCGGAAATCCAAAGCGAAGACCCCTTCGGAGACCGCGATCTTACCTATGAGGTAAAAAAGCGCAAAAGAGGTCGTTTTATTTTGTTCAACATTAAAGTAAATCCGGCAAAGATTATCGAAATCGATCGCCAGTTTAAATTGAACGCAAACCTGTTAAAGTTTATGTTTGTACGGGTTGACGAATAAGAGGGATGTATGACTGATCTTAATCACGTTACGCTGATAGGGCGGCTTACCCGTGATGCCGAATTGAAATACACACAAAGCGGGTTTGCCATATCCAATTTTTCCATAGCGGTTAACCGCCGCCGTAAAAACGGCGAACAGTGGGTCGAAGAAGCTCATTTTTTCGATATCACATTATACGGAAAATCGGCGGAAAGTCTTAAGCAGTACTTAATTAAGGGAAAGCAGATTGCCGTCGACGGCGAATTGCGTCAAGACCGCTGGGAACAGGACGGTCAACAGCGCAGTAAGGTTGTTATAGCTGCAAACAATGTTCAATTGTTGGGCGGCGGCGCGTCTTCCGGTTCATACGGAGGCGGTTCATCTTCTTTCCGGCCTGACGGGCAATCCTACGGACAGCCTTCCGGCCAACCTTCGGGAACCCGTTCTTCTTACGATAGAGGCGGTTCGTCGCAGGATTATCAGCCTAAAAACGATGCTCCCTATGACGGAGGCTATGATAATTCCGATTTCCCCGAAGATATTCCGTTTTAATTACACTTATTAGGAGATTACTATGTCGGATGAAATAATGAATACACAGGATACGGTTGAACAAAATCAAATGAAAGATGATGTTATGACCGAAGAACACATGAATGCAAATCTGCGTGACGGCGACGGTCGTGACGGTGATGACCGCAGCGGACGCGGAAAGGGAAAGCAGTTTTTCCGCAAAAAAGTATGCCGTTTTTGTGCCAATAAGGCTAAAATCGATTACAAAGATCCGGATGCTTTGCGCCGCTATACAACCGAACGCGGAAAGATTCTTCCGCGCCGCATAACCGGTACCTGTGCAAAACACCAGCGCCGTCTTGCTTTGGAAATTAAGCGGGCACGCTCTATCTGCCTTTTACCCTTTGTAGCCGACTGATATTTTTAAACCGCAGGAAATTGTCCTGAAATTTCGTTTCAAAACAATTTCCTGTCGTATACATTTTAACGGAGCGATCCCACTCCTGGTAACGACTCCGTATATTACATAGGAGCTTGAAATGAAAGTTATTCTTAACGATGATGTAAAACACCTGGGTGAAATGGGTGATGTTAAAACCGTTGCGAACGGTTATGCCCGCAACTATCTGTTTCCCCGTTCTCTTGCACTTCCGTACAACGATGTAACCGTTGCATGGTTTGAAAGCCGCAAAGAAGAAATAGAAGCGCGTAAAGAAGCAAAACGTGCCGATTCTGCAAGCTTAAAAGAAAAACTGAGCGCACACACCGTTACTATCGTTATGGCTGCAGGTCAAAACGGTAAACTGTACGGTGCCGTTACCGCCCAAACCGTTGCCGAAGCATTGGCAAAAGACGGTTTTGAAATCGAACGCAAGCGTATCGATGTTCCCGGCTTAACGATTAAGAGTGTCGGTAAGTATACCGTTACCGTCCGCCTTTATGAAGCGCAAACCGCGGAATTCCCGCTGATTGTTGAAGCGCAGAGCGAAGCCGAACAGCCTGCAAAGGCCGCAAAAGGACAAAAAAAAGAGCACCGTGCCGATAAGGCCGATGATACTGCCGCTGCCGAAAGCGGTGAATCCGTTGCGGCGGAAACACCTTCCGATACGGCTTCTTCCGACGATAAAGCCGAATAAGCGGAACGCTCATGGCATCTCTAAAGGACAAGGTTCCGCCGCACAATGCCGATGCGGAGCAGGCGGCATTAGGCGCTCTTCTTCTTGATTGGGATGCCGTGGGATCCGCCATACGGTTTTTACGTCCCGAACGTTTTTATTCTCTTCAAAATCAAAAAATATTTGCCGCTATACTTGCCCTTTACAATGACGGGGTGCGCGGCGATATTATTACCCTTATAGAACGCTTACGTTCGACCGGAGAACTCGATGCTGCAGGAGGCCCCGCCTACATAAGCACGTTGACCGATACGGTTGCCACAAGCGCAAACATCGAATATTATGCAAAAATAGTTTTGGATCAGGCGATTCGCCGCGATTTGATAAAAATATCCGCTGCGATTGTTGCCAATTCCCACGATGAAACCGTTGACAGCCGTGCAGTCCTTGAAGATGCCCAAAAGCGTATTTTTGAGCTTACCGACTTAAATACCGTTCATTCCTCGGCTTCCGCAGGTGAATTGGTCAATGAAGCTATCATGCTCATTGAAAAGCTGTACCACGATAAAAAAGCGTTTACCGGTATTCCTTCGGGGCTTGAAGGTTTGGACAAGTTGACCAGCGGTTTTCACAATTCCGAACTTATCATTATCGGAGCACGCCCTTCAATCGGAAAAACCGCCCTTGCTCTTTCGATGGTTCAGCATATAGCGGTTGACCTTAAAATCAAAACGGCTTTTTTTTCGCTTGAAATGGCGAATATGCAGATTATGATGCGTCTTTTGGCGCAGGAATCGCGTATTGCTTCCGAGCGTAT
Organism: uncultured Treponema sp.; assembly: GCA_963547555.1. Lineage (GTDB taxonomy): Bacteria > Spirochaetota > Spirochaetia > Treponematales > Treponemataceae > Treponema_C. Next base: position 8,724 of record CAUURR010000053.1, on the reverse strand, counting down.
CCGCACGGGGTATTTGCGCCGTGAAGATTTTACAAAACTGCAGCAAGCCGCCGGAAAAATATACGAAGCACCTTTGTACATTGTCGATACGCCGAACATGAAACTTTTGGATTTGCGGGCAATGGCGCGCAGGCTTCGTGCTCAAAAGCAAATCGAAATCATTTTTATCGACTATATAACTTTGATTCAAAGTGAAAATTCTTTAATTCCGCGCCATGAGCAAATTGCCGAAATATCGCGTTCTCTAAAAAGTCTTGCGCGTGAATTGAATATTCCCGTAGTGGTACTTTCGCAAGTCCGCCGCGATGCCGAAAACAAACAGCCCTCTCTTGCAGACTTGCGTGAATCGGGTTCCATTGAACAGGACGCCGACGTGGTTATGTTTATTCACCGCGAAAGACGGGATAAAGACAGGGACCAAGCCGACCAGGGAATGGAAACCGAATTGATTTTGGCAAAACAGAGAAACGGCCCGATCGGTACGGTGGATATTGTTTTTTTACCGGCATATACCAAATTCGAAAACAAAGCGTAATAAAAAAACGATGCGGCGGCCTTTTAAAATTCCAGCCATTCGCCGTCCAAAGTAATATACCAGCTTTTTAATAAATCCGCGGAAACGGCATCGTACCAGGATATACTGCCGTCTTTATTCAACACAACTAAAATCGAATCGGTTCCGTTTATTTTTGCGGGCAGCGAAGCCGTTCTTTCCAGAATTTTATCACGGCGTTTTGCAATATCGTATGCGTGAATATGGGTTTTTCCCACATTTGTAAAGAGCGTTCCGTTTTTAATAAGGGTAAAGGCACTGTTATCTTCATCCGCCCATTTAAAAATGGGACTATACTGTTTACTGTGAGGATAAAAGGCGAATATTTCAGTACTTCCGTTTTGGGTAACTCCTGTAGAACTTTGTCCTTTTGAAGCGGTTAAAGCAACTCCGTAAAAGGGGCCGTCATTCGTTTCGCTCGGTGAAAGAGAAAAGGCTATGTCCGCTTGAGAAACGGCACCCGCTGTTTCCTTTGTTACCGGATCTATTTGTACCAGGGCCGACTTGGGGTTTCCGGCTGCGCTTTTTGCCGCAAATAAAATATCGGGACTATATAAAAGTACATCCTGAATTCCCGTTCCCGTATAGGGCTGGCTTGAAGTTCCTGTTTGCAGATCGTATATTTTTACGCGCGTATTGCCTTCGACCGCAATGATTTTATCGTGATAAATATGAAGGGCGTGCAGGGGAAGGACGGGGGTAAAAAGATTTTGTACGTTTTTGTCTTCCGTTATAAGCTGAACGGCTTTTTTTGAATTTTTTGACCATAATACAAAACCGCCCTTATAAGGTTCAATATTCGTATGACCGCTGTTTGTTGATGCCGAATACACCGTTCCGTTTTCATACGAAGTTTTAAATATATTTTTTTCGGTTACAAAATAAAATGAGCCTTCCGCTTCGGCTATGTCGTATATTTTGTCATACACGCGTTTGGAAAGCGGGAGGGCGTTTATTGTCTGCACATCCGGCTCAATATCGAACATATATACCTGTCCCGATTTTGTTCCCGTATAAATTACGGTGTCCGTTTTTAAGGCAAATACCGGAACTTCTTTTTGCGGAAATGCGATATTTTTTATGATAAGAGGGGCGGATTTGATATAGCCGTCTTGTGTTTCCAGTACTTTTAAAACGGCGTTTTTACCGCTTATATCCAAATAATAAAGCTGCGTATCCGAAGCGGACGTACAGATAAGTACCTTTTTTTCCGCAATAAAGGCGCTTTGTTCTCCCGTATCGGCTCTGAAAACGTAAATCCCGTTGTTTTTAGCACCTGCAAACAGTACATTATTATAAAACAGAGTATTTTGCGACAGGGAATTTTGAATGGAAACGCTCATTTTTTCTTTGCCGCTTTTTAAATCGGTGTAAATTAAAGATCCCAAGGGCGAATACATAATACAGGTGTTTTCGCTCGGACTTGTTACGGCAAAAGAAACGGCGCCTTTTTGTTCTTCGATTTTATTCGGCAAAATATTTCCGCTATGGGCATCCATACAGACCATGCCCTCCATATTTGACATACCGATAAAAAGGTAGCTTCCCTTTGCCGAAAAAGACAGGGATGATGCCGCTCCATTTAAACGTTTGGCAAAAAGACGGTTTTGGCTCGGCCAATTCCATACCGAAATACGGTTCAGTCCGAATCCGTCCGTTTCGTAAACGGCTATGTCTTCTCCGTTCGGATGCAGGGCGATGAGCTGAATATTATTATCTGAAATCTGAAAATGCTCTCCCTGCTCGGTGTCCGTCCACTTAATAATAAAACCGTCTTCGGCGGCCGTATAAAGGGCGGAAAAACCTGTTTGCCGTCCGTCCGAAACTGCCGAGGTTATAGCCGCCGTATGCGGCTGAGAAGAAATATGCACTTGAGCAAATCCCGTGTAAAATCCGAAACACAGTGTAAAAAAAACTGCCGCTTTAACGTATTGTTTGTATATCATTTTCATTTTAACCTCGTTTTATCGGTAACGCCCGCTTATAATACCGCTTATGTCGGCGAACATACCGAAGACAAAAAGAACCGCTATAAAGGCAACTCCGATAAATTGAATTTTATAGAGCGTTTTCGGTTTTAAGCCCTTGCCCCGTATAAGTTCTATAAGGGCAAATAAAATCAAACCGCCGTCGAGAATAGGAATCGGTAAAAGATTCATCAAAAAAAGCGATAAACTGATGACGGCTGTAAAATTCAATACCGCTACCGTTCCCGCACGGAATCCCGCCGAAAAGCCGGTTTTTGCGCTTTCTCCGAGCATTATCGTAATTCCGATGGGCCCCGATACCGCCTGCTTTACATCCACCCCTTTAAATAACAATCCGATTCCCTTTATTGTTACGGCAATCATTTTTCCCGTTTCTTTTGCACCCTGCACAAAGGCCGGAAAAAACGAATATGTTTTTGAATGTACCCGCTCAACTTTCCAGCTTATTCCCCGCAGCAGATTTGTTTCAGTTTTTTCCGTTTTTTCATCGGTTGCGTTTTTTTCGCCGCTTTCGGAATCTTCAGCACTTTCGGCTGTAAGGCGGGCAGTATACGTTTTTCCACCGCGCTCGTATACAATATCGGCTTCTTGTAAGTTTGCGGCCGCTTTAAATAAATCGATTGTATTGCGTACCGTTTGTCCGTTTAATTCGGTAATACGGTCGCCTTTCTGTAAATTCGCTCTTTGTGCGGCCGACCCGTCGGCGGTATTTTCTATAATCGGCTCTATCCAGCTTACAATGCCGATTTTTCCCGCTCCGCTTGATTTATCCGTTTCCGGAGTCAGCGTAAACTGCAGTATTTGTCCGTTACGTTCCGCATCAATACGCAGCATTGTTCCTGCGTTCAATGACACGTTTTCCACAATATCCGAAAAATAGGCGATACTCTTACCGTTTACGGCGATGATATGATCGCCTGTTTGTAAACCTGCGCGGGAAGCGGGAAATGTTTGTATGCCGAATTCGGCTTTCGGGTTCGGCAGGTCTTCCGCCAAAATTATTTTATTGGACGTTGTGTAATAATCGTAGCCGATCATTGCGATAATCGACAAGGCAATCAGGGCGGATAAAAAGTTTGCGAAGGGACCTGCAAAGGCTATGCACAACCGCTTAAAAGGATGTATTCCGTAAAACGAATCCGTTTCGGCAGCGATGGTATCAAGTCCTTTTTCCATTGCGTTTTGAAAATCTTTTTCGCCTTTCATGCCGCAATAACCGCCGAAAGGAATAAGCGAAAGCCGGTAATCGGTGCCGCCTACGAGCTTATGAAGTAAAACCGGTCCCATACCGATTGAAAAACTTTCAACTTTTACGCCGAATATGCGCGCTGCGGCAAAATGCCCTGCCTCGTGTATAAAAACGATGATACTTAAACCCAATAAACCGTAAATTATTGTCATATACTTCCTTGTGCGGTATTTTCGGCATACAGGCGGACTTCTTCCGCCGCACGCCGCGCTTTTTCATCTATCTCGAATATTTCATCAAAATTCCGCGCTTCGGCAGTCCAGTCTTTTTCGAGTACCGCACACACCGTGTCCGCTATCTGTGTAAAGCCGATTTTTTTTTGCAAAAAGAGGGCAACCGCGATTTCATTTGCCGCATTGTACGCGATTGTATAAGAACCGCCTTTTTTTTGCGCCTCGTATGCCGCACCCAACAGCGGAAAATCATCAAATCGTGCGGGGAAAAAACTCATCGTAACGCCGTCCGGATTTCCGATAGCGGAACATAAATCGAGCTTTTTAAGATTGTTTTCCGTCATATCGGGATAGGTGAGGGCACTTACAATCGGTCGTCTCATATCCGGCTCGGATATTTGCGCGTATAAATCTCCGTCCGTTGTTTCTATCAGGGAGTGAACAAGGCTTTGCGGATGAACGGTAACCTTAACCTTCTCCGGCGGCATATCGAACAGACGGCAGGCTTCAATCACTTCCAAACCCTTATTTGCAAGCGTTGCACTGTCTATACTGATTTTTTGCCCCATACTCCATGTAGGATGCTTTAATGCGTCCTCGGGCTTTACACCGTTCAGCTTTTCGCGCGGCAGGGTACGGAAAGGGCCTCCCGATGCAGTTAAAATAAGGGTATTGACCCGCTCTTTCCCGAAACGCTCTATAAGCGCGAACAAAGCCGAATGTTCCGAATCAACGGGTATGATTTTTCGCCCGTTTTTTTCGGCAAGCGTTCGGATAAGAGAACCCGCCATAACGATTGTTTCTTTATTTGCAAGTGCCAAATCGATACCGTTTTTAAGGCATAAAACCGAAGGCATAAGACCTGCGGCTCCTGCAATCCCGTTTACGGCTATATCGGCTCCGGATTTTTCTATTAGTTCGGCGATTATCTTATGCGAAGATACGGACAAGCCTGAATCATTTGCGGCGGTGCCGGTAAGAACCGTATTTGTACAGCCGAATTCGGAGGCAAGATCATTCAGTTTTTGTTGATTTGTATGAGCGCTTAAACCGCACACTTCAAAGCGGTCGGAAAAACTCCGTATAATGTCGAGGGTACTTGTTCCAATCGAGCCCGTGCAGCCTAAAACCAGAATTTTTTTCTTCATACAGTGTACCGCTTATTCATAAACCGCCGTTATACAAAGAAAAAGTTTATAACGATAAAATAAACGGGGGCGGAAAATAAAATCGAGTCTATTGAATCCAAAAAACCGCCGCGTCCGGGAATCACAACGCCCGAATCCTTACATTCGGCAGAGCGTTTGATAACCGATTCGGTTAAATCCCCTGCAATCGATGAAAAGGCAACACACACAGCGGCAATAACAACTTCAACGGGTTTATGTAAAAATACTTGAGGAAAAAAGTAATATACCGCAAGGGCAGCCGCAACAGTTCCTGCAATGCCGCCCAAAAAACCGGCAATGCTCTTGTTCGGGCTTACTCTGACAAGCCCCCGGTTACCCTTGCCGAACAGCATACCGAAAAACCATGCAACCGAATCGCAGGCAAATACGAGTAAAAAAAACAGGGCGATAAACACTTGGGAATGTTCCAAAACCGTTAAGCGTGATATATAGGTAAGCAAAAAGCCGATGTATACAATTGTAAAGGTTGAAGAGCACAAACGCAAAATCGCATCTGCAAAAGATGTTTTATTATCGGGCGAAAATATTTCATAGCTGTAACTTGCCAAAAGCGACACAATCAGGGCAAGCGAAATCCACGAGGGAGAACGTCCCAAAAGGCAGGTAAGGGCGGCGATAAAAGGAATAAAGGCGGAGGAGAGCACTACCATGAATTTGGGCTGACTGGGCAGCTTGTGTTTTAAAATACCGTGCAGTTCCATAGATGCGATAATTGCCGCGCCTACAATCGCACAATGTAAAATAATATGATGTGCAAAAGATATGACGGAAACGGAAACCACAAGCGGTACGCCGATAAAAAAAGTTAATAACCGTTGGCTTATTTTATTCATTTTTCCTCCCCGTCAATTCCTCCGAATCGCCTATGTCTTTTTTGAAAGGCGGCAATCGAAGCGTAAAAATCTTCTTTTGTGTAATCCGGCCATAGTATATCACTAAAATCGAATTCGGCATAGGCCGCATGCCACAGTAAAAAGTTACTCAAGCGTTTTTCGCCGCCGGTTCTGATTATAAGGTCTGCATCGGGTAAAAAGGGTATATCGAAAAAACGCTCTATATTTCCGGCGGCAGACTCTGCTTGAAACTGCCCTGGTTCCGCTTTTTTTTCGGCGGCTTCAAGCATTTTTTTCCCGGCCCTGAGTATTTCGTCGCGGGCACCGTAGTTTATAGCCAATACAAGGCTCATACCGGTAAAATTGCGGCTGTCTTTTTCAACCGTTTCCAGTTCATGTACCACATCGGCCGGAAGCCCCGCTTTATCTCCCAAATGCAGGACGCGCACCCGCTCTTTTTTGTAAAATTCGAATTCGGTACGCAAATGCGCTTTTAAAAGTCCCATTAAAAACGATACTTCTTCGGCGGTACGTTTCCAATTTTCGGTTGAAAAGGTGTAAAGGGTTAAATAGCGCACACCGATTGCGGCCGCAGCCTTGATTATTTCGCGCGCGGTATTGACGCCCTCTTTATGACCGGCGGTACGCGGCAAATTCCGTTTTTGCGCCCAACGGCCGTTCCCGTCCATAATAATGCCGATATGGGCGGGAACCTTATTCCGGTCGATTGAATCGAAAATTTCCGACATCAGCCTTCCGTTATTTCTTTTTCTTTTGCTTCAAGGAGCTTGTTTATATCGGCGATAAACTTATCGGTTGATTTTTGCAAAGCTTCTTCTGACGCCTTTAATTCATCTTCGGTCAGCTTGGAATCTTTTTGCATTTTTTTCAACTCGTCGTTACCGTCACGGCGGATATTGCGGATTGCAACCCTGCTGTTTTCGGCAGTCGCCTTAGCCTGTTTAACCAATTCCTTGCGCCGTTCCGCAGTCAAAGGCGGAATGGCAATACGGATAAGTTTTCCGTCGTTTGACGGATTCAAGCCCAGCTCCGATTTTTGAATGGCTTTTTCGATTTCGCCGATCAAGCTTTTATCAAAGGGTTGAATAACTACCGACCGTGCTTCCGGAACGGAAATGGTTGCAACCTGATTCAACGGAGTCGGAGTACCGTAATAATCGACACGCACTTTATCGAAAAGAGATGCCGAAGCACGTCCTGTTCTGATTGCGTTGAACTCGTCTTTTAAGGCTGCAATACTTTTTTCCATTCTCTGAATACTTGCTTCATTCATTCATTATGCCTCACTCAAAATCAAGAAAGCCGTCCCGAAACCGAAGTTTTAGGACAGCCCGTTTTGAAAACCGTTTTTACGCGCCTAATTGAAAATTTACAACCGTCAGTAATTTTAACTGCACGTTGTTTTCTTTTGCGGTTTGTTCCAGTTTTTTGGCAACGGATACCTTATCGTCTTTTACGAACATTTGATCCATAAAACAGATTTCCGCCAAGTGTTTGCTTAATTTTCCCTGAACGATACCCGCTTTTACGTTATCGGGTTTGTTCAAGTCCGCCGTCTGGGCGGTGAAAATCTCTTTTTGTTCGGCCATATAGGCTTCGCTTACGTCTTCGCGCTTGATAAAGGGCGGCGCAAAGGCGGCAACGTGCAGACAGCAGTCATAAGCAAACTGCTTAACCGCATCGTTTGCAGCGGGCTCGCATGAAAAAACCGTTACAACGCCGGTTTTTCCGTCGCTGTGGATATAAGAAGAGGCAAAGGCGCCCGAAGGAATGTCCACCAACTGTAATCGGCGGATTTTCATATTTTCGCGGATCTTTGTTGCCAAATCCAAAAGCATATTCGACAATGCATCGTTTACATCGGTATAGCCCTTGGCCAATACTTCGTTTACGATACTTTCGCCCACAGCCAAAAAGTCGGCATTTTTTGCAACAAAGTCGGTTTCGCAGGTAAGTTCCACAATAGCGGCCTTTGAATCGTTCCTCTTTATAAAAATGCGGCCTTCGCTTGTGGATCTGTCGGCACGCTTTTCAACCGCAGCCAAGCCCTTTTCTTTTAAAAGTTTGGCCGCAGCTTCCGCATCTCCGTTACATTCAACAAGGGCGTGCTTACACTCCATCATACCTGCGCCGGTTACATCGCGCAGGGCTTTGACATCAGCTGCTTTAATTTCCATGTATAGTTCTCCCGTTTATTCGTCGTATAATTTATCTTCGTCTACCAGCGAATCGTCGCCTTCTTCATCGGCTTCCCTGTCTTCTTCCTTAGGTTCGGTCGGGGTGTAATTGCTGTAGTCGATAATTTCTTCATCGTCGGTGCGGATGGAAGCCGTATCGGTAATATCTTCTTCGTCATCCTGAAGATTTTCGATGATTTTAAGACCCGTTTCGTTGTCGGCTTCAATAACGGCATTGGCAATCACTTGAGTAAAGAGGGTAATCGCGCGGATTGCATCATCGTTTCCGGGAATGGGATAATTGATGCCTTCGGGGTTACAGTTTGTATCTACAACGGCAACAATCGGAATACCCATACGGCATGCTTCGGCAACGGCAATCTGTTCTTTATGCGTATCGATAATGAACAAAATACCGGGCAGTTCTTTCATTTCTTTAATACCGCCGAGGTTTTTTTCCAGTTTTGCCTTTTCTTTTTTATTTTCTGATATTTATTTTTTTGTTAGATTTTCTTTATTTCTGTGTATTTCGATGTTTTT
>CAUURR010000052.1:0-11739 GCA_963547555.1 uncultured Treponema sp. | reverse complement strand
GAATCGGACGGCTTTTAATAACGCTTTATTTGGTACATACCGGAGTTTTACAGCAACCGCTTTTGTATTTATCCGATTTTTTTGAAAAAAATAAAACATTGTATTATGACAATCTTTCTTTTGTGCGGACTAAAAACGACCTTGCGCAGTGGATTAAATATTTTTTAACCGGGGTTGCTCAAACGGCACAAAAATCCTCACAAACATTGAAAAAAATAATCAATTTACGAGAAAGTTTGGAAAAAAACAAAATAATGCATTTGGGTAAAAGAATGCAGATAGGTATGCAATTTTTATATTTTCTTTTCGGAAAACCGATAGTTACCGGAACCGATGTACAAAGCGAACTGAAACTTTCTCCCAAAGCTGCCAATGCTTTGATTGATATTTTTGTTGAAAAAGGTATCCTAACGGAAACAACAGGGTTCCGGCGGAATAGAATTTTTGTTTTTAATGACTATTTGAAAATGTTTTAAAATATGTTATATTATAATAAGTACCGATGTGCCGGAAAACGGTATCGGTGTTGCTTATAATGTATATAAAAGAGGTTCCTTATGGATATGCACCGTTTAAAAGACGACAATGACGACAACAAAAAAACGGAAGAAAAAAAAGATGTTGCGGAAAGCGCGGAAATGCTTACCGCCCGTTTTTTAAAAACACGGCAAATATTATTGACCGGTGAAATAGATAAGGCTTTGTCGGAAAAAATCATCCGCCAGCTTTTAATTTTGGAAGCCGACGGCAATAAGCCCATATATCTTTTTATCGATTCTCCCGGAGGAGATGCGGATGCAGGTTACGGTATTTTCGATATGATACGTTTTATCAATGCACCCGTTTATACAATCGGTATGGGACTTGTCGCTTCGGCGGCGGCTCTCGTACTGCTTGCTTCTCCGAAAGACCGGCGTGCGGCCCTTCCGAACAGCCATTTTTTGATTCATCAACCGTTAAGCGGCATAAAAGGTGTTGCAACCGAAATCGAAATTCACGCTAAAGAACTGGAAAAAATGCGTGAACGGATTAACAAGCTTATCGCCGAAGAAACGGGAAAGCCGCTCGCTCAGGTTGCAAAAGATACCGACCGCGACTGCTGGCTCAACGCCGAAGAAGCACTCGATTACGGTTTGGTAAGTAAAATCCTTGCTTCACGCAAAGATTTGAAAAAATAAAACCCGCAGATTGTGTGTGTACGCTCGCGTATTTTCAAACTGTACGGGAAGCTTAAAGCCTTGTCAGTCGAGTGTCAAATCCGCGCTTTGCCCATCGCAAGCTTGTATCAGATTGCCGGGAGAAAGCCCCAGCTGTATGCCGCGAACTCCCGCACTGACATAGACGGTTTCGTGTGCTAAGGCGCTTTCATCGATAAAGGTCGGATAGCGGCGCTTCATACCGATGGGAGAACAGCCGCCGCGCACATAACCTGTCAGCTGCAAAAGAGAATCCGGTTTTACGCTTTCCAAGCTTTTTGCACCGCAGAGGCTTCGCGCTTTTTTAAGATTTACTTCCGCCTGTGCCGGAACGCAAAATACCCGTATTTCCTTTGATTCGCTTTGCATAACGATTGTTTTAAAAACACAGGCCGGATTAAGTCCCGCTTTTTCGGCAACGCGGTTTGCAGCTCCCAATTCAAGCTTGTGGTCCGTGTTGTCCTCGTATTCGACCGCCGTATACGGAATCTTCAATTTTTCCAAAATGCGCATAGCGTTTGTTTTTGTCATACACACATTGTAAAAGAAAGAAAAAAAAGCGTCAATAAAAATAAAACGGTTGTTTTTTGCTTGTGCACATTTCCTCGTTTTTTTAAGTCCTCCGTTTCGTCTACATTCCTCGTTTCCGCACTTGACCCTGATTGCGCCCTGTAGTAAGATTATAAAATCATTGTATAACACATAATTTCAGCAGCTGACAGGACGGATATATGGGAAAACCCTTGGTATTTCAATCGGATTTCGGCTATGACGACGGTGCGGTAAGCGCCATGTACGGCGTTGCCTACAGTGTAGACGAAAATATAAAAGTATTCGACGTTACCCACAATATTCCCCAGTATAATATATGGGAAGCTTCGTACCGCCTTATTCAAACCGTTAATTATTGGCCCAAGGGAACCGTCTTTGTTTCCGTTGTGGATCCGGGTGTCGGTTCGACGCGGCGGAGCATTGTCGTATTAACCGAAGCGGGACAATACATTGTTACCCCCGATAACGGCACCCTTACTCACATAAAACGCTTAAGCTCCGTGCGCGAAGCGCGCATCATAGACGAAAGCGTAAACCGACTGCCGAATTCGGGCGAAAGTTATACCTTTCACGGCCGCGATATTTACGCATATACGGGAGCTCGTCTTGCTTCCGGCATTATAACCTACGAACAAGTCGGCCCGAGCGTGGATGTCGGTTCCGTTGTGGAATTACCCATGAACCCGCCTGTCAAAACCGATAATTCGGTAAAGGGCAGCATAGACGTTTTGGACGTGCGCTTCGGCAGTTTGTGGACAAACGTACCGCGTACAACATTTAATTCGCTCGGCATAAAATACGGCGATAAGGTCGACGTGATTATTGAAAACTCGACGCGGCTTTTATACCGCAACACTCTGCGCTACGCCCAATCCTTTGACGCTGTCTATGTCGGCGAAGCCCTTGTATACGTCAACAGCCTCGATTATATAGCCGTTGCAATCAATCAGGGGAATTTTTCAAAAGCCTACGGTGTAGGAACGGGTGCCGGCTGGACTATAACCCTGCAAAAGGAGCGCGGCGGTGCTGCCGGCTGAGCCTATGTCCGAACAAAAGGCACAAAACGCTGCCAAAAAGCCGGTTATAGAATTCCGCGATTTTTCGTTTCAGTATTTTGCACAGGCAAAGCCGACGCTTTCTCATATAAATCTTACAATATATGAGGGCGAAAAAGTCCTCATCGTCGGTGCAAGCGGAAGCGGTAAAAGCACCTTGGGGCACTGCATAAACGGTCTTATTCCGTTTTCGTACAAGGGACAGATAGAAGGAAGCTTAAAAGTGTGCGGAGAGGAAACCTCCGGTCTTGACGTGTTTAAGCTTTCCAAAAAAGTCGGTACCGTTTTGCAGGATTCCGACGGTCAATTTATCGGCTTGAGTGTGGGTGAAGACATAGCCTTTGCCCTTGAAAACGAGTGTATGCCTCTTGCCGATATGAAGCAAACGGTAAGCAAAACGGCCGCCCTTGTCGGCATGGAAAAATTTTTAGCTTCTTCGCCCTATGAGCTTTCAGGCGGGCAAAAGCAGCGTGTTTCCTTTGCAGGCGTTATGGTAAACGATGTGCAGGTTTTACTGTTTGACGAACCCCTTGCAAACCTTGATCCCAAAACGGGGCAGACGGCTATTGAATTGATTGACGACATTCACCGCCGCTACAACAAAACCGTTATTATAATCGAGCACCGTATTGAAGACGTGTTGCATTGTCCCGTAGACCGCGTTATTGTTGTGGACGGCGGAAACATCGCCGCCGATATGAGTGCCGACGCCGTTATGGCTCAAGCTGTTTTGCCTCCTTTCGGTATCCGCGAGCCGCTTTATGTAACGGCGCTGCGCTGTGCGGGTATTCCCGTTACCGAAAAATTGAATGCGGGCAGAATCGAAACCCTCGACGTTCCGGCGGTGCGCGATAAACTGATTGCATGGGATAAAAGTTTGGAGCCTAAACCGGCAAAACCGGGCGGTGCCGAGATTTTACGCTGTGAAAACTTAAGTTTCCGTTATACGCCGCGCTCCGCCAAGGTGCTCGACAATATCAATTTCAGTATCCGCGCCGGCGAAATGGTCAGCCTTGTCGGAACAAACGGGGCGGGTAAAAGCACATTGGCAAAGGTGATTACCGGTATTGTCCGCGAAAGCGAAGGTTCCCTCTTTTTTAACGGTGCCGATATGAAAGATATGACGATTCAGGAACGCAGCCGGCACATCGGTTTTGTTATGCAAAATCCGAATCAAATGCTTTGCAAGCCGATGATTTTCGACGAAGTCGCCCTCGGTCTTCGCCTTAACGGGCTTCCTGAAAACGAAATAAAGGACAAGGTTCATCATGCCTGTTCGGTCTGCGGTATTGCCCCTTTTATAAGCTGGCCCGTTTCGGCGCTCAGCTTCGGGCAAAAAAAACGCGTTACAATAGCCTCCGTTTTGGCAATGGATCCGGAACTGATTATTTTGGACGAGCCGACCGCCGGTCAGGATTACCGCCGCTATTGCGATATTATGGAATTTCTTCGCTCGTTGAATGAACGCGGCGTAACGATTGTTTTGATTACGCACGATATGCACCTTATGCTCGAATACACGCCGCGCAGTCTCGTTTTACACGGCGGAAATCTTTTGCTTGATGCGGATGCGGTAAGCGCTTTGACGGACAGCGAAGTTGCAGATAAGGCGAATCTAAAAGTTACTTCGTTATATACATTGGCCGAAAAAGCCGGCATTGCCGACCGCCAGCGCTTTGTGCAAAACGTCATCGACTATGAACGGGAGGCTTTGCGTGAAAGCAAAACTGTTTGACTATATCGAGCGCGATAATTTTATTTACCGTCTTTCCGGCGTTACCAAACTCATTTGTTTTTTTTGCATGACTTTTGCAGTGATGTTTTCATACGATATCCGTTTTATTGCAGGGGTTCTTGTCTGCTCCTTTATTCTTATACGCAAAGCCGATATACGCTTTTCACAAATCAAACTCATGCTGATTTATGTTGCCGTTTTTTTGGGATTAAACTTTGTGCTAACCTTTTTGTTCAGCCCGCTGTACGGAACCGAAATATACGGAAGCCGCCACGACCTTTTTTCGTTCGGCGGCCGCTATGTGATTACGCAGGAACAGCTTTTATATCAGCTTACGAAAACGCTTAAATATGCTTCGGTCGTCCCCTTGGGCATTATTTTCTTTTTATCGACAAACCCCAGCGAGTTTGCAGCGTCCGTAAACCGTATCGGGCTTCCGTATAAGGCTGCCTATGCGTTTTCGCTTACCCTGCGCTATTTCCCCGATTTAATCAGGGACTACGAAAATATTTCGGCTGCCCAGCAAACGCGCGGGCTTGATTTATCAAAAAAAGAAAAGCCTTTTAAGCGCATAAAAAATATTATGAATATTTTCGTGCCGCTTGTGTTTTCCACGCTGGATAGAATCGATACGATAAGCAATACGATGGATTTGCGCGGCTTCGGTAAAGAAAAAAAACGGACATGGTACGCAGCCCGTCCGCTCAAAAGAGGCGATATTATATCCATTGTTTTCGGAGTCGCTGTATTGATCGTATCCGTGTGTATGAGTGTATTTATCAATCAATCTCGTTTTTTTAATCCTTTTGTAAAAGGCTAAAACGGATTTTATTCGTGCGGAAGGTTTAATACCCCGACGCTCGCGTCGGGGGTGTTGATTCAAAATTTATTTAATAAGGATTCAGTATGCAAAACAAACCTATTTTGGTGTTTCAAACCGATTTTACTTACAAAGAGGGTGCCGTTTCATCGATGTACGGCGTTGTAAAAACCGTAGATTCTTCCTTGGAAATTATGGACGGCTCTCACGAATTGCCTCAATTCGATACGTGGAGCGCAAGCTACCGCCTGTTTCAAAGTTTGGATTTTTGGCCTAAGGGAACAATATATGTTTCCGTAGTCGATCCGGGAGTGGGAACGGCGCGAAAAGCCTGTGTTGCAAAAACTTCAAACGGCTATTATGTCGTAACTCCCGACAACGGAAGCCTTACCCATGTTAAGCGTTTTATGGGTATTGAAGAAGTACGCGAGATCGACGAAACCGTAAACCGTCTGCGCAACAAAAAGACCGAAGGCGTTGCAATCTTTCACGGCCGTGACCTTTTCGGCTATTGCGCCGCTCGCCTCGCTTCCGGCATTATTTCATTCGAGCAGGTCGGCCCCGCCTATCCGGTTGAAGAAATCAAAGAGCACACAATACACGAACCTACGGTTGAAGGCAGCAGCGTTAAGGGTATCTTTGAAATAGACGATCCGAATTTCGGCAACCTTTGGACGAATATTCCGCTCAAACTTTTTCAAGAACAAGGCTTTAAATACGGAGACCGCGTGCGTCTTCGGATTTTTAACAAAGGCGTTCAAGTGTTTGACGAAAAAGTACTGTTCCATCAAAGTTTCGGGTTTGCCGAAGAAAAAGAACCCATTATTTACAATAATGAGCTGCTCCGTATCGCTTTGGCCGTATCGCGCGGCAGTTTTAAAAAGCAATACAATGCCGGCTTCGGCCCCGATTGGACGCTGGAATTTTCGCATTGATTTTACGAGGTATTGTAATCATATTCGGTTGAGAAATTGATTTTACACTCTTGACAGTAAGTACATATTCTGTTTGAATAATTTTAAGAAAGATTTTACTTTCTTACAGTTTCCGTATCGGAGGTTTTATATGAAAAAATTATTTGCAATTACAACAAAGACGATCGTTGCAACCGGTTTGGGTGCCGCTTTGTTTATGTTGCTCTTTATGTATGTTAAAGTTCCCAGCGGCATTCCCGAAACGTCTTTTCAGGTTGCTTACGGCTTGGGCGGCTTTTTTGCGGCCTTATTCGGCCCCATCGCCGGCGGTCTTATCGCCTTTATCGGTCATGCCCTGAACGACTCCATTCAATACGGTTCTCCGTGGTGGAGCTGGATTATCGCCAGCTTTGTTGCCTGTTTTTTAATGGGTATTTCCTATAAATTTTTAAGAGCGGATGAGGGAGAATTTTCCGCTAAAGATGCCTTGTTGTTTAACTTAATTCAAATCGGTGCGAATGTGATTGCCTGGATTTTGGTCGCACCCGTTTTGGATATCGTTATTTACAAAGAGCCGGTTAATTTGGTTTTTGTTCAGGGCGCTACCGCCGCATTGCTGAACTCCATCGCAACAGGTGTTGTGGGAACCTTGCTTTTATTCGCCTATGCAAAGGCCCGTCCCAAAAAAGGAAGCCTTTCTACGGAAGAATAAAACGCATTATGCACACGGATGTCGTTGATTTAATGGTTAATTGGTAATGGTTAATTAAACATTACAAATTACCAATTAAATTACTCACTATCCACACTCGGCAGGATGCCGCAAAGAGCTGTAGGTTGTTTTAGGCGGGGAAAACAGCCCCGCCGCTGCCGTAAATCCCGCACAGGACTGCTACCAGTAAAGCCCACTCTCAGCCGTCGTAACAAAACAGCTGCTTGCCTCGAAACTATGTGGGGCATGCACCGAAACACCGGTAACTGCATAGGAAGGCAGCAATACGCAAAAAATTCTGCACAAGCGAAGCGCGGAAGCCTTTTTGCGTATTGCTGCCTACCTATGCAGACTTTCAGGCGTTCCGCTCCCCTTACACTTTAAACTTCTTCACTTCATTCGACAAGTTTTCAATACTTTTCTTGTTTTTTTGCGTAATCTCGTTGACTTCGGTTACGGCGTTGCTGATTTGCACGGCGCCGGAGGCCATTTCGTTCATGCTGTCGCTTATGACGCGGGTAAGCTCGTCAAGTTTTTGCATTTCCTGTGCCACGTTTTCACCGCCGCGCAGCATTTCCGCCGAGCCGTCATTTACCTGATTGGTTACCGTGTTGATGTCGCGGATAGCGGTGAGCACTTCGCGGCTGCCGTTTTCCTGTTCGCGCATGGCTTCCATAAGACGCAAACTCATGTTTTTAACCTGCTCTGCCAAATTAAAGATAATATTGAACTTTTCGTCCGCAAGTTTTGCTGAAGCGGACAGCGTTTCGATTTCGCCCGACAGGATTTTCAGTGTTTCAGTGATGGCTTTACCCTGCGCGCTGGATTCTTCGGCAAGCTTGCGGATTTCGTCGGCGACGACCGCAAAGCCCTTGCCCGCTTCGCCCGCGTGGGCGGCTTCGATTGCGGCATTCATTGCCAAAAGGTTCGTCTGGCTGGCGATATGCTGAATGACGTTGGAGGCTTCCAAAAGGCCGCCCGACTCTTCTGCAATACGCTGGGTTACACCGCCTGCCGCAGTAATCGTCTCCTTACCGTCCGCAGTTGCCGTTGCAAGCGTTTTAATCACTTCGTCGGTGCGCCCCAGCGTCTGTGTGATGGAAGCGATATTGCTCACCATCTGCTCAATCGCGGCGGAAGATTCGGCAACGGAAGCCGATTGATTTTCAATGCTTGCGTTCAGCTGCTTTATCGTGCGGATAATTTCTTCTACGGTAGAGGCGGTTTCGGTAACGCTTGCCGCCTGTGTCAAAGCCTGTTGTTTTACGCCGTCTATATTTGCGCTTATTTGATGGACGGCGCTTGCCGTTTCGGTCATGTTTGACGCAAGTTCGGTGCCGATTTCTTTCATATCATTGCTCTCGGTTCCGACTTGCCGAATTGAGGCGCCTATTTTTTCGATGGTTTGGTTGAAGTAGTTGGAAAGGTCGGTTACTTCGTCATTACCGACAAGCGGAAGACGGACAGTCAAATCACCTTCGCCCTGCGCAATTTCTTTAAGCGCATTTACGACAACATTTACCGGCTTTATCATTGCAATGGCAACAAAAAAGACGATAACCAAACTTGCCGCTAAAATACCGAACCCGATGAGAATCATTTCAAGCCGCAGTTCGTTTATTGCTCCCATAAACTCTTTAACCGGGGCTTTGATAATAACCGTCCAGTCGGTGGTTTTCATCGTGGCATAGGAGGCAATAAATTTTTCATCATTGAATTCGTAATATCCGACTTCACTTTTATCCGCATCCAAGGCATGTTGTAAAAAATCGGATATGGACTTCAAAGCCTGTTCCGTTTTTCCTTTTTCAATTAAATTATCCTGATTTTCAACCAAAGCGGGATTTTTATGGGCAATAGTAGTTCCCGTTGCGCCGAGAATATAACAGGAGCCGGTCTTGCCGACCACAATATCGTCGATTTGGTCGGAAAGCCAGAGGCCGTTTATTTCAGCTGCAAGTATGCTTACGACTTCTTTATTTTCTCCGTAAACCGGAACGGCAACAACAATTATAAGAGAGTCGTCAATCTTGGATCTAAAAGGCTCGCTTATATATGTTCTCCCATTTAAAGCGGGATTAAACCATTCTTGAGTTTTTGTATTTATCGTTTTTTGCCCGTATGTGTAGTAAAACCCTTGTGTATCGGCAATAGCCAAGCTTGTTATTTTTTCGTTAAATGCGGCTTCATTGGCAAGCAGGCGGCTTTTTTCCGTATACGATATAGCCGAATCGCGGAACGCCGGCATACGCGCGATACCTTCAAGGAACTGCCAAAAGGCGGCCATTCGTCCGTCAAGTATTTCGGCAACATCGGTCGCCTTGTCGATAAGGTGCGTTTCGACCTTTTCAGTTACGGCTTTACGGGCGGTACGCACTCCGATAAGGGCAAGAGTGAATCCGACTGCAAAAGTAAGCAGTCCGAACACAATCATCAGTTTGTTGCGCAGTGAAAAACGCTTTTTTGCTTTTTCCATACTTAAAAACTCCTTTGCGTTTATGCCCGCCGGCACATGTGATCTATGAGCACTTTTTGTTATGTAGGGGCAGCCCCGTTCATGCGGTACAGGCAGGTGTCCGCACCCGTAAAAAGGCTGCCTCGAAGCTTCGCCGGCCGAAACCGCGTTCGGGCGCACGCGCCCTCACTTGTGCAGAATTTTTTACGGGGCAGCCCCCTGCCTGTACTACATCTTCAGTCTCCTTATCCTAAATAACCACTTATAGCAGTACTGCCACGGATGTAGGCAAGAATTGTACCTCCCTGTACAATTCTTGCTTCGGGTTTTGTTCACACAAAACCCGCTTATCTACAGCTTTCCCGCCATCCCTGCCGGAACGTTCAAACACAGCTTCTGCATTATGCGGCACGGATGCTGCAAAAGCTGTAAGTATGCGATGTTTTAGGCGTTAGCCTAAAACTCGAGTTGAAAAGTGCACACGGATGTGCGCTTTTCAAACATTATGTTTACACTCACTGCGTAATTATGTTTACGCTCACTGCGTAATTATGCTTACGTTCACCGCGTAATTATGCTTACGTTCACCGCGTAATTATGCTTACGCTCCGACCGTTATTATGCTGACGGGCGGAGCACCCGTTTTGTTACACCACCGCTTTTAGTGTTTTGTGGTAGTAGCCTTTTTTAAGCGTCTTTGACTTTTTACTGCCATTGTTAATAAGCTTCGTCCGCACCTCCAGCGTAAACTCTCCTGCGGGGACGGTTGCGTCCAAGATGACGATGAGCCGTGCGGGTTTGTTTTCGACTACCGAGGCACAGCGGACGGCGGTCGTTCCCGATACGGCGAATACGCCTTGTTCTGCGTCTTTAGGGTCAAATTTTAACCGGCTGCCGATTATTTCCATTACAGAGCCGATTTTGACTTCGTCAGACGAGCCGTTCAGTTTGTCTAAAACGCTCGTTATGTACGGGTCGGTGCTTGCGGTTTCGGTCTTTACCGCCTTTGTTTGGGACAGGGCTTCTTTCAGTGCCGTACCCGCCGTGATGTTCAGGTTAATGCTGTGCCGTTTGCCGTCAAAGCTGTCGTCCGCCCCGTCGAATACGCCTGAAATGCTGTAGCTTGTGTTGATAAGGGGCGTGTTTAGGGTTCCGCCTTCTTCGACGATGTAGGTGCATTCTTGGGTGTACAGCTGCATAAGGGCGGCAAGGTCGGTGCGGGTAACGGTCGTCCCGCGCTTTACCATACGGTCAATGATGTTATCCAGTGTGAATACTTGACTGTCGGTAACTTGAGCCATGTAATCGTCCGGTTTTGCCGTGAGTAAGTTTTCACGTAAACAATACTTTAACATACAAACCTCCTTGAATATCGATAGCGGGCGGGGTATTGGGGCACTCCGTAAAAAGGCTGCCTCGAAGCTTCGCTGGCCGAAACCGCACTCAGTCGGCAAGCCTCCTTCGCTTGTGCAGAATTTTTTACGGGTCGGAACCCCTGCCGTGCCCACTGACCGGTCATCACCCTAAATAAGTCCTTTATCAGTACCGGCACGGATGCCGGTAAAACTGCTAAAAAAGGTACGTACTGTACCTTTTTTAGCTTCGAGTATTTTTGCTTGCGCAAAAAACTCGACGGCAAATACAGCTGACAGCTGTATATTCAATACATCTTTAAGTGTGAGCAATTCTTCAGAATTGCGAACTTAAAACTGTTTATCTGCGATGTTCTGCGAAGTATTTCGCAGAACTCGACGTTGAAGCGAGCGGCGCTATCCGAGCCGTGAGCTTCAACCTTTATCAGTACCGGCTCACGGCCGGGAAATTTTGCAAAAGCCGTGTTCGTGCAAATAGCGTGTAAAGGCGCCGGTGTTTTGAGAAAAGTCCGTTTCGACGGCATCGGACATTTTATAAGCGTTCAGGCATTGTGTGAGTACGGTACGGTTGTATGTTATGGCGGATTCAAATTGTGTGAGCAGATTTCTATAGCTGTAAAGCAGGCTGTTATAATTTTTACATAAACGGGTACAGCCGGAAACTAGGCGTTCATAATCATGCAGGGTCGGGAGTGCAGCGGAAGCAGTGCTATTTTTTCGGGGGGGGGGGGGGGTAGCATATACGGTTTGTACGTTAATTTCAAGGCCTCCTTTTTTTTTTTTTTTAAATTGTTTTTTTAATTTCCTATTTTTTACCAATTTTCCGTTTTTTTATTATATAAACAATAAAAGCATTTGTATTTTTTAATTGATTTTTTTTTCCCTCAAAAAAAAGGTCGTTTATACATATTATTTTTGGCTCGATAC
>CAUURR010000051.1:0-12053 GCA_963547555.1 uncultured Treponema sp. | reverse complement strand
ATAAGCGATATAAAAGCATATTTTATTGATTTTTCACCGCGGTCGATAGGTGCGGCGGGTTTTATATTACAATACATTTACTACGGATTTGAATTTACCTTGGTTACTCTTTTGGTTGATTGTGCTCAAAAAATGAGTGAAAAATATAATTTGAGTCGAAAAATTCCATGGGGAGGACTGTTTTTAGCTTTTACATGGGGCTTGGGTCATGTGTTTACAAAGAATAATATACAAGACGGTCTGCACAGCTTTTTCACGGCTTTGTGTATGGGAAGCGCCTATCTTTTACCTGAAAACAAAAAACTGAATGTATGGTTTGCCGCCGCGGCGGTTTTTTTTCTGTAAGTCGATTACGTCAAGCATCTATGAAAATACGTCTATGAAAATACGGCTATATCGGCAGTTTCCGCAGTAACGGGCATCGTGTTCCAATTTTTATAAAAAGCCGCTGATTTAAAACCCGCTTCCCGTGCATAATCTGCAAGCTCTTCCGCCGAAGGAATATATACCGGAACGCGGGAACGCACGGGAATATGTTTTGTGCCGCCCTTGGCATCCTGTTTTTCCAAAGTTTGCGTCAACAGTTTTTTTTCTTCATCTTCGCTGTTCTGAAGGTGCGCAATGAGTTTTATGCGCGGACTTTCTTTTTCCTGTACAATGTCGGGTAAATGGATAATAAGGCGGCCTTCCGGTACCAGGGCTGCTTTACAGTCGTAGAAAAGTTTGCGCAGCAAGGTCTTGTCATGTATAAAATATATAAAACCGTCGAGAATGGCGGTACAGTGGTAAAAATTCTTTGCTAAAAATCTGCCGATTTCCAAGGGAGGCATCTGAAAAAAACGGATAGAGGCATTGGGACTGTGCCGCCGTCGTACCGCCGTGTCTATATATTCTCTTTGCACACCGATACCGGTTATATCAAAGCCGTTTTCCGCAAGCCGATGCTCGAATAATCCCGTACCGCAGCCTATTGTCAATACCTTTACGGGCATCGGGTACCCATGCAGTTCGCTTTCAAAGAAAGCGATACGCTCGCCCGTAACGGGGTAGAGTTCATCATAATATTCAATCAGATGTTCCGTAAAATCCATTAACTTATTATACCACACATATGAAAAAAAGCTTACCGAAATAGTGTTTTTTTTTTAATTTTCTGTTATAGTGAGTGCGGACGACACACAATCTCTATTGACTTTATCGATATTTTTTTATATAAAGAAAGAGGGTATTATGGCAACGATAACGGTATGTATGGGGAGTTCCTGCTTCAGCAGAGGAAATGCTATGAATGCGGAAATCGTTCAAAGATTTTTGGCGGACAAAGGTTTAACGGAGAAGGTAACGGTAAAGGGCTGTCTTTGTGACGGCCAATGTAAAAACGGACCGAATTTGCATATAAACGACAAGCTTTTTTCTCACGTTTCACCCGAAACGCTTGAAGATATTTTAGGTCACGAATTGGAAGCTTTGTTATGAATTTTTTGTATCCCGTATATACCGAAATTACGGAATGTCAGGATTGCTATAAATGTGTCCGTCAGTGTCCCGTAAAAGCTATCCGGGTTGAAAACGGTCATGCAATGATTATCCCCGAAATGTGTATCGTATGCGGTACCTGTGTTATAAAGTGTCCTGCAAAGGCGAAGCGGGTGCGCAGCGATATACAGCGGATTCCGCAGCTTTTGTCTTTAAAGAAAACCGTTATCGTGTCTTTGGCTCCTTCGTTTATCTCCGAATTCCCCGACTGTACGCCCGAACAGCTGATTGCGGCAATTAAAATGCTCGGTTTTACCGGCGTTTCCGAAACCGCTATAGGAGCCGACCTTGTATCGGCGCAGGTTGCCGAAGATTTATGTTTGTCGGCGCAGGGAAAAACCGTACAAAAACTTTTTTTATCGTCGGCCTGTCCTGCCGTAGTCGAATATATTAAGCATTTTATGCCGGATTTTACTCCTTTTATTACCGATCGTTCATCGCCCTTGTTGGCTCATGCACGTTTTTTACGCGAAAGGTACGGGGAAGATATCGGCGTTGTGTTTATAGGTCCCTGTATTGCAAAAAAACGTGAAAGCGATATATTTAAGCAAATCGATTTAGCCGTCACTTTTGACGAACTGCGCAGCCGTTTTACCGAAGAGGGGATTATACCGTCGAAACTGCCGCATCCCGAAGGAGAAAGTACGGGCTTTATTCCTTTCCGCTCCGCCAAAGGAGCGTTTTTTCCGATAGACGGCGGTATGATTACGGCCGTAAAAAAATACGATGTGCCGGAATCGGTTCACACTTTAACGGTAACGGGTATAGATGAGATTCCCGCCGCTCTTGCCGGATTGCATAACGAAAAACTTGAACATCCCCTGTTCATCGAACTTTTGTCCTGTACGGGCGGTTGTATAAACGGGCCTGCAAGTTCCAAAAAACGTTCAAGTGCGATAAAATATGTTAATGTAGTCGATTATGCCCAAACCGCGGAAGACAGGCTTCATAAAAGTGTTGTAAAAGAACAATTCGATTTAAGCGGTACGCTGCCGGCCAAAAGGGTGCTTGCCGCAAATCCCGATGAACAGGCGATAAGAGAAGCGTTGCACTCGGTCGGTAAATATACGATTGAAGATGAAGTAAACTGCGCAAGCTGCGGCTACGATACCTGCCGCGAATTTGCCAAGGCTATGCTTGAAAACAGGGCCGAAAAAACCATGTGCGTTTCCTATATGCGTAAATTGGCGCAAAAAAAAGCGAACGGTTTAATTCAAGCCATTCCGGGCGGCGTTATTATTTGCGATAAACATCTGAATATCATCGAGTGCAATAAGAATTTTGCCCGCCTGATGGGGCCGGATATTGAAGATATGTACGAAGCGAAACCGGGTCTTGAAGGTGCGGATTTAACCAAAATAGCGGATTTTTCGCGTTTTTTTGAGGATGTGCTGGCCAAAAACGGTCCCGATGTCATAGAGCGGGAAGTACGTACCGGGAAAAAGGTGTATCAGGTTACGGTATTTGCAATAGAAAAAGAATCATGTGCAGGCGGCGTTGTCGAAGATATTACCGCGCCGCAGATTCAAAAGGACCGTATCGTCAATCAGGCAAAAAAAGTTATTACGAAGCATTTGTCCGTGGTGCAAAAAATCGCCTTTTTGATGGGAGAAAACGCGGCCGAAACCGAGGCAATGCTTAATTCAATCATCAATTCGTTTTCCGACGAATCGGAGCAAAAATGACGGATTTGGAAACTTTTATAGAGGTCGGGCACTATCAGGTGTGCAAATACAACCAGATGGCCGAAGGCGATGTGTTTTTGTCGCACAAAAATCCTTCCGACGGGCGCGTCATTACCACTTTGTCCGACGGTTTGGGATCCGGTATAAAAGCCGGCGTTTTGGCGACTTTAACGGCGACCATGGCGACCAAATTTATTGAATCCGACATTCCGATGCGGCGGGCGGCAAACATCATTATGGATACGCTGCCCGTCTGTAAAGAGCGCGGTATAAGTTACGCCACCTTTACTCTTGTGGATATTGAACCGAGTGCGGCGGTGCGCATTATGGAATACGATAATCCGCCTTATGTACTTATCCGGCAGCAAACGATGGTTGAACCGATAAAAGATATTTCGCCGATAGAGCGTAAAAAAAAGTCGACCGCGCCTAAAAAAGAAGCTTTTTTGCAGTATTCCCGCTACGATGCGCGTCCGGGCGACCGTTTAATCTTTTTTTCGGACGGGGTAACGCAGTCGGGAATGGGAAGCTCGGCACTTCCGTTCGGCTGGGGCTCGATAAATGCACAAAGCTATATTTTAAAAACCGTTCAGGACAATCCGCTTATAAGTGCGCGGGATTTGGCGCGTTCGGTTGTGCAGCAGGCGCTTTTACACGACGGCTATACTCCTAAGGATGATATTACCTGCGGCGTTATTTATTTTCGCAACCCGCGCGATATGCTGGTACTTACGGGGCCGCCGCTGCACCCCGAAAGCGATGTGGAAATAGCGCGCCGTTTTTCGCTTTTTGACGGTAAAAAAATTGTTTGCGGCGGAACAACGGCGAATATCATATCGCGGGAATTGAATAGACCGGTAAAGGTTATTTTAAAGAATTTCGATCCGAAGGTGCCGCCCGCTTCGGAAATGGAAGGCGCCGATATGGTAACCGAGGGAATTATTACAATGGGGGCGGTTTCCGAGATTTTGGAAAAGGGCGCGGATACTGAACATATGCCGCCGAATCCGGCAACACGGATTGTCGATATGTTTTTGGACAGCGACCGTATTCATTTTATTGTCGGAACGAAAATAAACGAAGCTCATCAGGATCCGAATATGCCGGTTGAATTGGAAATACGGCGTAACGTGATTAAAAAAATAGCGTCGCTTCTTGAAAGTAAGTACTTAAAAGAAGTGAATATAGACTATTTTTAAAGAAGGGAGACAGTATGAAAAAAACAAAACTTGCAATTTGCACGGGAACGGCCTGTTACGTGATGGGCGCTTCCGAGTTTTTGCTGTTGGAAGACGACTTGCCGGACGATTTAAAGGACAAAGTCGAAATTTCGGGCGTTACCTGCCTCGAAAAATGCAAAGATGCCGCTTACGGTAAACCGCCGTTTGTTTTAATCGACGACGAGTTGGTTGCCGGTGCAACGGTTCAAAATATTTTGGAGAAAATCAGGGAAAAACAATGCTGAACATTAACAACAATGCTGCAAACATTAAAAGGGAGATTTTGGTACGTATAGCCAAATTACAGCTTGAAGGGAAACTCGAGGAGGGTGTTCACTACATTCCGCGCGAAATGGTGCCGCGTAATGCAACCCCGATGCGCTGTTGTATTTTTCACGATCGCGAAATTATGCGCTTGCGCGTTATTGCACGCTTAGGCTGTTCGGTGGAAAATTACGATGAAGAAAAAACACTTGCCGCTTATGTGCGCGAATCTTTGGAGCGCGAACAGCCTACGTGGCCCATGCTGACGGTTTTGGACGAAGCGTGCAACGCCTGTGTAAAAAGCCAATACATGGTAACCAATGCCTGCCAAGCCTGTTTGGCGCGCCCTTGTATGGTGAACTGTCCTAAAAAAGCGATTGATATTAAAAACGGCAGGGCTCATATCGAAGTGGAAAAATGTATCAACTGCGGGCTGTGCTTGCAAAACTGTCCCTACCACGCGGTTATCAAAATTCCCGTTCCCTGTGAAGAATCCTGTCCTGTCGGGGCTATCTCAAAGGATGAAAACGGAAAAGAGCGCATAGACTATCACAAGTGTATTTTTTGCGGAAACTGTATGCGTGAATGTCCTTTCGGAGCGATGATGGATAAGGGGCAGCTTGTTGATGTTGTAAAGCATATTATGAACGGTAAAAAAGTTGTTGCCCTGTATGCGCCCTCCGTTGCGGCCCAGTTCCGTGCGGTTCCCGGTCAGCTTGAAACGGCCTTAAAAGAAGCGGGATTCAGCCGCACCTGGGAAGTCGCTATCGGAGCCGATATAACCGCAGACCGCGAAGCTGCCGAATTTGAAGAGCGTATGGAGCACGGTCATATTCTTATGACAACTTCATGCTGTCCGGCTTATGTACGGGCGGTAAAAAAACACGTGCCTCAGCTTGTTCCCTGTATTTCGGATACGAGAAGTCCCATGCATTATACGGCCGAGTTGGCTAAAAAAGCCGACCCCGACTGCGTGAGCGTCTTTATCGGTCCCTGTCTTGCAAAACGGCGTGAAGGACTTGAAGACGAATTTGTGGATTATGTTTTGTCAATAGAAGAAATCGGTGCTCTCCTTATCGCCAAGGGAATAGACATAACGAAATCCGAGGCTGCACCCGGAACCATTATTCCGACTGCATCGGGAAGAAGCTTTGCCGCAGCAGGCGGTGTTGCCGAAGCGGTGCGTGTTCGTTTAAAGCATCCTGAAAAACTGCGGCCTGTTGTTATAGACGGTTTGGATAAGCAGGGTATGAAACAGCTTGCTTCGTACGGAAAAATACAAAGCGGAGAAATGCCTCATAACGAGAGTACGCCGAATCTGGTTGAAGTTATGACGTGTCAAGGAGGCTGTATAGCCGGTCCTTCCGTTATTACGAATCCGAAAATTGCCGCAGGACAGCTTAAAAAGTATGTTCAAGAAGGGGCTGCCGACACTTTAAAAAACGCAAAATCGGAAGCTGCAGAGGAAAAAACTCAATAAAATCCGTTATACCGAGCGTATGGCGGCACGGGTATCGACGATACGGCGCATATCTACGATGTTGTTTACAACAATATATGTGTCGTATACTTCGATTTTGTGTTTTTCGACAAAACGGTTTACTTCATCCCGTACCGTGTCGACGGGAAGCCCGGCCCAGTGTGAAATGTCTTGAATGGTTAAATTAAAGCGCATCGTTCGTTCATTCGGATCCGCATTGGGCTGCATTTCGGCAAACATAAGAAATACGTCCGCTATGCGCGCTTGAGTATCTTCAATAACCAAAATCTTAAGCCGGCGCTTTTGGTCGTAAATACGCTTGCAAAAGAGTTTAAGCAAAATAAGCGCTATCTGCGGGTTGCCCGTAATCAGTATTTCAAAATTTTCTTTATTGAATTCCAAAACTTTTACCGTATTGACGGCAACAGCCGTAGCCGAGCGCGGAGAATTCTCCAGGATAGCCATTTCACCGAAAAATTCGGAGGGACGCAAAATATCCAAGTTCTTTTTTGCTCCCTTAACGCATTTGACCAGCTGTACCGAGCCGGATTGAATTAAGTAAAAGCTGTCGCCCGGTTCGTATTCGGCAATGATAACGGAACCTGCTTCAAAAGTTTTCGCAAAACGCGAAAAGGCGGGAAGGGAAAACTGTTTTAATGCGCCCGCATCGGTTTGTGCGGTTTCCGCATCTTGTGCCGCAATTTGCTGGCGTTGGTTTCCGCCGCGCTGTTTTTGCATATCGAGCTTTCGTTTGGTATTTGTATAGAGCTTTGCGGTCGCTTCTTTATTTGAAGCATTCGGGAAACGCGATAATAACTTCATACATACATCGCAGCATGCCTGATATTGTTCGTCTTCAAGAAAACTTTGGGCAACCAAGAGCATTCCGGTCGGCTGGTCGAAGCCTGCGTTGCTGTTTAAAATAGATTCGGTTTTGCGGTGAATTGCGCGCAATTGATTTGAAAAAACGCGGAGCATCTTCATAATAACCGCTTTATTTTCACTGAATGTTTTTTCAAATTCCGCTACGGTCAGGATGATAGCAATACTGTCGGCAATAACCGTGGCCGTTTCTTCGCGCGGAAAATGCCCCAGCGCCGACTTTACGCCGAAAAACTCCCCGCGCTTTACGTGTTCCGTCTGGGGGGAGCCCGTTTCAATATCCGTACTGGTTAAGACAATAAGTCCCTGCTGAAGGATAAATATACGGTCGTCACGATCTCCTGAGAAATAAATAATCGAACCTTTTGTGTACTGCATTGCCTTAGGCATGTGCGTTCCTCTATCTGTAAAATCAATAAGCTCTTATAGTATAACGCAAAAAGCTTAAAATATCCATAGCATATTATAACATAAAAGTAAAAATTATGCTATTATTTTTTTATGATAGATTTGCATACTCATTCAACCGCGTCGGACGGCAGTTTTTCTCCTTCCGAATTGATTTTATATGCCGCCGATAAGGGAATTTCCCGTCTTGCACTGACCGATCACGATACGCTTACCGGCTTGGACGAAGCTTCAAAAACCGCCGCCGAAGCGGGGATCGATTTTATTCACGGAATAGAACTGAATATAGAATGGCCGAAAGGTGAGTTCCATTTATTGGGGCTGGGATTGACAAATGCGCACCCGTCTTTGCACTCGCTTATCGATTACTTGCAGGAAAACAGAAAAAAACGCAACGAAGAAATCATCAATAAATTGAAAAATGTCGGTATCGATGTGTCTTTTCAAGAATTGGAGGATTTGTTTCGGACGGGGAGTATCGGCCGGCCCCATATAGCCGATTATCTGGTATCACGGAGATTTGTAAAAACAAGACAGCAGGCTTTTGACCGTTATTTGGCTAAAGGAAGGTCCTGTTATGCGGATTTTCGCGGCGCGGACTTAAAAGATGCCGTTGCCGCAATTAAAAAAAGCGGGGGCGTTCCCGTTTTGGCTCATCCGATGTCCCTTTATGTTGCATGGGGAAAGCTTCCCGGCGTTTTACGCGAAATCTTTGAAACGGGGGTCGAAGGGATTGAAGCATGGCATCCGGGAGCACGGGTAGGCGAATGCAAGCGGTTGGAAGAAACGGGCAAACAAATCGGCTTTTTTATAACCGCAGGAAGCGATTTTCACGGCGAAAAACGGCCCGACCGCAAAATAGGAAAAACCGCAGGGCAAAAATCCATAGACGACCGTTTTTTTACGGAAGAGCTTGCTCCCGCTTTGGAGAGGGCGCGAAACCGTAGTTTGTAATCGGCTTGTAAATCAACAACCCCGACGCGAGCAGCGGGGTATTAAACCATCCGCACGAATAAAGCTGTTTGTCGACTGTTAGCGGCTGTTGTCGGTTCCGAATATTTTTTCATATTTTCATAGTTTTTTTCCGTAAAAGTCCGTTTTTTTCTCCATTAGACGCCTATATATATAGTGATGAATATTATCAGTTTTTCGCCTTTCGGCTACGAGGGTTCTTTGGTTACGGTCGAAGTCGATTTAAGGCGCGGCATTCCCGCCGTCGATATGGTCGGTCTTGCGGACAATGCGGTAAAAGAAGCGCGCGAACGTATGAGGGCTGCCATACGGAATGCGGGTTTCGATTTTCCGGGCGAGCGGATTTTAATCAGCCTGTCGCCTGCCGACGTAAAAAAAGAAGGGGCGGGCTTCGATTTGGCTATAGCCCTTGCCGTTTTGGATAAAAGCACCCGCCCCGAAGTTCCCGAACCCTTTGATTTCGGCAAAGCGGTTCTTGTGATGGGAGAATTGGAGCTTTCGGGACGAATTCGTGCCGTGCGCGGTATTCATGCGGCTCTTTTTACGGCGCGCGAGCAGGGAATACGCTATTGTATTGTTCCTGCCGAAAATGAAGCCGAAGCCGCCTTGTTTTCGGACGGTTGTGAAACCTCCGGCGGCTGTTCCGGCGGTTCTATGCGGGTGTTTGCCGCCGCACACTTAACCGATGCTTTTTCTCTTTTGTGCGATTTAAGCGCCGCGGAAAAAGACCGTTCCGACGACAGTGTTTTCGGAATCGACGGCAAATATGAAGGTAATTCGGATATTTCCGCATCTTTTGCAAACGGTGAGAACATAAACGGGGCGCAAAAAAAAGATGAAGCAGTTGTTTTTTCCGATTTTCCTTCCGGCCTCGATTACCGCGAAATTAAACGACAGCCTTTTTTAATACGCGCCCTGCAAATTGCGGCGGCGGGAAGGCACAATCTGATTGTTTACGGTTCACCCGGCTGCGGTAAAACCCTGGCCTTAAGCCGCTTTTATACTCTTTTACCCCGCCTTACCGAAGAAGAAGCCCTGCCGGTAACGCGGATTTACAGTATTGCAGGCATTTTACCCGCCGGAACGCAAATGCTGCGCGATGCGCCTTTCCGCCGTCCACACCAAAGTTCAAGCCTGGAAGGGATAATCGGCGGCGGCTTACACTGCAGGCCCGGAGAAATTTCTCTTGCCCATAACGGCGTTTTGTTTTTGGACGAAGCCGCCGACTTCCGCTCATCGGTATTACAGGCTTTGCGCGTTCCCTTGGAAGAGGGCAAAATAAGTTTAAGCCGTGCGGGCAGGACGGCCGTATATCCTGCGCGCTTCCAATTGTTGCTTGCGGCAAATCCCTGTCCCTGCGGAAACTTCGGCTCCGAGGATAAAATATGCCTTTGTCATCCGCGCGCCGTTGAAGAATATTGGCGGCGTTTTTCGGCCCCGCTTTTAGACAGAATCGATATACGGGTAGCGCTTTCAAATGCGGAAAGCGAGCAGCCTTTGGGCACTCAAAATACGGAGCACTGTACCGCCTTTTTGCGCAAGGGCATCGGATGGGCAACCGCCGTACAACGCAAAAGGCAGGGAAAACCGAACGCCTATCTTGAAGCCGCCGAAATCAGGATTTTATGTCCGCTTGACGGGGAAAGCGAGGTTCTATTGAACGACAGCGCCCGCCGCTTCGGTTTTTCATCGCGCGGTATACATTCCTGTGTAAAACTTGCGCGTACAATCGCCGACCTTGAAGAACGCTCGGCAATAGAAAAAAAAGACGTTGAAGAGGCGGTGCTGCTTCACCGCAATGCGGGCGGCATACACTTGATGTTTTAAGTCTTACTTGGTTTTTGACAGGGCTTCCGATATGCTGTATGCGCGGTCGCCGATTTTTTCGATGTCGCGCACCATATCTATGTACAAAAGCTCGGTTTTAACGTCGGCACCTTCTTCAAGACGCTTGCGTGCAACTTTTTTGAGGTTTTTGCGGAACATATCGATGCGGTCTTCCAAATCCTGCGCCGCTTTAAAGCCGTCGCGGGAAAGGGGTTTGTTGATATTTTCATTCACAAAGGTTAACACCTGTTTGACAAGGTCGGTGTAAGGATGAAGTCTGTCTATGTCTTTGGGGGCGAACTTCATGCGTTTTTCGATGCTGCGCTTTAAATGAATCGCCGTGCTGTAGCAATCGTCGGTTATGTTTTCTATTTCGTCTACAATATGGAGCATCGCGTTGATATTGTTTCTTTGCCGTCCGCTCAAAGGCAGTTCCATACACTTATGCAAATAGGCGGAAAGCTGTTCCTGCATTCGGTCTGCATATTCTTCGCGTTTTTTGATAAAATCAAAGTGTTCGGTAATAAAATGCTCGGTACGGTTTTCAAATCCGTTTTGTATGCGCGAAAACATATTCACTGCAATCGAAATCATATCGGATATTTCTTTTTCGACCTGCATAATGTGATATTCGGCGGAGTTGCGCGCACCGACGGAATTGCCCACCTCTATAAACTCAAGCTTGTAATCTTCGGGAATATCGCCGGGTTTCGGCTTGATGAGTTTTTCGGTTAAGGCGGCAATCCGCTTTGTGAAGGGCAAAAAGAGCAGGGCGTTTATCGTGTTGAACAGTGTATGAAGCATGGCAACATGAGCCGTCAGGGCGCTTTCGACCGAGCCGGGGGTTACAAAATCAACGAGGAACAGGAGGGGATGGAAAAAGGCTATTGCCAAAATGCTTCCCGATACGTTAAAAAGCACGTGAACCAAAGCGGCGCGGCGGGCGTTTATACGCGCTCCTATCGAAGCAAGGACGGTATCTATCGTCGTTCCGATATTGCTTCCCAAAATCATTGCCGCCGCAAACTCCCATTGTAAAAGTCCCTTATGGCACATAGTCAGTATGATTGCGGTTGCGGCACTTGATGAGTGAATGATAACCGTCAGCACAAGACCCGAAAATACCCCGATAAAGATGCTTAAAATACTTCCTTCAGGCAGGGCACTTAAAAAGGCAATGTTTTGAGGATTGAACTCGGGGATACTTTTTGACAGCAGTCCCAAACCGATAAAGAGCATGCCGAAGCCCATCAGCGCTTCGCCCGCGCTTTCTTTGCGCAGTTTCTTAAAGTAACGCAAAATGTATCCTATGCCGAATACGGGAACGGCTATGGCAGCTATATTGAATTTAAAGCCGAAAATCGCGATAATCCATGCGGTTACGGTGGTACCGATGTTTGCTCCGAATATAACGCCGACCGACTGCTGAAGCGTCATCAAACCGCCGTTTACAAAGGATACGGTCATAACGGTTGCCGCACTTGACGATTGAATCACCGCCGTAATCAAAGCTCCCGTCAAAAGAGCGGCAAGGCGGTTGTTTGTCATAAGTTTAAAAAAACGGTGCAGGCTGTCGCTTGTCCCTTTTTGAATGCCCTCGCTGAGCATCTTCATTCCGTATAAGAGCAGGGCAAGACTTCCGATCAGTTGAAAGGCGATTTTGAAGATGTGCATAATTTACGATAACATAAAAAGGGGGCGGGGGCAAGGTCTGTGCATTTGATCCGCTAAAAAACGGTGCAGGCGGAGCATGTTTTTTGGGGAGAATTTTTCGTTATC
>CAUURR010000050.1:0-12242 GCA_963547555.1 uncultured Treponema sp. | reverse complement strand
TTTATGTTTGTATATCCCCTGTGGCTCTTTGCCGTAAAACAGCCGAATGCGTTTTCGTCCTCGGTTCTTATACTCTTTGCTTTTGCCCTCGGCAGTGCTTTGATTCTTAAAATCAAATCAGGCAAAAAAAAATGAAGCCGTCCGTACTGCGCCTTTTTTTTACGGGAGCCTGTATCATTTTTATTGCGCTCCCGCATTTTTTTCTTTTTACGCAAGACAAGCAGGTTGTATATCCCCGAATAGAAAAGCTCAACACATCGGATATTTTATTCAAACAATACAGTCAGGAAGTCCGCGAAAATTATATGGCGGCGGCACGGGGAGAAAAAGTCCGATTTTTTTTATATACATATAAGGCGCAAAAAGAAGAAGACCTTTTAAGCGTAGCCTCGCGCTGTAATATTCCCTATGAAACAATCGCATCGATAAATAAATTGGCCTTTATAGATTCGCCGCTTACCGAAAAAGTGCTGTATCTTCCCACCGCTTCGGGATTATTTATAGCCGAAAAACCCGATACACCG
The DNA here is from genome assembly GCA_963547555.1 of uncultured Treponema sp. Lineage (GTDB taxonomy): Bacteria > Spirochaetota > Spirochaetia > Treponematales > Treponemataceae > Treponema_C. Next base: position 11,718 of record CAUURR010000050.1, on the reverse strand, counting down.
CTTGAGTTTATTTTAAAAACGCGCTATGCTGAAACGGAAGGGCATTTAAGCTGTATCGTAAACGGTATGCGGTATATTTTTTTCCCCGACGGAAGACTTAATCCTACGGAGCGATTTTTTTTCGCCGATTCCGGAATGCTCTGTCCCGTAGCGGAAGGAGTTATTTCCTCAGGGTTCGGCACCAGAGTCAGTCCCATAACGGGGAAAAAAAGCTTTCATCACGGCATAGATATAGCGGCGCCGAAAGGGACACCCGTATTTGCATGTAAATCGGGAATAATATCGGTTATCGGCACGGATGAACGCTACGGCAATTACATTATCTTGCAGCACGATAACAATACGCAAAGTATGTATGCCCATTTGGACAACGTTACGGTGCGCAAAGGAGAAGCAGCCGTAAAAGGAGCGCAAATCGGCAAAGTGGGGAATACCGGATTGTCAACAGGCCCCCACTTGCATTTTGAAATTCAAATCGGAGGTCAAGCGAAGGATCCTTCATCTATTGTAAAAAAATTCCTGCATGCATATTGAACTTCGGATCCGCCACATACGGGTATGAAAAAAAAGGAAATTGTTTTTCTCATTTTTATTGTGCATATAAGCCTCTTTAGTTTTGCGGAAAGCTTTAGGGTACATATAACGGTTATGCTCCCCGTAACGGAAAAAAATTTTTCGTCTCCTGTGCAATTGGAAGTAAATGATGTTCTTGTATTGACTTTACCCGAAAAAAGCCTTTTTTTGCAGGGAGTTGAACTGGAGATAAAGATTCCTCCGGTTGTCGCCGAGTTTCGCGATTCGATCGCCTACGTTTTGTATACGGATATAGAACCGCAGCCTGCAGCCGACATTATCGATTATTCGGGTAAACGTGTACATATCGACACCTTTCCCGGAAGACTCGGTTGTAACATTAAAATTCCACTGGTGCAAAATCATACCATCCGAAAAAATCCTTATACAATTATTTTACCCGCCCTTTTTGCGGAACCCGTAAAAACCGTCTTTTTCAGGCTTCAGCTTGTTATGAAAGGAGTACCGCAGAATTTACTGAATTCCGTTTTTACGGTCGATGTAAAGCCGGTGTTGACAAACAAGGGCTTGTTTGATTTGCACGTGCTATTTCCGCCTGAACCTAAAGACTCGAACAAAAAAGATTTTTTGGTATATGTGGATGAATCTCCCGTAGAGCTTAGCCGCTGTCCTTTGCTGTTGGAAACCGGTATGCACAGGCTCAATATCGTGTCCGAACATTACCGTAACGAAGTTCGCAGTTTTACGATTGAACAGGCAAAAACCGCAGCTTTGGAAGTACAGTTACAGGATATAGTTCCGCTTCTGTCCGTTTCGGCCCCAAAAAATACACGGGTTTTTATGGACGGTACGGAACTTGAAGATTATTCAAAGCCGCTCGTTGTGGAACCGGGCACCCACAAATTACGCTTTTCCCTCGGCGATTATGAAATAGTGCGGGTTTTGGAAGCGGAAAACGGACGTACCTATAAGGTTTCCGTATCATTCGATGTATCCGTAACGGAAGAATGATTTTTATCAAAATAACAGCTGATACATAATATACTATTAAAGATTTTACGGTTTACGCCGATAATTAAAATGTCGGGTGAACAAATCCCCTCCCACCCATTGTTCACTCGATTGCCTTGATGGCATGGCCGGCACAACGCCGGCCTTTTTTTTGCTTTCGTACTCCAAACGATACGGGAAACGGCGCATTTTAACCGGTGTTAAAATATTGCATGCTTAAATATTGCCTTGACAAAAAGTCCCCTCTTTACTAATCTATACTATAGTATGAAAAAAATCCGAAGAAAAATAATAATTGCGGGAATTGCGGCTTTGCTTTGTGCAGGGCTTATAGGAGCTTTTACCGGTGCCCTGCTCGGGATGACCCGGCATCTTAAAAATAATGAACATTTTATTGAATTTGCCACCGCTTTACCCACCAAACTTTTGGATATAAACGGAGAGCTGATTACGGAGTTCGCTTCGGATGAAAAACGCGAAATCATCACGATTGCGGAACTCCCCCAACACGTAATCGATGCCCTTATCACACGCGAAGACAATATCTTTTTCAAACATGCGGGGTTCAGCCTCAAAGCGATTACCCGCGCCGTTATCGGGCAGCTTATACGCCGCCAATTAGGCGGAGGCAGTACCCTTACGCAGCAAATAGCCGGCACTCTCTATCTTGACCGCACGGAAATATCGGTAATAAGAAAGATAAAGGAATTGTGGTGGGCAATTCAAATGGAAAGGCGCTATTCAAAACAGGAGATTTTGGAACTTTATTTTAATAAGGTATATTTGGGCGGCGGAACCTACGGCATCAATGCGGCTTCAAAATACTATTTCGGACACAGTGCCCGGGAAATGACACCCGCCGAAGCCGCAATCCTGGTAATTCAACTATCCAATCCGGGGCATTACAACCCCTTTGAATATCCGAACCGCGCAATGGACAGGCAGCGTTATGTGTTAAATGAAATGACTGCGGCCGGACTTTTAACCAAAGAAGATGCCGACCGCAGTTTTGAAGACTTTTGGCTTAACTTCGATTATACGCGCATAAGCTCTTCGGCATATTATATGCGCGAAGACAAAGCTCCCTGGTTCAGCGAATTTGCCCGCAAAGAGTTGGAAAAACTCATGTACGGCACCATGGATGTGTATACGGGCGGTTATACCGTACACACCACGATGAATATGAAACATCAAACGGCCGCACAAAATATTATGAACCGTTATATCACTTGGGCAAATAACAGCTACAAGGAAACCGCAAGCAGAGTGCGAAAATCGAATGCGGCCGCAACATACATTCCGATGACCGAACTTTTGTCGCTCATATTTGATATTCCGCAATTAAAAATATCCGAACAACGCAACGAAGTTATCGCTATGGGGGCCTTTAAAAACGATATAAATCCCGCCCTTGATGTTTTATCGCTTATGTTCGGTATGGAAGAATTGCGCGTCGATGTAGTAAACAGAACAACAGCCCTTGCCGGAGAATCGCGCAAAAAGCAAAAAATAGAAGGCACGATGATTGCCATAGAAAATGCAACCGGTTATATTACCGCGATGGTCGGCGGAAGCGAATACGGTCAGGATAATCAGTTTATACGTGCGGTACAGGCAAGAATTCAGCCGGGAAGCTCTTTCAAACCTTTATATTATACGGCAGCCATCGACTCCAAAAAATTTACACCGACCAGCCTTATATATGATGTGCCGACAATTTTTAATAAAGAAGACGGTACGCTGTACATTCCTCAAAACAATAAGGGTGCCTGGTACGGTTCGGTTCAGCTGTGGTACGCGCTCACCAAATCCATGAACATTCCCTCGCTAAAAATCCTGCGCGACATAGGATTTGACGCGGCAATCAATCAGGCTGCCGCCTTACTGGGCTTAAAGCAGGAAGAACTTGCCGAGCGAAAATTCGAGCGCGTCTATCCCTTAGGTTTGGGGATTTGCTCCGTACGCCCGGTTGAAATGGCGAGAGCCTTTGCAATTTTTGCCAATCAGGGAAAAGAAGTAATCCCCATGGCGATACGCTCGGTAGAAGATCGCAACGGCAAGGTTATATTAAACCCGGAAAAAGAAATCCGCCTTGCCCAACAGGAAAAAGGAGAAGCCGCACAAATCCTCAGCCCGCAAACGGCATACGTTATGACCGACCTTTTAACCAACACCGTTGTGCATCCTGAAGGAACACTGGGCTACGGTTCCGGCTGGGGTAAAAAACTGCAATACAAAAACGAAAACGGCAAAAACTATATTATCCCCGCCGCAGGAAAAACCGGCACCACGCAAAACTGGTCGGACGCATGGGCTATCGGCTTTACCCCCTACTATACGGCGGCATTTTGGTTCGGCTTTGATGCCAAGGGTGAATCGATGGGTACGGCTTTAAACGGCTCCTCTTTACCCGGACCGGCATGGGGCGATTTTATGAGTATTGCCCACGAAGGACTTCCTTACAAACCCTTTACAAAACCCGCAACGGGAATCGTGGAAGCTACGGTTTGTTCGGTATCGGGCGGCATCTTATCGCCTGCATGCGGTGCCAACAGAACGACAAAGGTCTTTTTGGAAGGAACTCAGCCTGCCGGCTTGTGCGAACTGCATACAAACCGCGAACGCGCCGAATTTTTGGGTGCACAACGGCTTTTTTCCGAATACTTTATGACCGGCTTAAAAGAAGAAAAGATAAAGGATAAAGCGGGTTTAACGCTCGATCTGTCATTTTTAGACGGAGAAGCGGGAGAAAAATACCGAAATTTTACAGGAAAATCGGGCTCAACTTCTACAGGCTTCGGTACGCGGAATTATTCCGAAGAGTCCGATAGTACGCAAAACGATACGGATAAGCGTTTACCGAATAGTAATAAATTTTTCGATTGATACGGATTATTACGCATTATACTTAAAGGATTTTTTATGCTGGTACGAATTGAAGATATAAAAATAAAAAAACGTATCCGAAAAGAAAATAAGAGTATAGATTCTCTTGCCGACAGTATGCGCGTGTACGGTCTTTTAAATCCTATCGTGCTTGACACCGATTATATGCTGATTGCGGGCTTCCGCAGATTGCAGGCGGCAAAAGAACTCGGCTGGACGACAATTCCCGCAACAATTATAGACGTACAAAATAAAATTGAACGTATGGAAATCGAACTTGAAGAAAACATTCAGCGTTGTGATTTTACCAAAGAAGAATTGCTTGCAGGCTATGAGGCGCTTCACCGCCTGAAAAACCCCGGATTTTTCCGCCGCCTTGCCGAAAAGATAAAAAACTTTTTCCGCCGTATTTTTGAAATCGGTGAAGAAAGCCGTTTTGAAAAACGCAAAAAAAATGCCCTTTTATCGCTTACCGCGCCTGCAGGTTTGATTTTAGCGGTCATTTCAGGTATTCTGCATAAAGCATCGTATATAAGTTCTTTACTTTTATCCGCTTTAAACCTTGTTTCTCTTGTACTTTTTATCTGCGGCATTATTTTTTTTATCCGCTTTCAGGCGGGAAGCAAAAAAAAATCGGCCCCTTGAAAACGGAAAGCCGATTTTTTTAAGTGCGTCAAGTTTAGGCGGTTACCACCCGCACAAACTTTTTTTTGCCGGCGCGAAGAACGAATTCGCCCGCTTCATCGGCGTCTTTTAAGCCGATGACAGCTTTAAGGTCGGTTACGGTATTACCGTTTACAACAGCTCCCCCCTGCTCTATAAGCCGCCTTATATCGCTTTTAGAACCGCCCAAGCCCGCAGCACTGAATAAATCGATAATTCCTATACCTTCTTCAAAAAGAGAACGTTCGATTTTAACCGTCGGCATGGCATCCTTATCGCCCCCGCCCGAAAAAGCTGCTTTTGCTCCGGCTAAAGCAGTGTCGGCTTCTTCTTTGCCGTGTATTTCTTTGGTAACTTCCCATGCAAGGCGTTCTTTCGCCTTGTTGATGTCGCCGCCGCAAATGCTGTCGATTTCGTCAATAGGCAAAAAGGTAAACAAAAGCATAAATTTCCGCACATCGGCATCGGCAACATTGCGCCAATATTGAAAAAAGTCAAATACGGGCGTAAGCGTTTTATCCAAAAAGAGGGCGCCTTTTTCGCTTTTGCCCATTTTTTTCCCGTCGCTGCGGGTAATAAGCGGAAAGGTTAAACCGAACACTTCGCGCCCCGTTTTGCGCCGAATCAAATCGACACCGGCTACGATGTTTCCCCACTGGTCATCCCCGCCTATTTGCAGGGCGCAGTTATGCCGCTCATTCAGCATTAAAAAGTCATAGCTTTGCAAAAGCTGATAATTGAATTCAAGAAATGAAAGACCGGTTTCCATACGTTTTTTATACGCTTCATAGGTAAGCATTTTATTAACCGAAAAGCATGAACCGATGTCGCGCAAAAATCTATATAATTGAGGTTTGCAAGCCATTGTTCGTTATTTTCGGGAAAAGCGGTTTTACTGTCAAAACCGATAAAGCGGTTTAACTGTTCTTTTATTTTTTCGACGTTTTCGTTTAGCTGCTCGTAGGTAAGCATTTTACGCATTTCGGTTTTGCCCGAGGGGTCTCCGATGCGTCCGGTACCGCCGCCGATTAAAGAAATACCGATATGACCTGCAGAGCGCAAATGGCGCAGAGCAAACTGAGGCACCAAGTGCCCGATATGAAGGCTTCCCGCCGTCGGATCGGTTCCTACATAAAAAGTAACCGGCCCCTTATCCATTAAATCCGAAAGTTTTTCGGTGTCGGTACATTGCTGAAAAAATCCGCGATCTTTTAGTGTTTGAAGAGCTTTATTCATAAACTCCAGTGTATCGAAAAAAAAGGCTCTGTGCAAGCGGTTTTATGTTCAATTTTTAGACAAACCACTTGACTCAAAGCTGCAAATCCGATATTATAAAAGAGTTACGGGCGCTTAGCTCAGCTGGTACGAGCGTTTGGTTTACACCCAAAATGTCGGCGGTTCGATCCCGTCAGCGCCCAAAAGACCTGTAAGACATTTACAGGTCTTTTTTATTTGCCCGCTCCCCTGTACACAATCTCATAAGTGCACACGCCGCGCTGTTTCCATTCGCAGGAGGCACAAATTGTTTCAAAGGCGGCTTCGGTTAATTCGCTTTTAACTTTGTGTTCAAGCTCATCGCAGGTGTAGATTCCATCGCTTAAGCCCAAAAAGGCACAAGCTTTTGTATCTATAGCCGCAACTTTTTCTTCGCCGTCGCACATCGCGCCGGAGTCGCCTTCAGCTTCAATCAAATGAGGACAAGAGGAACAAATATCGTCACAGCCTAAAATAATTTCCGCCCTGCCTTCTTTTTTTATGCACGCTATGACAGTATGCATGTTGCGCACAAAAGAAGGAGAATATCCCATTCCCCTAAATGCGCGCATACATAAAATATGGTGCGGCCGTAAACGTATCAACGGGAAAGCGGATGGAAACGGAAAAGCTGTTTTTTAGGTTCCCGACCGGCGGCGGTAAAAACGGTTTTTACCGTATCATCGGTCATATTGTAGCATTTATAAATACAGCGGCCGTTTTCATATTCACAAAAAAGAAGCCCGGTGTCCGCTACAAGCTCATAGCTGAAAATATCATCCGAAATTTTCTTTAAACCGCTGCCGTCATATTCCGAAACATAAAGGGCGGTACCGTCATTGGAAGTAAGCTTTTTATCACCGTCCGTATCGGTAAGCACTGCAACATATATGTTCTTAGGTAAAAAACCGTACAAACTGTTTTCATTTTCTTCGCGCGCAAATTCATAAGAAACAATCAATGCATCCCGATCAAACAATGCTTTACTTTGCTGCGCGGTTTTCGACACAAAATAAAAGTTAAGAATTTCATCCGCGGGAGAGTAATCCGAATAAACGCTATAGCCCGCAGCCTTTACGGCGGCTTTATCAATACCGAAAGAAACGGCACCGCCTTTTTTGGCAAAGACATACACATCCTTTACCGCACTCACAAATTCCGTAGAGTAGACGGACTCTTCCGCTTCGGTATCGATATTTTCTATAATATCCACACCGCGATCATGAGAAGGGCTCAAATTGCCTAAAAAATCAACAGCTGCATACACAAGACTTCCGGCAATAAACAGCGATATAAGTATAAAAAAGACAAAGGTAAATACCGTATTTACCTGTTTCAGTTTTTCAACGGACATTTTCATAGTAAAACCTCTTATTATTTTACAAGGATTGTTATACCTTAAATTTACCCACCTCGTCAACCAGCATCTCTATACTGGCGGTATTTTCACGGGTAACGGCATTCACCTCTTGCACAACCGCATTGATTTGTTCAGCGGCGGAAACCATGGTATTCATACTGGTACTTATAGTACGGGTTACTTCGGTAAGTTTATGCATTTCTTCGGCAACCTGTTCGCCGCCCCTAAGCATTTCTCCCGAACCGTCGCGGACTTCAACCGTTATTTCATTTATGTTTCTGATTGCCGACAATACTTCCAAACTTGCATTATGCTGCTCTTTCATCGCACCGACAATCAATTCTTCCTGCTGCGAAATTTGATTTACCAATTCATATACTTCAACAAAGGTTTTTTCCGCTCCGGCACCGGCAACCCGCAAATCGTTGATTATATCTATAGATTCTTTTATAACGTCAGAAATCTGCTTACCCTGCATATTCGACTCTTCGGCAAGTTTACGGATTTCATCGGCGACAACAGCAAAGCCCTTACCGCTTTCACCGGCATGGGCTGCTTCTATAGCGGCATTCATTGCCAACAGGTTTGTTTGGTTTGCGATATTTTGAATGATTTGACTTGCTTCAAAAAGCGATTCGGATTTTTCACTGATTTGACTTACAACTTCATTTGCCGCCGCCGCGCCTTCTTTCCCCTGCTTTGTCGCACCGTACACTGTTTTTATTACGTCGTTGTTTTTCTCGAGAGTTTTTGTAACGGAGGCAATATTTGCAACCATTTGTTCAACGGCCGCCGAAGATTCGGCAACGCTCGATGCCTGCAATTCAATATTTCCGTCAAGCTGTTTGAGATTTTTAATTACTTCTTCTATCGTAGATACGGTTTCGGTAACGCTTGCACTTTGATCTATCGTTTGCGCCTGTACGGATTCGGCCTGATTGTTTATTTCGGCGGCGGATGCAGCGGTTTCGTTCATATTGTCGGACAGTTTTTCCGCAACCGTTTGCATTTTTTCCGCATTTTCGGATACGGATTTTACCGTTACACTGATTTTTTCAATCGTTTGCTCAAAGTATTCGGCAAGCTGTGCTATTTCGTCTTTTCCGCTGATAGGCAGCTTTACGGTAAAATCCCCCTCGGCAATATCTTTAAGCGCACAGACAACCTTACGTACGGGCTTAATAATAAAAAAGCGGGTAAAAAGTACTACCATCAGTATAAATACAATCAAAACGGAAACCAATATAATCGAAGTCCGTAAAAAGAAAATTGTACGTTTTGCCAATATATCGGCTGCCGAATAACGGAATTTAACATAACCGACCGATATACCGGAAAAATCCTTTAAGGGATAATATGCAAGGGCATAGTTTCCTTCAAGGCGAATCATACCGTCATCTTTCAGTTCTTCGACAATTAAAGCGGCATCGGCTTCTACTTCCGACTCGAAATTAGAGCCCATAATACGGATACTATTATCCAGGGTTTTGGCATATATACTTACATCCATACCGCCGGTTAAAACTTTTCCGGTACAATTCTCAACAAGCCGTTTAACAAATTCATCATCAACGGCTCCGCCGTACTCGACACTTCCGATATGCGAACCGTTTGCGGCAAACAGAGGCTTTACAAAACGGAACCCCAAATCGCTTACTCCCACTTCCAGCCCGAATACTTCTTTTCGGGTAGAGTTTGCCTGAACGATTGTTTTTCTGAATTCGGATAAATTATCCCCGTATTTTGCAGGATTTTGTACCCGCAAAAATGAAACGGCCGGAACCGTATGAAAATGGAACTGGTGGGCATGATAATCCGTCTTCATAACGGCAAAGCGCGGAAGAGTCAGTGCAAGCAGTTTTTCTCTGTCTCTGTCCGCAAACGCCTGTATGAGTTCTTCATCGAGAGCTGTACTGTCCAAGACTATTTTGCCGACAGTTGCATAAGTATTCAATTCGTTATTAAAAGCCGAATACTTTAAATCGGCCATTATTCTAATTTGATTTTCGGAAAATACGGTAATACTCCGCCAATCCTTGTAGAAAATAACTGCGTATTGTATTACGAGCAAAAATATTGTACATAAAATCAATTTTACACCGATTGAATGTATTCCTTTTTTGTAATCCTGCATACCGGATTCTTTTTCAGCTGCCATTTGTTTTGTCTCCTTATTTGCCCGGTATAATTCGCCCGAACAGCGAACCGTATATTCTCGAATATATCAAAAACAAAAACAGACATCTATTGTCTATCTTTCAAAACACTAAAAATTAAAATTGCTTATTTTCTGAATGCACAAAAACCCAGCGGTAAAACCTTGCTTACAGCCCTTGTCCATGAAGAAGACTGCAATGCCGTAGATACCGCATAGGCATTAACATAAAAAAAACCGCTTGCCGGTTCCGAATGGATAAAGTCGGCATTGCCCGTTTCAGGCGGTTTTTGCGTTTCGTTAGGAGTCCCAAAATAAAAAGGACTGTTATTTTCTCTGAAGACAGGAACGGAAGTGCTCGAAAAAAAAGCCCCCGAACCGAAACCGTCCTCTACAAGCCGAATGATAACTCTGCCGCTGCCTTCAATAAGTAAATCCTGATTTTTTCCGCTTATTCGAGTACGCAGACGCCGGTAATTCAACGCCTGTAAACGGTAAAAACCGTCAACTTTATCATCGGCATTCACGGCATTGATACTTTTCGCATCACTCTGCAATTTTTCAAGTGAATCATAAATACGGTAGTATACTTCCGTTCCCGGCGCAATAAAACTATTATTTTGAGCGGCGGTAAATTCAAACTTTCGACTTGAAGAACTTTCTACAGGCGGAGAAAGTGTTACACCGTCGGCGGCATTTTGAGGAACGGCATCCGTAGGAGGATTTATTTGGTAAAAAGTTTCCAAACCGCATGAAAGGCAGACAAGAGCAAATAAAATAATCACACATAGTGTTTTTTTCATATTTTCACCCTGCCGCCTCTCGATTTCATTTACTGAATTTTTCCCGCAGCGCGAAGTGCAATTACACGGCTTTTTGCCAAGTGCGCCCACTCGCTTGAATTATAAGCGGCATCCAGCTTTTCATAACGAGAAAGTGCCTCGGTATAGTTACCGCGGGTTTCTTCTATACGTCCTGCATTAAATAAGGCGCGTGCGGCAAGGGGAAAATCCTTATTACCCGCAGCTTCATCAAAATAACGCAAAGCGCTGTCGGCATCCGCGAGTTCTTCACTGCATACGGCCGCATTGTAAAGCGCAATGGGGTTTGTATACGCTTTTTTTTGTGCACCGGATGCCATAAGCCAATAGGTACGCGATTCTTCCCAATTTTTATCGGCAAAAGCCGAAGCGGCGGCAGCCATGGCGGCACGGTTTTTTACCGTTCCGGAAGAAGAATCCGCCAGTTTTTTCAATTGTTCAAAAAGTTCCGCTTTTTTTTGCGCATCGGCTTCTTCGTTACCGAGTTTTTCCGATTCAAATTGAATCGTGTCCAACTGTGCAAGTCCCTTTTCTTTTTGCACATTCATAACGGATAAGGTTACGGCAACCGCAGCGGCTGCAACAAAAAGTACGGCAAGCAGTCCTAAAATAACTTTACGATATGATGCAATAAAATCACCCATACGATCGCTTAAAGTCTTTTTTTCAATTTCTTCCATAACTGTATTCTCCTGTAACGGTTTTCCCGTCTTTTTACATTCAGCGTATATCCAGTTCGTTCATTAAACGCGATACATAGGTACGCTGTACATCAAGGATTTTTGCGGCTTCCGTCTGATTCCGACCGGTTTTTTCCAAAACCCTTGTAACATAGTTTTTCTTAAAAATAAACAAAGCCTCTTTTAAAGAAACTTGTGTGTCCGTATCGCCTAAATGCGTATCAAAAAAACCGTTTTCATTGATTTCCGTACAATTAAGACGCAAATCGGCAGTTTCGATTAAAGGCGGCGTTCCCAAAACACAGGCACGCTCAACCGAATTCTCAAGCTCACGAATATTGCCGGGCCAGGAAT
>CAUURR010000049.1:0-12376 GCA_963547555.1 uncultured Treponema sp. | reverse complement strand
ACCGAAGACGGTGAATTTAAGGATTCAGGGAATTAACAAGTATTTACAGTTTATTCACAAAGAGCAGCTGCAGTTAAAGTTTGTAAAAGTTCAGCAGAAAAATTTTCTTGAAAATGTTATCAGCAATGCGGACTATCAATTTTTGAAATCGAGTCTTAAAAAAGACGGAAATCTTGAATGGTATTTTGTCGTGTGGTTTCTGGCGGCTACAGGGGCACGTGTCAGTGAGCTTATTCAGATAAAAATTGAGCATGTTACGTTGGGATATTTTGATCTATATTCAAAGGGCGGAAAACTCAGGCGGCTCTATATTCCAAAAATTTTAAAGGAAGAAGCCTTACAATGGCTGGAGACAATCGGGCGACAGTCAGGCTATCTGTTTTTAAATCGCTTTGAAAAGCACATTACTACCCGCGGAATTGCTCAGCAGTTAAAGAATTATGCCAGAAAGTACGGGATAAGTGAAAAGGTTGTGTATCCGCACTCATTCCGGCACCGATATGCAAAGAATTTTCTTGAAAAGTTCAATGATATTTCCCTTCTTGCCGATTTAATGGGACATGAAAGTATCGAAACAACGCGTATTTACTTGCGTAGAACCGCAAGCGAACAGCGGGAACTGGTCGATAGCATTGTAACGTGGTAAAAAAAACGGGCAGGCATATTGCTTCCTGCCCGTTATAACCGTAATGCTAAAGTCAAAAAATGAATATATTATAGTAGGCAGCAAAATCCCTTTTACGGAATCGGGACGGTATCAAACCGATGTTTCGACTTTTAGGGAACGGAAAATCCGTTGCCTCCGTTTCCGTGCCTAATTTGTATATCGACCGATTTCGACCGAAAAAGACTCGGGGCAGTTTAACTTCTTTCGTTCAAGTATGCGCGTACTTCGGCGGCGGTGAGTTTTTTCACTTTTGTGTTCGGGAACTCGCGGTATTCGCTTTGCGAAAAAAGCGCGGTGTCCGCAAGACAGGTTTTATCTTTATTCGTTTTTAAATACGAATGCAGTTCGTTTTCATCCGCAAAGATTTTATAAAATGTTCTTCCTTTTGTACTTTTGATTTCATATATGCCGCAGCATTTTTTCATTGTGTAATCGGCGGTGCGCAAGTACAGTTTTGCAATTTCAGAAGACTGAAACGGAAAGTTCCACCTTTGCAGTCCTTTTTCCGTTTTTCCGATACAAATACAGCGCCCGCAGGTTCCGCACACATATTGCATATGGTTTTCCAAGCATTCCCGCGGGTTCAAAAGCGGCGTTATGCGGCTTTCGTTTACATAACATTCTTCACACACGGCAGAACCTCCCGACTGCAATCATACGGGTATTACAACAACTGTCAAGCCTGTTTAAGAGATTTCAATACGAAAAGCTCATGCGCTGAATCGGAGAGGGGCCGATTTCGCGGCAGATTTTGCGGTGCAAGGGAGTGGGATAGCCCTTGTGTTTTTCGTAGCCGTATGCGGGGTACAGTTTTGCGTAATCACACATAATACGGTCGCGTTCGGTTTTTGCCAAAATAGAGGCGGCCATAACGGCGGGGATTTCGGCGTCGGCTTTGATGCGCGCTTCGCATACGATGTCGATATGTGATCCGTAGATATTTGCACCGGTTATATTCTTTGTAGACCCTATATCCGGCTTTGCGTTGCCGTCGGCGATGCAGAGAATCGAAAAATCGCAGGCAGGCTCGCCCGTACCGGAGTCCGCACATAATTTTACATACAGCTTTTCAAAAGCCTGCTCAAAGGCCTGTTTCATCGCGAGTAAACTTGCCTGTAAAATATTTATGCGGTCGATTTCTTTTTCGCCGACCGAACAGACTGCCCAGGCAAGTGCTTTTTCTTTTATCACGCTTTCGGCAGCCGCACGCTTTTTTTCGGACAGTTTTTTTGAATCGTTTAAAATTTCAAGAGGAAAATCGTCGGGAAGAAAAACCGCCGCCGCCGTAACCGGTCCTGCAAGGGGGCCCCTTCCCGCCTCATCCAAGCCGCATATCAAACGCATGACGCTCACTCAGTCCGCGTATAAGGACGTAAATCCGGCGTAGGTATTTGTCTGCTCAGCGGATGAAGCGTTTTCGGAGACGGAGGTATTGGTCCACACTGCCGCCTGAGCCCATCCTCCCTTACCCGAGAAGAGCTTTTGAGACCCTAAAAAAGCTGCAGGATTTTCGGCAATAAAGCGGTTTGCGCTCAACATAAAACCCGAATCGGTAAATTCAAGGGCGCGCACAAGATTGCCCAGCAGTCTGAATGAAGAGTTATCGATAACCACCGAGCTTCGCGAACTTTTTAAGCCCAATGCCGTAGAGGAAATCACCACGGCACGCAAATTTTTTAATTCCGCCGCCGCCGAACGCAAATTCAAAGCTTCCGCATACACCGGAGCTTCCACGCTTATACCTGAGTTTTCGCCATTTACCGAAGAATTAACCGCACTTACACATACGGCACTGTTCGGATCCTTACAAATCAGTTCCGCCCCGGAAAAAACAAGACGCGCATTTTCGGCTTCAATTAAACGGTTTTGAAAAATATCGCTCGGGCCGCCATAAAGCTGTTCAAGGCTGGAATCCTTTAGACTGAACACGGCATCCTTCACTTTTAAAGACGCTCCCTTTTCAAAAACGAGACGGGTATTGCCGTCGCCGATTATTTCCGTGTCCCTTGTAATTTCGAGGGAATGCAGCCCCGTAAACGATCCGCTTACAAAACAGCGCACAAAGGCCGAGGCCGATTTTTGCACTGCGGCATAAAGACTTTGAAAATCCGTAAAAGGCTTGTCGGGAGAACCGTCGCCGGCCGGCCCCGGAACACTATCGAACCTTAAATCGGACTCGCATACGGCAGGGGAAGCCGCATAATAATTGACCGTATCCACAACCGTTTGAAAACGCACTACAGCACTTCGGTTCCCCGCTGTATCGAGGCTGTATGCATAAAGAGTATATAAAAGCGCTTCTTTTTCACCGGCCTTTAGATAGGGATTTTTTCCCGCAAGCCGCACAAAATCTTCATCTTTAACGTCCGGCGCCTCTTCGTTGATTTTTTGAATATCGACGGCGGTAAATCCGGTTTGCGATTTTATAACGGGAGCCGCATAGTAATAAATATCGGCATCGCTTGTTAAGCTTACCTGAACCGAATCCCGTGCATAAAAGCCGCTTTCCGATGAAATAAAGGCAGGAGGCGCAGGCGGAATTTTATCGATTATAAAAGAAGGCCGAACACTCCCCTGTTTTATTCCTTTATAGTACACATCGATGTTTTGAGAAAAACCGAAGGCATCGCCTTCCAAAATATCGACCGTAAATACGGGAGAAAACAGTTTACGCCCGTCTTTCGCGGTAACGCAAAACAAAAAATCTTTATCCGAAAAGGATAAGCGTACAGCCGTATTCACAACCGCGCGTAAAGGCACTCCCTTCAGTTCCGGACGGGCGGGAATCGAAATGGTGCGAAAACCACCTGAAGATAAGCCGTTCCCGCCGGACGAAACACCGGCCTTCCAGCGTATACTGTGCGCCTCGGAACGGTCTATACGAATTGTACCCGACTCGCTTACGCGGGGCGCACCTTCATCTATAGAATACACAAGCGGCGCATCTATAGCGAAACGGGCATAATTCCAATCGATAAATTCAACCGGAGCGGTTGCATCGATTTCGGCATCGGAGATGATACCCGGGCTTCCCCCATCGCCTCCGGTACGAAGGATATAACGGAAGGGAACATCACCGTCGTAAATTACAAGGGGAATAAAGCGTTCAAAAACGGTCTGTTCCCGAAAAACAAGCCGGCGGCCGGAGAGAATTTTACCCGTTTGCGCAAACGTATTTCCAAACGTATATGAAATATGCGCCGGTATATCTATATAGGAAGAAGCGTTGACTTCGGCAAAAACAACATTCTCCCCTGCCTTCTCAAAGGCTGTTTGCATATATAAAGGCGTTTCTTTTAATACAACCGTATAGGGAATTTCAAAACGTTGTGTACCTCCGTCGGTACCGATAATTACCAGCAAAAGACGGACGTTTCCGCTCACATTCAACATGGTCGGACCGTCGTACGCAAAACCCGAAACGGCGGGATCTTCCCCGTTTAAAGAATAGAAAGCTTCCGTTCCATCGGGTAAATCAAGTACCAAACTCTGATAATTCGCCCACACCCCCTCGGCCGGACTTAAAACGGGATTACCGGTTTGGGCGGTTAAGGAGAAAGCCGAAAGAAATAAAGATAGCGGAACCGCTAAAAACAAAAGGGAACGAAAAAAGCAGTTTTGTTTCATATCCTTATCTCCTCGGCATCCTATCCGGCTCATATAAAGCAGTCGGCCTGCGCCCTCACTCTCTATTAAACGGGCGATCAGTCTTCGGTGTTATTGTCCGAAAACAGGGGTTCCAAAACATCGCGCAGTTCGGGATCGGAAGCGTAATAATACTGCTCGCGTTCTTCCGCCGTCAAACCGACCAGTTCATGGCTTAAATAATGCAGCCAGCCGTCTTTTTCACGGTTCGGCATGGTAAATTTGCGGCACCAATAATCGGGCTGAATCGGAAGCTGTTCTTCCTGCTCGGTAAAATATTTATAATCGTGGACGGCTACTTTTATATCCTTGCGCGGAATACCCTTTTCCAAGAGGATTTCAACCAAGTGATTGATTGTTCTTCCGCTGTCGAAAATATCGTCCACAAGCAGAATACGGTCGCCGGGGCGCAAGTGTTCGGGTGAGTAAGTCCAGCCGTCAACCATAACGCGGCTGTGGCAGTGTATATCCGAATACGAGCGGGCTACAACGGCGGCATATAAAACAGGATGTACGTCTTTGCGCGCAAGTTTAAAATATTCGCTTAAAACATTGGCAACATAGGCCCCGCCCCTAAGCGACACGTAAATAACATCGGGAATAAAACCGTCCTGTACGATACGGTGCGCCATTTTCAAAGCATTATTGCGTATCATATCGGACGACACGAATTCTTTCATTATATAAAACTCCTGTAACAAACAATCGGTATTTCTTATAATAGCACAGGAAGCGAAGTTTCTGCAAGATGAAACAAAGCCTTGAAAGCATCCATACGTCTAAAAATAAATATCGGTAAAAATATCCTTAAAAATTCCGATTTTCGTCCGATTTTTGTCTTGCGCTTTACTATAAACAGGTTTATACTGAACAAATAAAAAAGCATGATTATCATGCAGTCTGATCTTTTTTATTAAGGAGTATCCGATGAAAAAATTATCGGTATTGTTTGGTTTTCTTTTAATTGCCGCTGCCTTATTTGCCGGCGGTGCAAAAGACCAAAATGCGGGAGAACTGGTTGTATACGGTTCCTGTGAAGAAGAACATTTGGCAGCAGTTTGTGCCGAATTCGAAAATTTGACCGGTGTAAAAACCACCTTTCAGCGCTTGTCTACCGGTGAAGTATTCACAAAAATAGAAGAAGAAAACGGAAATCCTTCTGCCGACGTATGGTTCGGCGGTACCACCGATCCCTATAACATGGCAGCACGCAAGGGACTTCTTATGCCCTACAAAGCCGAAAACGCAAAACATCTGGTCGGAAGTCAATTTAAAGACAAAGACGATAACTGGCACGGTATTTACCGCGGTATTCTCGGTTTCTTTTGGAACAAAGAAGAATTGGCGCGCTTAAAGATTCAGCCGCCGAAAGACTGGGACGATTTATTAAAGCCCGAATATAAAGGACTGATTTCATTTGCAAACCCCAACACCGCCGGAACGGGAAAACTTATCGTAAATACAATCGTTCAAATGCGCGGCGAAAAAGCGGCTATGGAATATTTTAAAGCTTTGGATAAAAACATTGCTCAGTATACCAAATCCGGTTCCGGCCCCTCAAAACTCGTTCCTACGGGCGAAATCGTTATCGGTATCGGCTTTTTGCACGATGTTGTATACCAGATTGTAGACAACGGTTACGATAACATCGGTATGACCGCTCCCGCTTCGGGCACCAGCTACGAAATCGGAGCTACGGCCATATTTAAGGGTGCAAAAAACATAGACAATGCCAAAAAGTTCATCGAATATGCGCTTTCTCCGGCTTGTGTAAACCTCGCCCAGAAAAACGGTGCCTATCAGTTCCTCGTTATCGACAACGCAAAACCCGTTGAAGCCGCCGTCAAAGCCGGTTTGGACAAAATCGAAACGATTGTATACGATTTCGACGATGCCGCCGCAAACGGTCCCAAATACGTTAAAGCCTTTTTTGAAACTATCGCAAACGATTCGCGCGTAAAAACCAAATAAGGCGGTTTAAACAGGTGCCGGTATAAAATGCGGAAAAAGCGTTTTGACCGCACTCCGGCACATTCACTGCAGCTTATGAGGAGCTGTCCGAAAACTTCGGTTTTTGGACGGTTTCCTTGATTTTGTTTGTATCTTATTACGAGGACGATCCGTATGTCTTTTTCACAAAAAACAGTGCTCGACAGAAAAAAACTGTTTGCAGATCCGTTTTTAATAACGGTGATTGCCGGTATATTTTTATTTTTAATGCTTTTTATTTTGTATCCTTTAAGTATTTTGCTTATCGACAGCGTCTGTCCCGAAGGAAAATTCACCTTTTCGGTTTTTGCCGAAATATTCGGAATGCACGGTTTCAGAAAAGCCATTACAAACACCTTGTTTTTGGGTTTGATTACCGGCATAGGGGCGACCGTCATCGGCTTTTTATTCGCCTATGTGGATGCCTATGTTGATGTAGGTTCAAAAGGTGTACAGCGGCTTTTTAACGCAATTTCAATTCTGCCCGTTGTATCGCCTCCCTTTGTGCTATCTCTTTCGGCGATTTTGCTGTTCGGAAGAACCGGCATAATCACGAGAGGATTATTCAATATGAATTCAACCGGATTGTACGGTCTTCCGGGAATAGCCCTTGTACAAACGCTTACCTTTTTTCCGGTTTGCTATCTTATGCTCAAAGGCTTACTGAAAAATATAGACCCGTCGCTTGAAGAAGCCGCCCGCAATATGGGAGCTTCACGTGCCCATGTTTTTAAAACCGTTACCCTGCCGCTTTTGCTGCCGGGACTCGGCAACGCTTTTCTTATCACTTTTATAGAATCCGTAGCCGACTTTGCAAACCCGATGATTATCGGCGGCAACTACGATACTTTGGCAACCTCGATATACCTTCAGCTTACGGGCGCCTACGATAAAAGCGGGGCAACCGCTATGGCCGTTGTGTTACTGACCATATCGATGGGTCTTTTTATAATGGAAAAATACTATTTGGAGCGCAAATCGGTTGCAACCCTTACGGGTAAAGCGTCGCGCGCACGCGCCCTGATGACGGATAAAAGCGTTCGTATTCCGCTTACCGTATTTTGCGTTCTTATAACTCTTTTTGTGTTGATAATGTATGCCCTCGTTCCGTTCGGCTCTCTTTTTAAACTGTGGGGCAGGGATTACAGTCTTTCATTAAAATGGTACGAATACGTATTTAAAAACCGCGGTTACCGCGTTTTCACCGATTCGATTACCCTTTCGCTCATTGCCTCTCCTTTAACCGCCCTTTTGTCGATGATGATTTCGTACCTTGTCGTAAAGCGGAAATTCGCAGGCAAGGGTTTAATGGAATTTACGGCAATGCTCGCCATGGCGGTTCCGGGAACGGTTTTGGGTGTCGGCTTTATACGCGGCTTTAACGGCGGATTGTTTCACACGGGTCTTATGCAGGGCTTGTACGGAACGGGTGCCATACTCGTTATCGTATTTATCGTGCGCTCCCTTCCCGTCGGTACAAGAAGCGGTATTGCCGCTTTAAGGCAAATAGATCGTTCCATCGAAGAATCTGCCTACGATTTGGGAGCGGACAGCGCAAAGGTATTTACAACGGTAACATTGCCGCTTATTAAAGAATCGTTTTTCAGCGGTTTGGTTACCACCTTTGTACGCTCGATAACGGCTATTTCCGCCATTATTTTGCTTGTAACGCCAAAATATCTGCTTATAACCGTCCGCATAAACGAACACGCCGAAAAGGGTAACTACGGGGTCGCCTGTACCTATGCGACTATTTTGATTTTAATCACCTATGCGGCAATCACTTTAATGAATGTCTTGCTTAAACGCTTCGGCACCAGCAAGTCGCGGTATTAACCGCAGTTTTATCACAGGAGGAAATCTATGCAAAAAACACCTAAGGGCGTACGCCTTGAACATATAACGAAAATATATCAGGATCCCAAAACAAAAAAAGAATTTGCCGCCGTCAATGATGTATCGCTTGACATAAAACCGGGAAGTTTTGTTACCCTGTTGGGGCCTTCCGGCTGCGGTAAAACCACTACGCTCCGTATGATTGCGGGCTTTGAAAGCCCCGACAAGGGAGAAATCTATTTGGGCAATGAGGCGATCAATGCCCTTATGCCGAACAAGCGCGACACGGCGATGGTTTTTCAAAGCTACGCCCTCTTACCCCATTACAACGTATTCGACAACATTGCCTACGGTTTAAAACTGCGCAAAGTTCCCAAAGCCGACATAGAGCGGCGCGTTATGAATATGCTCGAATTGGTTGAATTGCAGGGCTTGGAAGGACGCATGACCAATCAGCTGTCGGGCGGCCAGCAGCAGCGTGTCGCCTTGGCGCGAGCGCTCGTTGTGGAACCGGGCGTATTGCTTTTCGATGAACCGCTTTCAAACCTCGATGCAAAATTGCGGGTTTCGATGCGCACCGAAATCAGAAAAATTCAGCAAAAGGTCGGCATTACGGCCGTATACGTTACGCACGACCAGTCCGAAGCGATGAGCTTATCCGACGAAATCATTATTATGCACAAGGGCGTCATTGCGCAAAAGGGCACCCCGCACGATGTATATTACCGTCCCGCAAGCGAATTCGTTGCCGACTTTATCGGCGAAGTAAACTTTTTAGCGGGTAATGTTACCGCCGTACAGGGAAACACGGCATCGGTTTCGGTTGAAGGAGTTTCAATAAGTATTCCCTGCGCCGAACACGCAACCGTCGGCACTTCCTGTAAGGTTGTCCTGAGGCCCGAAGCGGTATCTTTGGCTGATGAAGGCGTCTTACCCTGTACCGTCACCCTTTCGACCTTTATGGGCTCATACCAGTATTACTGGGCGGAAACAAAAAGCGGCACCGTAAAAATCACCGAATACAATCCGCGCAATAAAAAGATTTACAAAACGGGCGACAAAGCCTTTTTAAGTTTTGAAAGCTCGAATTTGCACATATTGTAAAAGCTGTAGATTAAGAACTGAAAAAAAGACCGTCCCGAAACTTCGGCACGGTCTTTTTTTATCAACAAAGCGAAACCGCGGGCAAGCGTGCTGAAACAGTGTATGCGGCTTCGGCACCCTACAATATATACTTCGACAAATCCTGATTTTGAACGATGTCTTTTAAGCGCTCGTCAACGTAGTCGGCGGTAATCTCTATGGTTTTACCCGCGTGTTCGTCCGCGCTGAACGACAGTTCTTCCAAAAGAGTTTCCATAATCGTGTGCAGGCGGCGCGCTCCGATGTTTTCCATGCGGGAGTTCGTATCGGCGGCAAGGGTACTCATGCGCTTAATCGCTTCGGGCGTAAAGACGATGTGAACGTCTTCGGTTGCCAAAAGCTCCGTGTATTGACGGGTTAAAGCATTTTTGGGCTCGGTTAAAATCCGTTCAAAATCTTCGGCATTTAAAGAATCCAATTCCACGCGCAAGGGAAAGCGTCCCTGCAATTCGGGAATCAAATCCGAAGGCTTGGACAAATTGAAGGCACCTGCGGCGATAAATAAAATATGCGTCGTATCGATAACGCCGTATTTCGTATTCACCGAAGAGCCTTCGACAATCGGCAAAATATCGCGCTGCACCCCCTCGCGCGAAACGTTCCCGCCGTTTGTGTGTCCTTCCACGGCGATTTTATCTATTTCGTCGATAAAGATAATGCCCATTTGCTCAACGCGCTCGCGTGCCGCATCGGCTGCCTTATCGGGGTCGGTCATGCGGTCCAAATGTTCTTCAAGCAGAATTTGGCGCGCTTCGGCAACGGTTACGGAGCGTTTTTTTGTACGGGAGCCGTTCAGCATCGACGAAATATTTTGCATAACGCTTTCCATATCTTCGGGACTGCCGCCTGCGATAATTTCCATCGACGGCATTCTTTGGCGTTTTTGCACGGTGATTTCTATTTCGCGCCCCTCAAGTTTTCCTTCGCGGAGCATTGTACGGAACTTTTCGCGCGTTGCGTTCATTGAACCGTCTTTTTCCTGAGATACCGAAGAATCGGATGCCGCTTCGCTTCCGCCTTTTTCACCGGAATCATCCGCAGCCTGAATGCCGCCCTGCTTTTCGGCGGCTTCCGGTTCGGTATCTTTTTCCTGCGGTACGGGAGAGCCGAAAATATTAAAGGGGAGCATAAAACCTCCGCCGCCTTCGCCTTTTTCCTCTTTTGTGCGTTTTTTATTTTTTTTGCCGCTTCCGGGAAGGAGTAAATCCAAGAGGTCTTCTTCGACTTTTTCGCCTGCGGCGGCTTTTAACTGCTCCTGCATTTCGGCTTTAACCATATTGTAACCGACCGCCATTAAGTCGCGCACCATGGATTCGACATCGCGGCCTACATAACCTACTTCGGTGTATTTTGTCGCTTCAACCTTTATAAAGGGCGCTCCGCATAATTTTGCAAGGCGGCGCGCTATTTCGGTTTTTCCGACTCCCGTCGGGCCTATCATCAAAATATTTTTGGGTGCGATTTCTTCGCGTATATCTTCGGGCAGCTTTAAGCGGCGCGTACGGTTTCGCAAAGCGACTGCGACCGAGCGTTTGGCTTTTTTTTGCCCGATGATGTAGGTATCCAACTGTTCGACTATTTGTTTGGGTGTTAAATCTTCAAGACCCTCTTTCATTTATAATTCCTCCGCGGTAATATGACCGTTTGTATAAATACAGATTTCGCCTGCGATTTTTAAACTTTTTTGGGCAATTTCGAGGGCGCTTAAATCGGACGATTCCATATAAGCAAGGGCTGCGGCATAGGCGTAATTGCCGCCCGAACCGATTGCCAATACGTCGTTTTCGGGCTCGATAACGTCTCCCGTACCCGATATAAGAAGGATTTTATCCTTACTCGCCGCCAAAAGCAGGGCTTCCAAATTGCGGAGTGCCTTATCCGTACGCCACATTTTTGCAAGCTCGACGGCGGCGCGGGTAATATCGCCCGAATATTCCTGAAGCTTCATTTCGAATTTATCGAAAAGGTTAAAGGCATCGGCGGTGGCTCCGGCAAAACCGGTGAGCACTTTGCCGTCGTACATTTTGCGCACTTTACGGGCGTTGCCTTTCATAACCGTCTGCCCCATCGTTACCTGACCGTCCCCCGCCATGGCAACCTTTCCGTTCCGTTTTATTGCAATCACGGTTGTACTGCGAATTTTCGTTTTTTTCATCTATCCCTCAATCTTTTGGTTTTGTTTCCGTTTTAGAGCCGTGCGGGTGGGCGCGGTTGTACAAAGCCCGCAATTCGGCACTTGTTATATGCGTATAACGCTGCGTAGTCGATAAACTCGAATGTCCCAGCATTTCCTGTACCGAACGTATATCCGCCCCCGCACGTATCATTGCCGTCGCAAAGGTATGCCTGAACGTGTGCGGCGACACGTGCCGTTTTGTGCCCTCCAAAGACGAATAGCGGCTCACTATAAAGCGTATTCCCCGTGCGCTGAGGTTTGTACCGTTTCGGTTTATAAAAAGCGTCTGTGCGCCTTTATACGCCTTCTCTCCCTTTTCGCGAAGTTTTTGCTCGCGCTCGCCCACATAGACTTTTAAAGACTGAACGGCCTCTTTCGAAAAAAAAACGCGCCTGTCCTTTCCGCCTTTGCCGCGCACCAAAGCCGAATCAAGCCGCGCAGAAATATCGCTCATTTTAAGAGAAGCGAGTTCGGAAACACGGCAGCCCGACGAATACAAAGCTTCAAAAAGGGCGCGGTCGCGGGCTTCCCACAAAAGGGGAGCCTTTGCAGGCTGCGCGCACATTTCGTCTATTTCGGCGGCATTCATAAATTTGGGAACCCGCACCGGCATTTTAACGTTTTTTAAATCCGCTGCGGGGTCTATTTTAATATACTCAAATCTGCGGCAATAGGCAAAAAAATTCCGCACCGACGCGGAAAAACGGTTGATACTCGAAGCCGCCCTGTTTTCTTTGGAAAGCATACCGATACAGGAACGCAGATTTTCGCCTGTTATGGAAGCCAACGCGGGTTCCGCAAGTGCGCTTTCCGCGGGCGTTTTTTGTGCAGGCACTTTTTGTGCAGGCACTTTTTGTGCCGACTCTTTTTGTGCAGGCACTTTTTGTGCAGGCACTTTTTGTGCCGACTCTTTTTGTGCA